>NZ_JBVJWD010000018.1:7734-110107 GCF_055602785.1 Streptomyces sp. NPDC037301
CCACCCCTCTCGGGAGGGGGCCGGGTGAACTCTTTCAGGGGGCATCCCCCCCCCCCCGGGTTGGCCCCCAACCAGACTGGCGCGTTTCCCCGGGGGAAAACCACCGGCCCCGCTTTCGGGCCGTCCCACCGTCTAAGGAGAAAACGACCCATGAAGCACATCGCTGCACTTCAGAACCTTGTTACGGCGGCCTCGCTCGATGGCGGGCCGTCGGCTGCTGAGCTGGACGCGATAGAGCTGGAGATGCCGCTCATCCGGGCGGAAGTCGAGCTGCTGGACGCGCAGATCATGACGCTGGACCGCCCGGCCTCGGAGCTGGATGAGCGGCGCATCCGTCGGGCCCGCCGGCGCGTTCTGGCCGCCCGCCGCGCCCTGGCGAACACGGCCGCCGGGGAGGCGGCGTGAAGCTGCCCCAGGCACGCATGGCCACAGGGGTGTACGGCACCTGGGAGCTGTACGTCCTCATCGACGCCCCGTCGCTGGAATGGCCCGAGCACGAGTTCGGCCGCGTCGCCCCGATGCCGACCCCGGAAGAGCGCGCGGAAGTGCTCGCCGCTCTGGGGTACGCGGTGGTGGACGGGGCCGAGTGGGAGTGGCGCGAGACGCGTCCCACCCCGGCCGCATCCCACCTCTTCGCCTCCATCCCCGTCCGGCCGAACACCCCGGCCGTTGCGGGAGGTGGCACGGCATGAACCGGTTCGGTAAAGGGCTGCTCGTGTTCGCCCTGGTGGTCGTCGTCGCGATGGCGTTCCGCGTCTCGTGGAACGCGCTGCGGGACGTGGCCCGCGCGATCGGCGCGGACAGCACGGCCGCGCTGCTCTACCCGTTCGTCGTCGACGGCCTCATGGCGCTCGCCCTGGTCGCCACTCTGGTGCTGACCGATCGAGCGGACAAGCGGTTCGCGCTGCGGGTGCTGGCCGCGTACACGATCGCGTCACTGGTCCTGAACTACGTCCACGGACTCGTCCCCGAACTGCACGGCGGATCGATCGACTGGGGCCGACTGGCCGACTGGAACCCCGCGAACTGGGCCCTGGTCCTGCTCGCCACATCGCTGCCGGTCGGGGCGATCTACTTCGGCTCCGATCTGGTCGCCAAGGTCCTGCACCACCGACCGACCGATCCCGCCCCCACCGTGGAATCGGTCGATACATCAACAAATCGGTCTACTGCTGACCTGGAAGAGTCGACCCCGGCACCACTCCCGGCGGCCGAGACCCCGGCGACGCTGCCCGCTGCGGTCGTGGTCGATCTGGAGAAGGAGATCGAGCCCGCGTCGGTTGGGGCGGTGGCCGCTGAGTCGGTGAGGCCGCGTCGGGCGACGGGTCGCGTGCCGGACGTTGCCCGATCGAGTCGACCGGTCCGGACCGCTGACGAACTCCTTGCTGAGGCCCGATCGGCTACCGCCGACTGGTCGATGGAGGAGCTGACGGCCGAGGGCATCCGCAAGGCGGTCCGCACGTCTCCCGCCAAGGCCCGTGTCCTGCGCGAGACCCTGCGGGCGGAACGCGCGGCAGACAACGCCGTTACCGGTTCTCACCAGAAGGAGGAGAACGTCTTGGCTGAGGCGGCGGCCTGATGGCCGCGCTCCCCGTCTACCGATGGCGCCTCGCACCGGACGGCTACGCCACCCGCCGCCAACTCCGCGCCCTCGGGCTCCGCCCCGGCGGCCAGGACGTCGCCGCCCAACTCGAACGGCCACGCCGCCGCCGGGGCCCGCTGGTCGCCTACCTGTACCGGATCGACCGGGCCAAGCCGGTACGCCCCATGACCCCCGCACGCGCGGCGGCACTGGCCAAGGCCATGGCCGCCCGCCGCACCTGCCCCAACTGCCGCCGCGACGCCGGGTACTGCATCCCGCGCTCGCTCGGCATGTGCGTGACCTGCACCGACACCACCTTGACCACAACGCCCAGGAGGGACGCTGTGCCTACCACCAGCTACGGATACGAACTGTCCATCGGGGACGACGCCGGCCTCGACCTCCCCGTCTGCTGCGACGACGACATGACCGGCACACCCACCAGCCACGAAGGCCGCGCCTACAGGTGCGACGACTGCGGCACCGTCCTCACGATCTCGTCCAACGACCTCGTCTTCGACATCACCGGCCCCGACTACTGACCCACACAGCCCCGGCAGTCACGCCGTGAGGGCGCCGGATCGAATCCGGCCCGGGGCACTTCACCACACCACCCACAAGCCGACGCCCCTTCTGGCCGTCGGCAGTCCGCCCCTGCCCCGATCCGAGGAGATCCGTGTCCCGCGACGAACTGTTCATCGCCTACATGCAGGCGTTCGAGGCGTCCACGACGCACCTCGGAGCCTGCACCGTCTGCCAGAACGACCAGCCGTGCACCGAAGGCTCCCCGATCCACTCCGAGTTCATCGCCCGTCAGGACGCCTGGAACAAGCGCATCCGGGCCGAAAGGAAGCAGCCGTGAACAACCTCCCCGAGCCCGTCCGGGCGGTCACTGTCGTCCAGCTCCCGGACGGCACCTACACCTACGCAGATGCGGCCCATTTGCCCGCCCCGCAGACGCCGCCGCAGCAGATCGTTCAGCACATCCACCAGGCGCCGCCCGACCGGACCGTTCAGCGGGTCGCGCTCGGCTCCGGTGTCGGTGCCGGGGCTGTCGCGGCCGGTGTCTACTTCGGCCCTCTCCTCGTCGGCGTCCTCACCGCGATCGCCGCCAACCTCGCGATGCTCGCGTTCCTCGCGGCCGTCATGGCCTGGGGCGTCGTGACCGTCGTGAAGTCGGTCGGCGGCAACGACGGCAAGGCCGCCGCCAAGTCCCTGTCCAAGTCCCGTCGTCGCTGACCCGAAAGGAGCCCGTCATGTTCAAGGCAGGCGACAAGGTGCGGATCGTCTCGTGTCAGGACGACCCGCGCGCGGCCGGCAGGACCGGCCGCATCGTCGACGCAGTACCGCCCGGCCCGCTGACCGAGGGCCGGTGGACGGTGAACCGGATCAGTCCGCTGATCGGCCCCGTCCTGTGCCACGCCTCGGAGCTGCGGCCCGCCTGACGGACCTCTGCCCGCCCGGTCTCGCACCGGACGGGCTGAGGACCGGACAGTCCGGCCCGCCCGAGGAGGACATCGTGGAGAGCTACACCCCCGCCGAGAAGCGCGAGCGTGCCCGCCTGTTCCGCAAGGGCTTCCGCCAGGCCCTCGCGGACTGCGTCGACCCGAAGGTCGAGAAGGCGATCGAGCGGATCGACCAGCGCGCCGCCGAGCGCGGCGCGCAGGAGCTGCGGGCCCTGCACCAGGTGCAGGCCGACGCCCGCCAGACCCTCGCCAACGCCAAGGCCGCCGAGCGGACCGCCGCCCGCACCGACCGGACCGCCGCCCGCCAGGCCCGCAAGCAGGCCGAGGACGCCGTGCGTAGGGCCGAGCGCGCCGTACTGCGCGCCGAACGCTGAACCACCCCGACCAGCCGTTTCACCGGATTGAGACAGGAGCACACCGCGTCATGACCGAACTCGCCACCGAGGGCGCCAACATGGGCACCCTGCACCATCTCGACAACCACCGCCCCACCCCCGTGTCCCTGGTCAAGCCCGCCCCCGCCGACGACACCGCCACGGCCGTGCCGCACATTGAGGCCGTCGACCGGGCGGACAACCCGCTGTCCGACTGGCTGACCGTGCCCGACGCCCCGGTCCTGCCCGCGTGGGCCCGGTCGGCCGCGTCCATCAAGGCCAACGCCACCGCCCTGGCCCGGCTGACCTGGTGGCACTCCCGCTATCACGGCATCCGGACCCCCAAGTACCTGGTCAAGACGGTGCTGCTGGCGGCCCGTGGTTTCTTCCGGGCCACGGTCGGGCTGTGGCCGACGCTGTCCGCGCAGGACCACAGCGCCGCCGTCAAAGCCCTGCGCGCGCAGAGCAAGGCCAAGCCCGAAGATGTCGAGCTGGCGACCCGGTTGCAGATGGCCCATGCGGAGCGGACCCGCACCCGCCGTTGGCGGTTCGGTGCCGCCGCCGTCGGTGTGGCCGCCGCCACGATCGGCATCGCCCTGGCCGACCCGATGCTTCAGACCGGCATCGCCGGGGCCGTCGTGACCCCGCTCGCCTACCTCGGCAGGGGCAAGGAAACCCAGTTCCTCGACCAGGGTGTTCCGCCGCTGCGGGTGGACATGTCCGCGCAGCAGCTCAACGACGCTCTTCGTGCCGCCGGCCTCCTGAAAAGCGGCCGTGCCGGTGACGACGAGAAGAACGCCCCTCGGGTGTCTTGCTCGATGGGCCCGGTCCGTGACGGCCGTGGCTGGGCCGTGATCTTCGACCTTCCCCGTGGTGGCGGCAAGACCGCCTCCGATGTCCTGGCCAAGCGTGAAGTCATCGCGCAGGAACTCGGGGTGGATGAGATCCAGGTCATCATGTCCCGCGTCCGTGCGGCCAAGGGCGGCAACGCGGGCCGCGTGTCGATGTGGGTTGCGGACGATGACCCCTACTTGGGCACCCCGAACCCGTCGCCGCTCGCCTCGCTGGAGACGTTCAGTGTGTGGGAGCCGATCCCGTTCGGGCAGGACGCCCGCGGCAACCACATCGAGGTGCCCGTCATGTGGCAGTCGATGTTCTTCGGCGGCCTGCCCCGCCGGGGAAAGACGTTCACGCAGCGCCTGATGACCGCCGCCGGGCTGCTGGACGCGTTCGTGCGGCACTACGTCGCGGACGGCAAGGGCGGCGCGGACTGGATGCCGATGCGGGCCGTCGCCCACCGTCTCGTCATGGGCGCCGAGGACGACGCCGTGGAAGCCCTCAAGGCCATGCTTCAGGAACTGCTGGTGGAGATGGAGCGCCGGTTCGCGCTGCTGCGTGAACTGCCCACCAGCATCTGCCCCGAGGGCAAGCTCACGCCGGAGATCGTGAAGCGGTACAACCTGCCGGTCATCTTCGTGACCATCGACGAACTACAGGAGTACTTCACCGCGATGGAACGCGAGGACCGCGAGCAGGTCATCAACGACCTGTGCCGCATCGCCCGGCGCGGCCCCGCGGCAGGGTTCGTGTCCAACTTCGCTTCCCAGCGCCCGGATGCCGAGTCCGTCCCCACCAAGCTCCGCGAGATCATCACCCTGCGGTACTCCACGCAGGTCGTCGACCGCCCCTCCTCAGACATGGTGCTGGGCAAGGGCAAGGCCGCCCAGGGCGCCGACGCGTCGGTGCTGTCCGAGGAGCACAAGGGCGTCGGTGTCCTCGTGACCGGCCCCGCCTCCTACGTCACCGTGCGGGCCGACTACCTGGACGGTCCCGGCTTCGCCATCCTGTGCCAGAAGGGCCGCGCCCTGCGCGAGGCCGCCGGGCAGCTCACCGGGAACGCGGCCGGTGACGTCACCGCCGCCGCCGACGCGTCCGGCGTCAAGCTCGCACCGGTCCTGTCCGACGTCCTGGAAGTCATGCGCCACAGCCCGCGCATGTTCACCACCGACCTGCTCGCCGGTCTCGTGAACATCGACGAGGACACCTACGGCGACTTCAACGCCGAACGCCTCGCCTCCGAACTCGAAGCGGCCGGCGTCAAGCGCACCAGCAAGCAAGTCAAGATCAACGGCACCAACGGCGCCGGATACCAGCGCCGCGACATCGAGGGCGCCGTGCCCGCCGAAATCCTCCTCAGCGCCCAGGGGTAGAGGGGTCCCCCTCTACCACCCCCCTACCGCCCACCCCTCCGGAGCCCCGTCCGGCATGGTCCGGCAAGCGCTCCGGGTAGCGGGGGCCCTTTACCCCGGTAGCGGGGCAGGTAAGGGCCCCTGACCTGCAAGGTAAGGCCGGTAAAGGGGGGGCACCCACCACCCGCCCACACCCCTCCACAGCCCCGATTCGCACCCGAGAGGAACCCATGAGCGCCGCCCTGTGGCCCATCACCCGCCGCATCGCCCAGACCCTCGACACCACCAACGGCACAGACCCGCACGAGATCGCCATGCGCCTGCTCAAGGTCACCGAAGAGGCCGGAGAAGCCGCCGCCGCGTACATCGGCATGACCGGCCAGAACCCCCGCAAGGGCACCACCCACACCCGCCGCGACGTGGCCGATGAACTCTGCGACGTCATCATCGCCGCCGCCGTCGCCCTCCATGCCATGACGCCCGCACCGCCCGCAGTCCTGGAAGCCAAGCTGCACGCCGCAGCCCGCCGCCTCCACCCCCGCCCCCTGCCCTAGCTACACCGAGGGCGGCCCCCGTCTCGCCAAAGCCTGGGGCCGCCCTCGTCTGCCAGCACTCAACACAGAACTGGAGACACCCAGCATGACCCACACCATCCCCATCCGGCGAGCAGCCGACCACCGGCCGAGCGCTGCTGTATGACCACGCACCTGGAAACCGCTTTGGGGCTCGCGGCGGCAGCCGTGCCCGTCCTGCCCCTGCGGGCGGGCAAGCTCCCGTTCGGGAACTGCCCTGCCTGCACCGGGAACGCGTGCGGCGACCGCCCGAACATGAAGGCCGCGGGCCCCTGCCAGTGCGCACGGCCGTGCCATGGCTGGGCTGCCGCCACCACCGACCCCGCCATACTCCAGTCCCCCTCATGGGCCGAGGCGTGGCAGCGGGCACAGGCTGTCGCCTACCACCCCGGCGGAGCCGGTCTGACGGTCGTCGACCTCGACAACACCGATGCGGTCGCCTGGGCCCGCGAGTCGCTGCCCGCCACCCGGACCGTGCCCACCACCCGTGGGGAGCACTGGATCTACCGGGGCGCCATGCGCTCGGTGAACGGTGTCCGTGAGGGTGTCGACCTCAAGTCCACGATGGCCTACGCCCGGTGGCTCGGCCCCGGAACCGGCACCATGACCCACCTGCCCGAAGCCGTGCGCGCGCTGACCGTGAAGGAGCCCTCCACGGCCTGGCCCGCACGGCTCGCCTTCACGGCGCCCGCACCGGTCGGGGAAGGGGAGTGCCGCCATCGCACGCCCTCCTATCTGGACCGTGGCATCGCCATGGCCGAGCAGCGCATCACCGAGGCGAGCAGCGCAGTGCACGCGACCGTCTACCGCACCTTCCTCGCTGTGCTGTCCGCGCACGGTCGGTGCGGCTGCTTGACCGACGCCCACATGGCGCGGCTGTTCACCGCCGCTCAGGCCAAGGGCGAATCGCCCCGGCACTGCACCGACGCGTGGACCAACGCCCTCACCCGGTTGGGACTGTGACCATGGCTGACGACGAGAAAAACCCCGCCCGTGAGGTCATTACCGACTACGCGCAGTCCCACTTCCGGTACTTCCGTACCGCCGACGGAACCGTGTACGCGCAGAAGAACGGGCACCCCGTGGCCCGTCCGATCCGCTCGCAGGGCACGACGGGCAGCCATCGCCAGGAACTGATGGTCGGCATGTTCAAGGACGGGATCGGCGTGTTCAACGGGACCGCGCTGAAAGAGGCGCTGGACCTGATCGAAGCCCTCGCGCTGACCGAGGACACCCAGGCCGTGAACATCCGCGTCGCCCCCGGGTTCGACGGAGCGACGTGGCTGGACCTGGGCCGCGATGACGGACAGTCGGTTCGTATCCACCCCACCGGGTGGGAGATCGCTGTTCCGGACCCGCGGGAGGTGTGCTGGCGGCGCACCCAGCTCACCGGGGAACTCCCCCTGCCGGCCAAGGACACCGACGGCAAGGGCATCGACCTGTTGATGCGGCTGTGCAACTTCGCGAACGCCGAGACTGAGTGCCTGGCCATCGCCTGGCTCATCGGATGCCTCGGACCGTCCGTCCCCGTCCCCGCGCCCTTCCTCACCGGCCCGCAGGGCGCGGGGAAGTCGACCGGGGGGCGGATGCTGGTGCGGATCATCGAGGGCATGAGCGGCGACCTGCGCCGGGCGCCGAAGGATGAGGAGAACCTGATCGCGGCCGTGGCCGCCGGGTGGGTCACCGCCCTGGACAACCTCTCCCACATGACGCCGGAGCTGTCCGACGCCATGTGCTGCATCGTCACCGGAGCCGAGAGCGTAAAGCGCGCCCTGTTCACCGACGGAGACGTCTTCCGCGTCGGCTACCGCCGCCCCCTCCTCCTGACCGGCATCGACGTGGGAATCATCCGGCCCGACTTCGCGGAACGGCTCCTGCCCCTACGGCTGGAGCGGCCGACCGTCCGGCGCACCGAAGCGGAACTGTGGGCGGAATACGCGGACGTTCTGCCCGTCATCCTCGGCTCCCTCCTCGACCTCACCGTCAAGGTCCGTGCTGCCGAGGCGGAGACCCCCACCGATCTGCGGATGGCCGACTTCGCCCACCTGTGCGCGCAACTCGACACCGCCACCGGCCTCGGGGCGCTCACCGCGTACCGGGCGAGCCTGGACGACCTGAACGACGACGTGATCGAGGGTGACCTCCTCGCGCAGACCGTCCTTCAGCACGCCGACACCATGGCCCCCGGCGGCGAGCAGCGGATGACGTCCACCGAGTGGCTGCACTGCCTCAGCCGCCTCTACAACGGCGACGAACTGCGCCCCCTGCCCAAGGGCTGGCCGACCACGGGCAAGGTCCTCTCCGACCGGCTCAAGCGCCTCCAGCCCACCCTGGCAGCCCGCGGCGTCCTCATCGACAGCGGCCGGACCCGCGAAGGCCGCTACCTCGAAATGACCCGCCGGACCTACCCGACGCCGCACGAGCAGAAGGCGGCGTTCTGACCCGCACCGCCCGGTCGCCCGGACAAGCAAGAAGAGCACGCCGCGCCGGGTGCTCTTCTTGCTGTTCGGCGGAACGCCGCCTGAAGGTCGCGCCGCGCAGCGGCCCCTTCTTCACGCTGTAAGGCGCACCGCACTACAACAGACACCCCCCTTCTTTTTCCTAAGTAGGGAAGCTCTGCGTCACCTGCGTCACGCAGGCCGGAAAACGGCCCCTGAGCTGCGGCTACGGGCGTGACGCAGACCGCGGGCTCTGCGTCATCCTGCGTCACCTGCGTCACGCCGTGACGCAGACCATGACGCAGCGATGACGCACCCCCACACCCCTGCGTCACACAAAACGCCAGGTCACAGCCCCGCATGACGCTGGTGACGCTGTGACGCAGAAATCCACACCTCGGACAGACACGCTCCCCAACGAGGAGAAGCAGTGGCCATGACGACTGCCCCAAACCCCCGCGCCACCCTCCGCAGAGGGCTCCCCGACCGGTACCTCACCCCGGAGGACATCGCCGCCCTCCTCTCCGTCCCGCTCGAAACCGTCTACGCCTGGCGCAAGAAGCGCACCGGACCGCCCGGCTTCCGCATCGGCAAACACCTCCGATACGACCCCACCGCCGTACACGCCTGGATTACCACCCTCACCGAACACGAAGCAGCCTGACCCCCACCACCAGCAGGGGCGCGACCACCACCGGTCGCGCCCCTGCTGCATCCCCGACAGGAGCACCACCTTGGCCGGCCACATCCAAGACCGCTGGTACAAAACCGAACCCGGGCCCGACGGGAAGCCCTGCCGCGTCAAGAGCGACCGATACGGCATCGGACTCCGCTACCGCGCCCGTTACATCGGCCCCGACGGCACCGAGAAGTCCAAGTCCTTCCCGGACCGGCAGAAGCGGCTCGCTGAGAACTGGCTGACCAACGTCGCTTCCGACATGTCGCGGGGCCAGTACATCGATCCGCGCGCAGCACGGGTCACATTCAAGGGCTACGCCGAGAAGTGGCTCAAGGCGCACAGCGCGGACCTGTCGAGCCAGATCGTGACCGAGCAGCGTCTACGCTTGCACGCCTTCCCCATCCTCGGGTCGCGCCCGCTCGACTCCTTCCGGCCGGAACACATCCGCGACCTGGTGAGCGCCCTTGAGGCCAACCCGGGCGTGAGCGGCGCGTACGCGCGCAACATCTACGGCGACGTTCGAGCTGTACTGAGTGCGGCCGTGGACGACGGCCTCCTCCCCCGCAACCCGTGCTCCGCGAAGTCCGTGCGCCCGCCATCAGTCGAACGGCGACGGGTCACCCCGTGGCTGCCCTCGCAAGTTCAGGCCGTCCGCCGAGCTCTTCCTGAGCGCTACCGGACCATGGTGGACACCGGTGCTGGCTGCGGGCTCCGACAGGGGGAAATCGTGGGACTCGCTGAGGACGCGGTCGATTTCGAGGCTGGCATCCTGCGGGTCGTTCGGCAGGTGAAGCTCATCCAAGGCAAGGCGGTATTCGCCCCGCCGAAGTGCAACAAGGCGCGAGACGTCCCGCTCCCGTCCTCAGTGGCCGAAGCCTTGCGAGCGCACATGGACACCTGCAAGCCGGTTCAGGTCACCCTTCCGTGGCGGAAGCCTGACGGCCCGAAGGTGACGGCTCGTCTCCTGTTCACGAACACCGCATCTGGAGTCGTCTGGCGGAGCAACTTCAACATCCAGGAGTGGAAGCCCGCCTTGGCGCTAGCTGGCCTCATCCCGAGCGCCCGAGACGGGAAGTACGAGTCCGCCCGCGAACACGGCATGCACGCGCTTCGACACTTCTACGCCTCGGTGCTGCTGGACGCTGGCGAGAGCATCAAGGCAGTCAGCCAATACCTTGGGCACACCGACCCCGCACTCACGCTGCGGGTGTACGCGCACCTCATGCCGTCGAGTCAGGAGCGCACCCGGAACGCCATTGACGGGCTGTTCCTGCCCGCCCCCGACGGGGCTGACGGCCCAGAGACGGCCCAGTAGCACGCGAACGGCCCCTGTCAAGCACTAAACGTGCTGGTCAGGGGCCGTTCGATGCCGGATCGCCGCCAGTTCTCCGGGCTTAGGCATGGTTCATCCAGTGTCGCAGACAGAACAGTGAGGGCCCGCCGCCCTGTGGACAACGGACCCTCACTCACAAAAGCCCAGGTCAGGACGGTAAAGCTCGGGGATCAGCCGGAACCCACGAACAGCACCAGCAGCAACCAGACCACCGGGGCGGTCGGCAGCAGCGAGTCCAGCCGGTCCATGATGCCGCCGTGGCCCGGCAGCAGCGTGCCCATGTCCTTGATCCCGAGGTCCCGCTTGATCATCGACTCGCCCAGGTCACCGAGCGTGGCACTGGCCGCGACCGCGAGCCCCAGCAGCAGCCCCTGCCACCAGGAACCGCCGTCGATCAGGAACTGCATGCACAGCGCACCGGCGACCATCGCGAAGGCAACGGCCCCGAACAGGCCCTCGCGGGTCTTTCCGGGGCTGATGCGCGGCGCGAGCTTGTGCTTGCCGAAGCGCCAGCCGACGGCGTACGCACCCGTGTCGCTGACCACGGTCAGCAGCAGGAAGGTGAGCACCCGCTGAGGGCCGTCGTCCGCGGTCAGCAGCATGGCGACGAAGGTGGCCAGGAACGGTACGTAGAACGCGGCGAACACGCCGGCCGTGACGTCCTTGAGGTAGCCCTCGGGTGGCTCGGTCATCCGCCAGACGAGCACCGCGAGCGCGGTCAGCGCCATCGCCACCCAGGCGCCCTCGGCCCCCCGTGCGTATCCGGCCACCACCATCGCCGCGCCACCGACCGCCAGCGGGATGAGCGGCGCCTTGATGCCCTTGCGCTCCGCCAGCCGGGAGGTGAGCTCCCACAGGCCCACGACGACGGCGACGGCGATCACACCGACGAAGACGGCCTTCACGATGAACAGCGAGGCGACGATGACGGCGCCGAGCCCCACACCGACCCCTATTGCGGATCGCAGATCACGGCCCGCACGTTTCTTCTGCGGGGGCGGTGGCGCGGTGGACATGGGCTCCTGCGGCTTCTCGTCACGGAACAGGGGGCCGCCGCTCAGGCGTGCGGCCCCCTGGTCCCGGTCATCACGATCGTCAGCGTCTCTACCTGCGTCGGGAACGTCCGGCACTATGGGCATGGGCCGAGTCTGCTGGGCGCCATGCACATCGTATGCAGGACCCGCCGGGGCGGCCTGCATCTCGGGCGCACCCCAGCGGCCGGCTCCCTGCGGGGCGCCCCAGGAAGAGTCGTTCATCAGACTTCGAGCAGCTCGGCTTCCTTGTGCTTGAGCAGCTCGTCAACCTGTGCGACGTACTTCGCGGTGGTGTCGTCAAGCTCCTTCTCGGCGCGACGCACCTCGTCCTCGCCGGACTCCTTGTCCTTGACCAGCTTGTCGAGCGTCTCCTTGGCCTTGCGGCGCACGGCCCGGATGGAGATCTTGGAGTCCTCGGCCTTCGTCTTCGCGACCTTGATGTAGTCGCGGCGACGCTCCTCGGTGAGGTCCGGGAAGGTCACCCGGATGATATTGCCGTCGTTGCTCGGGTTGACGCCGAGGTCCGAGTCGCGGATGGCCTGCTCGATGTTGCGCAGCGCGCTCTTGTCGAACGGCGTCACGACGGCCATGCGCGGCTCGGGCACCGAGAACGAGGCGAGCTGGTTGATCGGGGTCAGCGCGCCGTAGTAGTCGGCGACGATCTTGTTGAACATCGCCGGGTGCGCACGGCCGGTACGGATCGCGGCGAAGTCCTCTTTCGCGACGACGACGGCCTTCTCCATCTTCTCCTCGGCCTCAAGGAGGGTTTCTTCGATCACCACGTGCTCCTGCGTGTCTTGAGTGGGCCCGGCGTGCTCGGGCCCGGCGGGTCCTGCGTCGCGTCCTCACCTGCACGGTGTCCGACCGGCAGGCCGTTGTCCATCCTTCGGGACCTGTCCCGGGGTGTTCCCCGCAGGCCCCGGACCTTCCCTCGCCTTCCCGGGAAGGTCCCCCGGTTCTCAGGCCCGGGTGCCCTGGTCACTCACGAGCGTGCCGATCTTCTCACCCTTGACCGCGCGGGCGATATTGCCCGTGGCGGTCAGCTCGAAGACGAGGATCGGCAGCTGGTTGTCGCGGCAGAGCGTGATGGCGGTGGCGTCGGCGATCTTGAGATCGCGGGCGAGCACCTCGCTGTACTCAAGGGCGTCGAACTTCACCGCGTCGGGGTTGGTCTTCGGGTCGGAGTCGTAGACCCCGTCCACCCCGTTCTTGCCCATCAGCAGACCCTGGGCATCGATCTCCAGGGCGCGCTGGGCGGCAGTGGTGTCGGTGGAGAAGTACGGCATCCCCATGCCGGCGCCGAAGATGACGACACGGCCCTTCTCCAGGTGGCGCACGGCGCGCAGCGGGATGTACGGCTCCGCGACCTGCCCCATGGTGATGGCGGTCTGGACGCGGGAGTCGATGCCCTCCTTCTCCAGGAAGTCCTGGAGCGCCAGGCAGTTCATGACCGTGCCGAGCATGCCCATGTAGTCGGAGCGGGCCCGGTCCATGCCGCGCTGCTGGAGCTCGGCACCACGGAAGAAGTTGCCGCCGCCGATGACGACCGCGATTTGCGCGCCGTCGCGGACGACTGCCGCGATTTCCCGGGCGATGGCGTGTACGACGTCGGGGTCGACACCGAGACCCCCGCCGCCGGCGAACGCCTCTCCGGACAGCTTCAGCATGAAGCGTCCGGGTACCTTGCCGTCGTCGCGCTTGTGGTCACCTGTTGCGGCGTCCGCGCCCTTGTTCATGGAGATTCTCCTCGTGCACATACGAAGAAGGCCATTGCCGGTGGGTCTGGTGTCCCTCGCGGCAATGGCCTCCTCGTCAAGATCTGCGGTCGTACGGCATGTGTGCGGCCGACGACTGCACCAGACCCTATCGGGGTCCACCGTTGTTCGCGGACGGACTCAGATGCCGACCTTGATGCGCGAGAAGCGCTTCAGGGTGACCCCGGCCTCGTCCAGAACCTTCTGGACGGACTTCTTGTTGTCCTTGGCGAACGCCTGCTCCAGGACGACGACGTCCTTGAAGAAGCCGTTGACGCGACCCTCGACGATCTTCGGAAGGGCGGCCTCGGGCTTGCCCTCCTCGCGAGAGGTGGCCTCGGCGACACGACGCTCGTTCTCGACCGTCTCGGCCGGGACCTCGTCGCGGTTGAGGTACTTCGGGGCGAAGGCGGCGATGTGCTGCGCGACGTCCTTGGCGACCTCTGCGTTCTCCTTGTCGAGCTCGACCAGGACGCCGACCTGCGGCGGGAGGTCGGGCATCGTGCGGTGCATGTACGCAGCCACGTAACCGCCGGTGAACTGCGCGAAGCGGTCCAGGACGATCTTCTCGCCGAGGTTGGCGTTGGCCTCGTCGACGTATGCCTGAACGCTCTTGCCGGCCTCGATCTCGGAGGCGAGCAACGCGGCCAGGTCGGCCGGGGAGGTCGCGGCGACGTGGGCGGCGAGCGTGTTGGCCACGGTCTGGAACTTCTCGCCCTTGGCGACGAAGTCCGTCTCGCACTTCAGCTCGAGCAGAACGCCGGAGGTCTTGTCCTCGGAGATGAGGGAGACGACGGCGCCGTTCTCGGCAGAACGGCCCTCGCGCTTGGCGACGCCCTTCTGACCCTTGATACGGAGCGCCTCGACGGCCTTGTCGACGTTGCCCTCGGCCTCGTCGAGCGCCTTCTTGCAGTCCATCATGCCGGCGCCGGTCAGCTCGCGGAGCTTCTTGACGTCAGCGGCGGTGTAGTTCGCCATGAGTCTGTGTTTCTCTCTCGAAGTCTGAAAGATCTACGGGTGGACGGCGGGGGCAGTGCTCGTGGCACCGGCCCCCGCCGTCATTCAGCCGTGACGGAGGTGTCAGGCCTGCTCGGCGTCCGCGGCCGGAGCCTCGGCAGCGGGGGCCTCGGCAGCGGCCTCGGCCGGCGTCTCGGCGGCGTCCGCGACCTTCTCGGTCTCGGCGGAGGTCTGCACCTCGGCGTCGGCCTTCTTGTCGCCCTCGAGCAGGTCGCGCTCCCACTCGGCGAGCGGCTCGCCGGCTGCCTTCTCGCCCGGCTTCGAGTCACCGGTGGCGGCACCGGAACGGGCGATGAGGCCCTCGGCGACGGCGTCGGCGATCACGCGGGTGAGCAGGGTGACGGAGCGGATCGCGTCGTCGTTGCCCGGGATCTTGTAGTCGACCTCGTCGGGGTCGCAGTTGGTGTCGAGGATCGCGACGACCGGGATGTGGAGCTTGCGCGCCTCACCGACGGCGATGTGCTCCTTCTTGGTGTCGACGATCCAGACGGCGCTCGGCACCTTCTGCATCTCGCGGATACCACCGAGGGTCTTCTCCAGCTTGGCCTTCTCGCGGGAGAGAACCAGGAGCTCCTTCTTGGTGAGGCCGGAGGCGGCCACGTCCTCGAAGTCGATGAGCTCGAGCTCCTTCAGACGCTGAAGGCGCTTGTAGACGGTGGAGAAGTTGGTGAGCATGCCACCGAGCCAACGCTGGTTGACGTACGGCATGCCGACGCGCGTCGCCTGCTCGGCGATGGCCTCCTGGGCCTGCTTCTTGGTACCGACGAACATGATGGAGCCGCCGTGGGCGACGGTCTCCTTGACGAACTCGTAGGCGCGGTCGATGTACGACAGCGACTGGAGCAGGTCGATGATGTAGATGCCGTTGCGCTCGGTGAAGATGAAGCGCTTCATCTTCGGGTTCCAGCGACGGGTCTGGTGACCGAAGTGGACGCCGCTTTCCAGCAGCTCCCGCATCGTGACGACGGCCATGGCCGTACTCCTTGAGGTGCTCGGTTGTCGCGACCGCAGGATTGCTGTCGCGCCTGACGCCCCGACGCGCCGTGCCACAAGGGACCGAGGAGCGCGGCCACCGTCCGCAAAGAGGGAGGTGGCGGGGCGTGCGAAGTCGACCCGGTGACCCGGATCGCCATAGGAAGTGTACGGGACAGGTCGGGTGCCGGGTGACGGCGCTGTCCACAACCGGTCGGTAGTCCACAGATCCGGTTCATGATCCCCGCGATTCCGAACGGTGCGGGACGGTTCTGCCATGCGATGCACACCGGATCCGACCGTTTCCCTTTTCAGGCACAGATTCCGCTTCTGCGACGCCGCGCTCGTGGCGGTGTTGGTCCTTCTCTCAGCGCTGCACGGCGCGCCGGTCACGGCAGCCGAAGAGCCGACGCCCGCGTCTGTTCCCGCACCCGCGCCCGCTCCCTCACCGGCGCCCCGGCCGGACGGTGCCCGGTTGTGGCCGCTTGCCGGGCGGCCTGCGGTCGTACGGGGATGGGAGCCGCCGCCGAGTGCCTACGGACGAGGCCACCGCGGGGTGGATCTCGCCGCAGAGCCGGGCACGGCGGTGCTCGCCGCGGCCTCGGGCCGGGTCTCGTTCGCAGGGCGTGTGGCGGGGCGTGGGGTGATGGCGATCGAGGTGGCCGGGACCGGCGCTCCGCCGCTGCGGACCACATACGAGCCGGTGCGCGCGCTGGTCGCGAAGGACGAGAAGGTGACGGCAGGACAAGTAGTGGCGGTCGTGGAGGCCGGGCCCTTCCACTGCTCATCGGGCTGTCTGCACTGGGGACTGCGGCGCGCTGACGCATATCTGGATCCGCTGTCGCTGCTGCCGCCGGAGCTGCTGCGACGGGGTCCGTCCCGGCTGCTGCCGGTGTTCGGCGTGCCGGAGCCCCGTCCCTCGGCCGAGGGGGCCGGGGACGGACTCGCCGCCCCCGGCGTTCTGTTCGGCGGTGCCGCGGCGCGGCACCGCCGTCAGTCCTGTACGCCCTGTACGCCTCGCAGGACCATGGCGACGGCGGTGTCCGCGATCACGGCCGGCTCCTCCGCCACGCCGAGTTCGATACGCCGCACCGCGGCGTCCACCGAGCCCTGCAGCAGCATCGCCGCCAGTCTCGGCTGCTCGTGGCCGAGATCGCCGAGCGCCTCGACGATCATGGCGATGAGCCCGCCGTGCGCGGCCCGGATCTTCTCGCGTGCACCCGCGTCCAGCTCGCTCGCCGAGATCGCGACGACCGCCCGGTGGCGGCGGTCTCCGACGAGGTCGAGCTGCCGTCGTACGTAGGCCTCGATCTTTCCCACGGGCGTGGTGGCCTGCTCCATCGCATTCTCGACCTCGGCCGCCCAGACGGGGAAGTCGACGGCACAGAGCTCTTCGACGACGGCCGCACGGGAGCGGAAGTACTCGTAGACGGAAGACCGGGCGAGGCCCGTGCGTTCGGCGAGGGCGGGGAAGGTCAATGCCTCCGTACCCCCCTCGGACAGCAGGGAGCGGGCGGCGTCCAGGAGGGCGCCGCGCTGCATGGTCCGGTGCTCGGCCACCGAGGCCGCTCGAATCCTGGGCACGCATCCACTCTACGGCGGCCGGTGTTCGGGAGGGCGGGTGCGGCCCCGATCAGTGGCCGAAGCAACCACGGCCGTCAGCGGCCACGGGTGGCATCAGCGTCCGGCGTCGGCCAGTTTCGCGCGCAGTTGCAGCACCGACTTGGTGTGGATCTGGCTCACACGGCTCTCGGTCACCCCGAGCACATTGCCGATCTCGGCGAGGGTGAGGCCCTCGTAGTAGTAGAGCGTGACGACCGTCTTCTCGCGCTCCGGAAGCGTATTGATCGCCCGGGCGAGCAGCCGTCTGAGCTCACGGTCCTCGGCGACCTCCACCGGATTGTCGGCGGCGGTGTCCTCCAGCGTGTCCATCAGGCTCAGCCGGTCACCGCCCTCGCCGCCGACATGCAGCAGTTCCTCCAGCGCGACCACGTTCGCCAGCGACAACTGGCTGAAAACCGCGTGCAGTTCCTCCAGCGCGATGCCCATCTCCGCAGCGACCTCCGGCTCGGAAGGCGTGCGTCGCAGCTGCGCCTCCAGCGTGGCATAGGCGCGTTCCACGGCTCGCGCCTTCTGGCGCACCGAGCGTGGGATCCAGTCCAGCGCACGGAGTTCGTCGATCATCGCGCCACGGATGCGGGTGATCGCGTACGTCTCGAACTTGATCGCGCGCTCGATGTCGAACTTCTCGATCGCGTCGATCAGTCCGAACACCCCTGAGGAGACGAAGTCCGCCTGCTCGACATTGGAAGGCAGGCCCACACTCACCCGGCCCGCGACGTACTTCACCAACGGCGAGTAGTGCAGGATCAACTGCTCCCGCAGCCGCTCGTCGCCCGTGGACTTGTATGAACGCCACAACTCGTCGAGCGAGGAGGGGGCGGGGGGGCGCACAGTGCCACGCGCAGCCGGTGGTACTGCCGCACGGTCAGACCCGGAGGTGTGCTGGGGCATGTGGTGCCTTGAGCCGTTCTGCTGTGAAGTGCTGGGGGACTTATGTCTGAGTCGGAATTCATGTGAGCGTAGCGTGACTGAGGCGTCGCGGTCCGCGCAGGACAGCGGATCGGCGCTGTGCGATTCCGGCCGATCGAACATGACTGGGGTCCGGGGCCGTCGCCATGTGCGCCGGCCCCGGAGGCGTCGCTGAAGGATCCGCCGAGGTCATCGGCATCACCTTTTCACCCGAATGCTCCAGGTCAAGTACCGCCTCGCCGCGCGTCGCCATTGCGTGTCGGTCTCAGCGTCAACCGCCATCCATCGCCATCACGTTCGACGAACCCCAGTGAGTGCAGTTCGTACAGTCTGCCGAGCGCTTCATCGATGCCGGTTCCCGCACCGCGGGCCACGTCGCGCCCGCCGACGGCGCCGCGGGACGGCAGCGCGTCGAGAACCCTGGCGGAGACCGCGTCCAGCAGGTCCCTGGGGTGTACGGGGCCGCGTCTGGCCGGAGCGAGTTCGCCGATGTCCCCCACCAGTTCGGCGACTTCCGAGGCATCCGTCACCAGGATGCCCTCCCCCCGGAGGAGTTCATGGACTCCTGCTGACAACCCGCTGGTGGCAGGGCCCGGCACGCCCATGGTGAAGCGGCCGAGCCGCTGCGCGCTGCGTGCGGTGACCAGCGAACCGCTGCGGTATTCAGCCTCGACCACGACCGTTCCGCGCGTCAACGCGGCGATGACCCGGTTCCGAAGAATGAATCTGCGGCTGGTCGGATGATCGGACGGTGGTAATTCGCCGATGACGAGCCCCTGTTCCGCCATGCGTCCGATCAGCTCGGCATGTCCCCGGGGATAGGCGACGTCCACCCCGCAGGCCAGGACCGCCATCGTCGCCCCGTCAACGGCGAGCGCGCCACGATGGGCTGCCCCGTCCACCCCGAACGCCGCTCCCGACACGACCACCCACCCCAGCTCCGCGAGCCCCGCGCCGAGGCTCGCCGCCATATGGGATCCGTACGGTGTGCAGGCACGGCTGCCGACCACGGCGACCGAGCGCAGCGCCCAGAGCCGCAGATCGCGCGGCCCCCGCACCCAGAGGCCGGTCGGCCTGGCGTCTGCCAGGTCGTCGAGCTGGCTGGGCCATTCCCGGTCGCCGGGGCAGACGAACCGCCCGCCGAGCGCGGCGACCGCCGCCAAGTCCCGCTCGGGCTCGGCGCTCTCGGCCCGTAAGCGGTATCCCTCCAGACGTTTTTGAGTCATTCCGCTCAGCCGCTCCGCGGCCCCGTCCCTGGTGGTGATCCGCCGTAACAGTTCGATGGCACCGCACTCGCGCAGCCAGCGGCCGCCGCGCTCATCCCCCGGCTCCAGGATGCGGGTCAGCGCAGCCCGCGCCAGCCGTTCCCGATCGCTCACCGCCACCCCAGGCCCCGCGCCCCGCTCCGGGTCCCGCGCCGCAAGGCACCCCGGTTCCTGCCCCTGCCCAGGGCCCGGCCGCGGATTCATGACGCTCCGGCCTTCGTCAAGGCGCCCCGTGGGATCCCGGTCCGCAATTCCAGCGCCATCGCGATGTCGGAGGCGTCCGGGCGGTCGGCACCGCGCAGATCGGCGACCGTCCACGCCACCCTGAGCACCCGGTCCAGGCCCCGTGCGGTGAGCGCGCCCCGTTCCATGTCCCGTTCGGCCTCCATCAGCGCGCCCGGTGCCACGACCAGCCGGGTCCGCAACTCATGGCCGGGCACCTCGCTGTTGGTGGTCCACACGGTGCCGGCCAACCGGTCCGCCGCCCGCGCCCTGGCCTCCCGGACCCGGGCCGCGACGGTGGCCGTCGACTCACCCCTGCCGCCCTGCCCCATCAGGTCCTCGCGCCTGACCGGGTCGACAACCACCCTCAGATCCACCCGGTCCAGCAACGGCCCGGAGAGTCTCGCCTGATAGCGCCGGACCATCGAGGGCGCGCACTCGCAACCGGCACCGCTGAGGGTGTGCCGGCCGCACGGGCAGGGGTTGGCGGCCAGCACCATCAGGAATCTGGCGGGCAGCCGCACCACCCCGGCGCTGCGTGCCACCACCACATGCCCCGACTCCAGCGGCTGGCGCAGCGCATCCAGCGCCCGCACGGAGAATTCCGGCGCCTCGTCCAGTTTTCCGGCCTGTAGAAGTGCTGTTCGTGATGTCCGTGGAGGGCGGTGACCTGGGACATCCCGATCTCGTTTGCCGACCGGCGTCGTGATGTTCGCGATGTCAGCACAGTCGGCATGGAGGTCACGTGGCACAGAGACTGGCGATGGGCCAGCTCCGGGTTCAGAAGGTTCGGCACAAGGACGGCAGCCGTTCGTACACCATCTTCGACTCGATGAGGGGCCTGCATCCGGCAGCGGAGCGGTACCTCAGTCCGTTCGCGGGCAGGGGCTCGGACCGGACGTACGCGTATCTGCTCGTCGACCACCTGCGGTGGCTGGAGTACGAGGGGCTGACGTCCGAGACCGTGGGTTTCCGGGACCTCCAGCGGTACATGAAGGCTGTCGGGGCGAAGGTCTCGATGCCGTACGGATCGCCGTGGCGGGTGGGCAAGCGCCCATATCAGAACGACGCTCTGCGGGGTGCCGCGTCCTGCCTGAAGGGCTTCTACCTCAAGCAGGCCGAGGTGGGCATCAACGCGGCACTCGCCGAGGCTCTGGATCTGGAGCGGCTGCCCACACAGCGGGACCGGGACCGCGCCCTGCTGGGCCACATCAAGCGAAGCATGGACGCGAACCCGCTCGCGCCGAAAGAGCTGCGGCGCCGGCACAAGAGGATGCTGCCGGACGGGGCCCGCGAGGTCCTGCTGGAGGAGGTGAACTCGGCCCGCGACCGCATGACCGTGGAGTGGCTGAGCGACGGCGGTCTGCGCATCGGTGAGTTCTGCGGTCTCCACCTCGCCGACCTTCACCTGCGCGAGAACGCTTCCTGCGGCGAATGTCGCACTCCGCACGCGCACGTCTGTCATCGCGACGGCCTGGTCACCGACGCCCGCGCGAAGACGAAGTGGCCTTGGGAGTTCGAAAACGGAGTGATCCGGGGCGGGCTGATCAAGCGGGTCAGCCCGGCGATGATCCATGCCTACTTCGAGTACATGATGAGCGAGTACCCGCGCGGCGCCGCTCACGGCTTGCTGCTGGTCCAGCAGCACGGGCCGGCGAAGGGACTGCCCTGGGCGCCCGAGGGCGCCCGCAAGATGCTCAAGAGGGCCGGCTTCCGCGCCGGTCTGGGGCTGATCCGTCCGCACATGTTCCGCCACACCTGGGCGAACGACGTGCTGGATGCCGCGGACGGCAACCTCGTCATCGTCCGGGACGCCGGTGGCTGGGCCTCGACCCAGACGGTCGATGAGATCTACGCGCACGTCGATGTCAACGACCCCACCTTCAACTCGGCCCTGCTGACGGCATGGGGTGAGATGCAGTGAGTGACACCCTGCTGCCGCTGCACACCATCGTCGACCCAGCCCGACGCCGGGAGACACGCGACCGCCTGGAGGTGCTGACGGCCCTGCTCGGCGGCCCGCACGTCGAGTCGATCTTCCGCGAAGCGCTGATCCACGTCCCCGCTGACCACCCGGTCTTCGGATGGCTCTGCCGGGTGGAGGACTGCCACCACTCCCGCACCAATGCCCGCGATCTCTGCCACCCCCACAAGATGGAGTGGGAACGCGGCCGCCAGGCGAACCCGCAGTTGACGCGCCGCGAGTTCCTGCGCGAGGCGAAGCCCGCGAAGTTCTACGACCGCATGGGCGAGCCGCCGGTCTGTCGGATCTGCCTGGTCCGTCCGGCCCGCCACCACGGGCTCGAGCTGTGTCTGGCCCACAACGGCCGCTGGAAGAAAGCCTCTGCCACGGAGCCCGCTCTGGCGTTCGAGAACTGGCTCGCGACGCAGACCGAGCCGTTCCACGGCTACGGCGACTGCATCGTCGCCTCCTGCCAGTCCCTGTCCAGCAGTCCGCTCGGGCTCTGCCGGGTTCACGAAATCCGTTACGAGGCGGAGGGCAGCCCCGGCCACGCCATGCGGCCACCGAAGTGGTTCAACCGCTACGAGATGGTCGGCCGACCCGTGCCGATCCTCTACGGGGACAAGGCCGCGTTCTTGCGCTGGTGCAAGACCACACACCCCGTCTCGCGGGCCGGCACGATCAATCTCCAGGGGCTGCCGCCGCTGGTGAGAGCCGAGTTTCAGTGGGCGTTGTTCGCCCACACTCAGCGGGGCGCCCACTCCTACTGGCCCACCTGGTGGATCCAGCAGCTGGTGAACCTCGTCCGTGAACGCCGCGTCGGCTCGCTGACCGAGCTCGCCGAGGAACGCAGTCAGCTCGACTCCCGCAAGCGCTTCATCCTGCACGAGGCCCTGACCGAGCTGCGGATCGTCTACTTCACTATGGAGGAGACCAAGGAAGCCGGCTACGTCGAGACCGAGCACTTCGGCGTCAAGTTCCCTCAGCGGCACAGCAATTGGGACCTCACCGAGGTCCCGCAGCGATGGCTGCGCGACCTGCTCTGGGAACACCTGGCCGACCGGTTGCGATCCCCGAAGGGCCCGCGCAGCACCGGCCCGCTCGACAACGACCGTCGGGCCTGCGTCGAACTGGGCGCCTTCTTGGAGATCACGGCCCCCGAGGGCGGACACGACCCGCGGCTGCTGGACGCGGAGCACATGGAGCGATTCGTCGCCGACCACAACAGACGGATCCGCGAGAACCTGCCCGCCCTGGGCGTCCGCAGCCACAAGGGGAAACCGAGCACGGTCACCGAGAACACCGGCCGCTTCATCTTCAACCACGCTCGAGTGATCTTGCGGTTCGCCCTGGACACCGGGCGGGCCGAGGAAATCGGACTGTCGAGGAAGTTCATCGTCGCGCTGCCAACCGGCGGCACCCCTACCGTCAAAGCTCGGCGTCCGTTCCCTGACCCGGTCGCCCGGGCCCTGGCCGACCAGACGAACCTGGAGATGCTGGCCGACCACTACGACCCGAACAACCATGGGCTCCGCGACGCCTGGGAGGCCCTTGTATTCACCGGGCGCCGCGCGAATGAGGTGCTGAAGCTACGGGTGGACTGCATCACCATTCACCGCCGGGTCCCGTTCCTCTGGCACGACCAGACCAAGGTCGGCAACCTAGACGAGGCGATCCGCATCCCCGAGACGCTCTACCTGCGGCTGCGGAAGCGCCAGCAAATCACCCTTGAGCGGTTCGAGGATCGCCACGGCCGGACGCCCACCCCGAAGGAACGGGCCCTGCTGGCCCTGTTCCCTTCTCGCAGCCGCAACCCGAAGGGCACGGTCCCGATTTCGTACACCTTCTTCCACACCGGCTTCAGCGGCTGGCTCGAAGACCTCGAGATCGGCGCCTGGGTCCCCCATCAGGCACGTCACACCCTGGCCACCAATCTCCTCAAGCACGGCGCCGGCCTGCACCACATCAAGAAGTACCTCGGCCAGGTCTCCCAGCGGATGGCCGAGCACTACGCGAAGGTCGCCTCCTCGGAACTCGACCAGGTCCTGGAGCGAGTCTGGGTCGGTGGCCCGGGTTCGGCCAACCCCGGCCAGCTCCTCGTCTCCCCGACCGAGGGCCTGACCAAGGCCGAAGCCGAAGCGATGGCCATAGACCTGGCCCGCCGCAGCACACCGGCCGAAGGCGGGTTCTGCACCTTTCAGCCCGTGGTCCGTGGGGACGCCTGTCCCTGGAACATGGACTGCCACAACTGCGACAAGTTCGTCATGTCTGGCGCCGATCTTCTCTACTGGCACCGGAAGGCCGAGCAATGGCGGACTCTCGCTGAACGCGCACCCGACGACGCGACCGCCGACTACCTGCATCAAGTCTTCGAGCCCACCGCCCGCGCGATCGACGGCTTGGAGAAGGCGCTGGCCGCCCTCGGCCTGCTCGAAGAGGCGCTTTCGCTGGACCTGCGACGCCCTCAGGACTACTTCCATCGACTCTGGAGCCTCGCCTTCAGGGCCAGCGACCTCGCCGACGCGCACGATGACGACACCAGCGACTTCCCGGAGATGACCGAGTGACCGCCCCGACCGTTCCCGCCGCCCGGACCTCCCGAGCCTTGGAGGTCCGGCGGCAGAAGACGGCAGCCGGCCTGGCCCGGATCAAGGACGTTCTGGACCAGATGATCAAGACCCGGGCGCCCATCACGATGGCCGCGGTCGCTCGGACCGCAGACGTCTCGCGCACGTTCCTCTATGAGCACACCGATGCCCGCGCTCTGGTCGAGGAGGCGGCGAACCGGGCCGCCGGAAGGCGTGTCCAGGACCGCCAGGCCGTCCAGGACGAGCTTGAAGCGTCCTGGCGCGAGCGGGCCCTGAACACCGAGGCCGCCCTCAAGAGCGCTCACGCGGAGATTCTCGCTCAGCGTGAGCAGATTGCCGAGCTCATCGGGCAGGTCCGGGACCTGCGGAGCGAATGGTCCGAAGAGGACATTGCCCGGATCATCACCGACAACGGGAAACTGAAGAGGAGGATCCGTGAGCTGACGGCCGAGGGCAAGTCCTTGGCCGGGAAACTGTCCGCCGCCCGCGACAACGTTCGTTTCGCGGACAAACGCATCGCTGACCTCGAAGTCCAAGTGGCCGACGCCATCCGCCCGCTGGAGCACGCTGACGCACCTACCTCGTGAGTAACTCTGGGTCGTCCGCCTCCCGGCAGGCGACCCAGAGCGTCAGCTTCCGCTTACTCGGTGCTACCCCTGGTCCTCTTCCGAAGCGATCGGTTCCTCATCCGGTGCCTCAGTGCCGCCACTGGAGTCTTCGTCCTTCTTCGGCCAGGCGTTCTTTACCTCAAGCGCCAGTGAGCCCACAGCGGCCAACGCAGTGGCCCACGCGGCGAGAGTTACTGAGTCCATATTCGGTCCTCTTCGAACAAGCAGGACCTCCTTCAACTACGCGGTCAAGCGCCGTCCGCGCTCTCCGCATTCATGAAGTTGATGGCGATCCCTGTTGATGGGGCGACGGAGGACCGCGCCTCCCGGCGCTCGGGGGACCCTGGGCTCTGCGAGGATGAGTTCGCCTGGCGGATGGCATGGATGGACAGGAACCGGGACTTCCTGGACGGACAACGACGGCATGTGCTCGCGGTCATCGACGCGGATGATCAGGAGCGCTACCAACTCGCTCAGGTGAGAGGGCTCGACGCCCAGCAATGCCAGCACTCGCAGAACGCGAAGCGCGGCACGAGCCTGCTCGAGCAGCTGGCCACCGTCATGGGCGGGGCCGTCTGCGGCCTCAAGGCCCGCAAGCGCCAAGAGGGCCTCAGGCGTCAACGCATTCAGTTCCGTCATGGACACCCCCTGGACCGTGCTTAGCACCCAGAGGGGAACCTCGGCGGCATTCAGCATCCGCATCCGGCGGGGGTGCCGGCGGTTCCGTTCTCGCTGTTCCGCGTCGAGGTCGTTGATGTGTTCCGCCGCCCCCCACAGCCCCCACACGACCTCCAGCACCATGCCAGCCAGCACACAACTGGCTTCAACATGCCGGTCACCGAGCGCTTGGATCTGTTCCGCGAGTTCGCGGAACCGAGCGGCGGCAGGCCCATCAGGAAGCTGCTGGGCCACGGAGCGCACAAGCTCAGCACGCTCGCGGGGCTCCAAAGCTGCAAGCGGGTGCCTGTCCAAAGCCCCGATCGCGCCATGGACAAGCTCGTTCCGACCGCGACGCACCGCTTCGGCGTCTGATCGAGGCAGGACCCTCATCATCCGCCTCGCCTGACGCACGGAAAGGGAATCAGCAGCAGAGAACCGGCACAGAGAGAACCTCCGCCTCGGCTCCAGCATCACCCCTAAGTTCATGGCCACAAGGCTACCGACACCGGCGGCAGCATCGCTGCTGCATCACCCGATCTGGTGCACAATCGGGTTTCTTCACCGAACATCACGAACATGTCCGCTAGGTTCAACAGCAGGTCACAGCCCTAGCGGGCCCTCAACGGCCGGAAAACTTCAGAAAGAGAATCCCCCTGTGGGCCAGAGAGACCGCACCGGGCCGCGGCAGCCCGTTTCCCCCGCCCACCAGCGACTGCATGGTCGCGGAGTGGTGCGGTGCGCAGTACGGCGCACGGGTGACCAGTGGTTCCCCCGGCGGCAGAATGCCTGCCACCGAGTGCACCGCGGTGACTTCCAGGGACTCCTTCCTGGTCAGCGTCGGCAGAATCGCCGGCAGCCTTTCGGCCAGCATGGTCTTGCCGGCGCCCGGCGGTCCGGAGAGCAGCAGGTGGTGA
Organism: Streptomyces sp. NPDC037301; assembly: GCF_055602785.1. Classification (NCBI taxonomy): domain Bacteria; kingdom Bacillati; phylum Actinomycetota; class Actinomycetes; order Kitasatosporales; family Streptomycetaceae; genus Streptomyces; species Streptomyces sp. NPDC037301. The sequence continues at coordinate 33,897 of NZ_JBVJWD010000018.1, forward strand.
CCGCCCGCCGCGGCAACCTCCAGCGCCTTGCGGGGCCGCTCCTGTCCCGCCACATCCGCCAGATCCGGCGGGTTGCCATCACCCTGCCCGGGCACCCGGGCGAGCCCGGTACCGATACCCGCGCCGGGCACCATCAGCCCGGCCAGCATGGTGTCGGGGCGCCCCTCGTCGTGAGTCTGCCGCTCGTCCGGCACCGGCTCGTCGCAGAGCACCGCGATCAGCTGCCGCAGGCTCCGTACCCCGAGGACCGAGACCCCGGGCACCAGCGCCGCCTCCCCCGCGGTCTGCTCGGGCACGACGACCTGGCGGTACCCGGCCTCCGCCGCGGCGAGCACGGCAGGCAGCACGCCGCGCACCGGCCGCACCCGGCCGTCCAGACCGAGCTCACCGATCATCACCACATCGGCGATGGAGGCCGGATCGATCCGCTCGGCCGCGCCCAGCACCGCACAGGCAACCGCCAGATCGAAACCGGAGCCGCCTTTGGGCACGGAGGCCGGTGACAGGCCCACCGTGAGTTTCTTCTGCGGCCACTCGGCCCCTGAATTCACAACCGCGGCCCTGACCCGGTCCCGGCTCTCCACCAGGCTCTTGTCCGGCAGCCCCACCAGGGTGAATGCGGCCACCCCCGCCTCCAGGTCCGCCTGGACCTCCACCACCACACCCTCGACGCCGACGAGCGCCACCGAACACGCCCGAGCGAACCCCATCAGGCCACCCCCCGCGCATGCTGGGCGACGGGTGCTCCGCGCCTGGGCAGCACGACGCCGACCAGGTCGATCCGGACCCCACCGGGCGGCGGACCGCCGTGCCGGTGGAGCCAGATCCCGGCCAGCCGTCGCAGCCGCTCAGCCTTGACCGGTGTGACGGCTGCCATCGGATGCTCGAAGGCACCTGCCCTGCGGGTCTTCACCTCGCAGACCACGAGTGCATCGCCGTCCATCGCGACGATGTCGATCTCACCGGCACGACAGCGCCAGTTCCGTTCCAGTACGGACATACCGGCGTCGGTCAGCAGCCGCGCCGCCAGATCCTCGCCGTACCGCCCGAGTGCCCCCCGTGCGTTCATATCGGCACCACCTCCGGCACCGACTCTGACGCGTCCGGTCCCAGCTGGTGGATCTTGGTGGACAACTCCGGGATTGTGGATAACTCAGCCGCCCGGAAGTGGGAATCCATCCCCTTGAAAAGCACGTAAAACGGGCTCAGCCACCCGGAAGTTCGAGATCGCTCTTGTTGAGCTCCTCGATGTTGACGTCCTTGAACGTCAGCACCCGTACCTGCTTGACGAACCGTGCGGGCCGGTACATGTCCCAGACCCAGGCGTCCGCCATGGATACTTCGAAAAACACCTCACCCTGAACCGAGTGCACCTGCATCTCGTAGTCGTTGGTGAGGTAGAAGCGCCGTTCGGTCTCGATCACATATTTGAACAGACCGACGACATCTCGGTACTCCCGGTAGAGCTTCAGCTCCATCTCGGTCTCGTACTTTTCGAGGTCCTCGGCGCTCATTGGCATGTTCCCCTTCAGCCGTGCGTGCCCCCATTGTGCGCCAGGCTCCGGCGCCCCTGGGCGCTTAGGCGATTTCGGGGGCCAGAACCAGTGGCGTACGCGGAGGACCCTCGTCGAGCAGCGTGCGCAGCAGCTCGGCGAGTCTGGTCGGGTACACCGTCTCACGCGCCACCGACAGTTCGGCGGAGGTCCACCACCTCAGACCCGCGACGCTGCGCTGCTCCAGCCCGGTCAGCCCACTGGTATCGGTGGCGGTCTGCGTCGTACGGGCCAGGAAGTACCACTCGTCCTGGTTCCAGCGGCGCCCGTCGAACGGGAACGAGCACATCCGCTGCCAGAGCAGCGGGCCCAGCTCGACATCGGTGATCCCGGTCTCCTCCGCGAGCTCCCGCAGCGCGGCCTGTTCCCGGGTCTCGTCGCCCTCCAGACCGCCGCCGGGGGTGAACCACCAGGTGCTCTCGGGGTCCTCCGGCTCGAACCCGTGTATCAGGAGAATGCGGTCGTCAGGGTCCAGGAGCACCACCCTGGCGACCTTCCGCTCCTCAACCCGCACCGGCAAGTACCCTTTCGCGCCTGTTCCGTGCCGACCGCGCAGACCGTGCCGCGATCGGCCCGTATGCGGCACCGACGAGGATGAGCACCACACCTGCCACCACGGCCCCGAGCTGCAGCCGCAGCGGTCCGGGCGACGACACCCCACCGGGGAAGGAGGCGAAGGTCTGCGGTCGTTCGACCATGCCGCTCAGCGGCCAGGCGATGGCGTCCACCCGGGCCTGCACCGCGCTGCGCGGCACGGAGCCCTGCCCCGGGTCGTCCAGGTGGACCCGGGAGTCCAGCGAGGCGTTGCGCTCGTCCCCGAGCAGGAAGATCTGCCCCTTGGGAACATCGGCGGTGAAGTCGTTCGCCGAAGCGAGGCCCTTGATCTGCAGATACGGTTCCTCAATGGGTTTGCCGTTGACGGTGAGCCGGCCCTTGTCGCAGCAGGCGATCTTGTCGCCGCCGATCCCGACGACCCGCTTCACCATCGGCATGTCACCCCACACCGGATCGGTGAAGACCACCACGTCGCCCCGGTGCACCTCGCTGCCGTCGATCCGCTGTGCGAGCACCCGGTCGCCGGCGTGCACCGTCGGTGTCATCGACTCGGTCGGCACGGTGTACGGCTTGTACACCACGGCTCCCCAGGCGAAGCCGCCGAGGAAGAGCACACAGCCGACGGCCACGGCCAGCCCCGACAGTATGCTGCCGAGCCGGCCGTGGCCGTCATCCGTACGTCCTGTTCCACTCATCCCAGCGTCCCCCACCTCGGAGATCGACAATCGCTGATCCGAGTCGGCACCCTACCCGGCGGTACGCTCGCTGGTCAGCCTCCTGCGGCGCCACAACACGAGCGGCAGCGCTCCGGCTACACCGAGTGCTCCGGGAGCCAGGCCCATCGCCGTGTTGATCCCCGGCTGGTCGAAGGTCTTCGGGACAGGCAGGGTCGCCCAGCGGTTGATCGGCCACGCCACGACGATGGCCCGGCCGACGACCTCGTCGTTGGAGACCGTGCCGCCGCCCGGCAGCTCCTGGTGGTAGCGGGAGTCGAGGGAGTTCTGACGGTGGTCGCCCATCACCCAGATCCGGCCCTCGGGCACCTTGATCGGGCCGAACGGCTCGTCATTGCAGGGGGTGTTTCCCGGGAAGATGAACGACTGGTCGTCCAGTGCCTTGCCATTGACGACGACCGGGCCGTTCTTCTTGCACTCCACCGTGTCGCCGCCGACCGCGATGACCCGCTTGATCAGGTCCTTCTCCTCGACGGACGGCATCAGTCCGATGAAGCTGAGGAACTTCTGCACCACATTCGGATTGGGCGTCTGGGTGTCCTCCAGCCAGCCGCCCGGGTCGTGGAAGACCACGACCTCGCCACGCTTGGGCTCCGCGCCGAACCAAGGGGTCAGCTTGTCGACCAGCACCCGGTCGCCCCGCTGGAGCGTGTCCTGCATCGAGTCCGAGGGGATCGAGAACGCCTGCACCAGAAACGTCTTGATCAGCAGCGCGAGAACCAGCGCGATGCCGATGAGCAGGGGCAGCTCCTTCCAGAAGGAGCGTGGCTTCTTCTGGGACGTACTACCGCCGTTCGGAGAGTCGCCGTCACCCTCCGTGTTGTCCGCCGCTCCGGCGGACTCGACGTTCTCCGGATTGTCCGGCCGGTCCTCGGGTTCGTCGTGTCCGGATCGTGCGCCGACCGCCAAATCCCCCACATCCACTCCTTACTCCGTGCCACCGCCTGCGCCCTAGCCGGTGCAGGCCCACCACTCCCATAACGAGCGGGAGTTCCGCAGGGGTCGGGAGAGGGATCATTCCATTGGGATCCTTGGACAACACACTATTCGACGGGCTCGGCGCAGCAGCCGTCCCGGCGCGCGCGTCAGGGACCGAGTCGAATGTCGCCGGTTCCTCCAGTTTTCGCCAGTGCCCGAAGGGCCAGGCGATCACCACAGCCCGTCCCACGACCTCGTCCTCGGAAACCGTGCCGTGTTCCGGCTCGTCCAGGTGATAGCGCGAATCGGCCGAATTGGACCGATGGTCGCCCATCACAAAGATCCGCCCGGCCGGAACCTTTACCTCGAATTTGATGAGGGAGGGCGGATTACCGGGATACAGATAGGGCTCGTCCAGCGGTACGCCGTTGACGGTGATCCGGCCGCCCTTGTCGCAGCACTTCACCGTGTCGCCGCCGACCGCGACCACCCGCTTGATCAGATCCTGTTCGTCGTCGGACGGCAGCAGCCCGATGAAGGTCAGTGCCTCCTTCACCTGCTTGACGACGACGGGCGAGTCCTTCTTTCCGGCGTTCTCCTGCTTCAGCCAGTCGCCCGGGTCCTTGAAGACGACGACATCGCCGCGCTGAGGCCTGGATCCGAACCAGGGCGTCAGCTTGTCCACGAGCACCCGGTCGCCGATCCGGATGGTCTGCTCCATCGACCCCGACGGGATCACGAAGGCCTGCACCAGGAAGGTCTTGAGCACGAGCGCGATCACCAGCGCCACGGTGATGAGAAGGGGGATCTCCCGCACGGCCGACCTGCGCCGCCTCCGCTTGACCTTGCGGGCCAGCTTGCGCCGTTCCGCCCTGGTCGGCAGTGAGCGCGCGACCGTCGGCCGGCTGCCGGTCGGCAGCGGTATCTCGGGGTCGGACCCGTCCTGCCGCCGCCCGCGGTTACCCATGGCCCCCGCCCGTCGGCCGTACGCCGGCGAAGGCGGCACTGTCCGGCAGCGAGCCAAGCCGGCCCAACGGCCAGCCGATCCAGTCCACCCTGCCGATCACCATGTCGACCGGGACCATGCCACCGCCCGGTTCTCCCAGGTGGTCACGTGAGTCGCGGGAATTGCTGCGGTGGTCGCCCATCATCCACAGCGTGCCGTCGGGCACGACGATGTCGAAGCGCACCCCCGACGGCGCATCTCCCGGATACAGGTAGCCCTCATCGACCGGCCGGCCGTTCACCTCGACCCTTCCGCGCCTGTCGCAGCAGACCACCCGGTCGCCTCCCACGCCCACCACCCGCTTCACGTAGTCGGTCTCGGCAGGCTCTGCCAGCCCCAAGGACGCTGCCACACCGTGCAGCAACCCGGTGACGGGATTCTCCTGGGGAGCTTCCTGCACGAACGATCCGGTGCCGTCGAATACCACCACATCGCCGCGCTGCGGTACGGAGCCGAAACGGTACGCCAATTTATTGACCAGCACCCGGTCCCCCACTCGCAGTGTCGGCTCCATCGAGCCGCTGGGAATCAGGAAGGGCTGCACCACGAAGGCGCTGAGGAGCAGCACGAAGACCGAGCAGACGGCTCCGAGTGCGGCGGTCCGCCGCCACGAGATCGAGGCGGTCAACCGGTCCGGGATACGCGAGGAGCGCGACCCCTCCTCCGACCCTGCTGCGGGTGCGGAGGAGCGGTCGCGCTCCGAGGGCTTGGCTTCCGTGTCCATCGGGGCCAGAGCTTATCCGGCCGTCCTGTGGACCTGGGAGTTAGCTCAGTTGTCGCGCTTCTCCTTGATCTTCGCGGCCTTGCCGCGCAGCTCACGGAGGTAGTACAGCTTGGCGCGACGGACGTCACCGCGGGTGACGAGCTCGATCTTCTCGAAGATCGGGCTGTGCACCGGGAAGGTGCGCTCGACGCCGACGCTGAAGGAGACCTTGCGGACCGTGAAGGTCTCGCTGACGCCCGAACCCTGGCGGCGGATGACTACGCCCTTGAACTGCTGGATACGGGAGCGGTTGCCCTCGATCACTCGGACGTGGACGTTGACGGTGTCACCGGGGCGGAACGCCGGGACGTCGGTACGCAGCGATGCGGCGTTGACGCCATCGAGCAGGGAGGCCATGTTGTCTGCTTTCTTCGCCGATGCCACAGGTCATCGACGGGAGATAGTAAGGAGATGAGGGTGCTGATCGCGTCGGGCGGGCGTCGTTCCCCCTGTGGCAGGGGCGCGCGCCGGACGTACAGCAGCGGCCTATTCTTCCACGGCCTCGGGCCTGCGCCAAAATCGGCCACCGGGCTCCGGGGACCAGCCGAGGATGGAGAGGATCTCGCGGTCCTTCTTGTCGAAGCCGCTCGCCTCGCAGCGCTCGATGAGATCGGGCCGGTTGAGCGCGGTACGACGGAACGCCTCGTCCCGCCGCCAGCGTGCGATCTTCCCGTGGTGACCGCTGAGCAGGACGTCCGGGATGCCCCTGCCGCGCCACTCGGGCGGCTTGGTGTAGACGGGCCCCTCCAGCAGATTGGCCATCTCGCCGGGGGCGAAGGAGTCGTCCCGGTGCGATTCGGCGTTGCCGAGCACGCCGGGCAGCAGTCGGGCCACCGCCTCCGTGATCACCAGCACCGCGGCTTCCCCGCCGGCCAGCACATAGTCCCCGATGGACACCTCGACGACCGGCATGCGGGTCGCGTACTCGTCCATCACCCGCCGGTCGATGCCCTCGTAGCGGGCCGGCGTGAAGATCAGCCAAGGCCGCTCGGAGAGCTCGACGGCGAGCTCCTGGGTGAACGGACGGCCGCTGGGTGTGGGCACCACGAGGACCGGGGAGTGCGCCCCGGCCTCGTACCCGCCCGTCAGGGCGTCGTCCAGCGCCTCGCCCCACGGCTCGGTCTTCATGACCATGCCGGGGCCGCCGCCGTACGGGGTGTCGTCGACCGTGTTGTGCCGGTCGTACGTCCAGTCCCGCAGGTCGTGCACGTGCACATCGAGGCGGCCGCGCGCGCGGGCCTTGCCGACGAGGGAGACGTTCAGCGGTTCCAGGTACTCCGGGAAGATCGTGACGACGTCGAGGCGCATCAGGCGTCCTTCCCGGACTCGGGCGCCTCGTCCTCGTCGCCCTCTTCGTCGCGCGATGAGGCGATCACGGCCTGGCTCTCATCGATCAGACCGGGCGGCGGGGTGATCACCGCGCGCTGCTCCTCCAGATCGATCTCGGTGACGATCTCCTCGACGAACGGGATCATCACCTCGCTGCCGTCCGGCCGCTCGACGATGAAGAGATCCTGGGACGGCAGATGCGTGATCTCGGTGATCCGGCCGATCGAGGTGCCGTCGGCGAGGACCACGTCGAGGTCCATGAGCTGATGATCGTAGAACTCCTCAGGGTCCTCGGGGAGTTCCGCCGGGTCGACCTCGGCGATCAGGAGCGTGTTACGCAGGGCCTCGGCAGCCGTACGGTCGCGTACGCCCTCGAAGCGGAGCAGCAGCCGTCCGCTGTGCACCCGGCCGGTCTCGATCGTCAGCGGTCCGGCGGCGGCCGGTTCGGTGGCGAGTACGGCCCCGGGCGCGAGCCGCAGCTCCGGTTCGTCCGTACGCACCTCGACGGTGACCTCGCCCTTGATGCCGTGGGCACGGCCGATCCGCGCGACTACCAACTGCACCTTGTGTCTCTCCTGTCATACGACGACGGGCCGGGGCGGGCGCATGGCCCTCCCCGGCCCGTGCCGGTGTTCAACTCTGTCAGCGAACCTGATCCACATCGACGAGGTCGACACGGATGCCACGGCCGCCGATGGCGCCCACGACGGTACGCAGTGCGCGAGCGGTGCGGCCGTTGCGGCCGATCACCTTACCGAGGTCGTCGGGGTGGACCCGGACCTCGAGTACGCGACCACGGCGCAGGTTGCGCGAGGCGACCTGCACATCGTCGGGGTTGTCGACGATGCCCTTCACGAGGTGCTCGAGAGCCTCCTCGAGCATGATCAGGCCTCGGTCGACTCGGCGGGCGCAGCCGCGTCAGCAGCCTCGTCCGCCTTCTTGTCGGCCTTCTTCGCCTTCTGCGTGATGGCCTCGCCCTTGGACTCCTCGCCGGTGTCCTTGGCCAGGGCCTCGAACAGGGCGCGCTTGTCGGCCTTGGGCTCCGGCTGCAGCAGCGGCGCGGGGGCCGGGAGACCCTTGTGGGCCTGCCAGTCGCCGGTGAGCTTCAGGATCGCGAGAACCGGCTCGGTCGGCTGGGCGCCGACGGACAGCCAGTACTGCGCACGCTCCGAGTTGACCTCGATGCGCGAGGGGTTCTGCACCGGGTGGTACAGGCCGATCTCCTCGATGGCCCGGCCGTCACGGCGGGTACGGGAGTCGGCGACGACGATGCGGTAGTGAGGCGAACGGATCTTGCCCAGACGCTTCAGCTTGATCTTGACTGCCACGGAAGTGGTGTCTCCTGGTCTATGACGTGGTTGGGCACAACGAAGATGCCACGTGGGGTTGCGGTACTCGGGTGCCCGATGGACGCGTCAGCCGGAGGAGAGAGGGGTCCTATGCGACTGTCGAGTACAGCTAGCTATTGTGCCACACCACATCGGGTCACCCCACCGCGACCGCGGCTTCCGGGATACGGAACGGCTTTCCGCAGCCACCGCAGACGATCGGCGCCTGCGCCAGGACCGACGGGACGACTCGCACATTGCGTCCGCAGTCGCAGACGGCCTTGACGCGGACACCTCCGCCGGAGGAGCCGTGCCGGGCGGCCGGGCCACGGAAGGAACGCTTGGTGTCGGCGGCGGTGGCGACCGTATGCGCCTTGAGGGCGCGCTGGAGCCGCTCGATCGTCGGGCGGTACCTGCGCTTGGCCTCGGGGTTGAGCGTGACCAGCGAGAAGCCACTGCTGGGGTGGGGCTCCTCGGCATGGTCGAGGCCCAGCTCCTCGGCGATCGCGAGGAATCGGCGGTTGTGGTACCGGCCGGCTCGCGAGGTGTCGCGGACACCTCTCGCGGCGGCGATGCCATGGACTGCCTCGTGCAGCAGTCGTTCGAAGGAGAGCTCGGCGCCACAGGCGGACGAGGACTCTCCGATCAGGGACTCGGGCGCGGCTAGATCGGGCAGCTCGGGGTGGTACCGCTGAATGTCGGCCCACGCCTGCGCCAGCTCTGCGGCAAGTACAGGTGGTGTCGTGCTCACGTCGTGACAACGAGCGCGGGTGCCCAGGTGTTCCGATTCCGGGCCATCCCAAATAATTTGCACGTACCAGTCAGTTGCCGTTGATGCGTCCTGACGAGGGCGGGTGCGCAGATCTGCGGAGAAATCTCACAGCTCACACCAAGGTGGTACGTAGTGACCTGTACGCCCGGACGCGTAGGCGGAAACCGTATGCCGGGGTGCCGAGCGGCTCCGCGTCAGTAGGCGCGGGCCACCAGGGCGACAGTACCGGGGGCATCGTCCGCGTCCGGCACCGACCCGTCCTCGGCGACCAGGCACCGTACGGACACCCCGTGCTCCGCGAGCCGGGCCTCCCCCGCCGCACCGAGGGCCGACCAGTCGATACGCGCCCAGCCGCCCGCGGCCGCCGCCTCCACGGCCTCGTCGACGGACGCGACCTCGCTGGTGGACGACTCGCGTCGGCTCCGGGACTCCCTCAGCAGCGTCGCCTGGTCCTCCTCGAGGACCGCCGGAAGCAGCGCGGCCAGGGCCTCGATCGCGACCGGCTCCTTCCCGCCGGGAATGCGCCGGGCCAGCATCGCGGTGCCGTTCTCCAGATCTCGCGGGCCGATCTCGATCCGTACCGGCACGCCCTTCAGCTCCCAGTCGACCGCGCGGCGGCCGAACGGGGTGTCGGTGCGGTCGTCGACCTCGGTCCTGATCCCCGCGGCGCGCAGCCGCTCCCCGACGGACCGGACCGCGGTCAGCACCGCTTCGTCCCCCTTGATCGCGAGGACGACCGCCTGGACGGGCGCGAGCCGCGGCGGCACCCGGAGGCCGTGATCGTCGCCGTGCGCCATGATCAGCCCGCCGACCATGCGGGTCGACGAGCCCCACGAGGTCTGCCAGACCAGTTCCTGCCTGCCTTCCCTGGACAGGTAGCTCGTGTGGAAGGCCTTGGCGAAGTTGGTGCCGAGCTCATGGCTCGTACCCATCTGCAGGGCCTTGCCGTCCCGCATCATCCCTTCGAGCGTCAGCGTGTTGATGGCCCCGGCGAACCGCTCGGCGGGGGTCTTGCGGCCGAGGACCACATCGATGCCCAGCACGTTGACCATGAAGTCCGCGTAGACGTCCCGGTGGATGTACGCCGCGTACTCCCGGGCCTCCTCGTAGGTGGCGTGGGCGGTGTGGCCCTCCTGCCAGAGGAATTCCGTCGTACGGAGAAAGACCCGCGGGCGCATCTCCCAGCGCACGACATTCGCCCACTGGTTGATCAGCAGTGGCAGATCCCGGTAGCTCTGCACCCATTTCGAGAAGTACTCGTTGATGATCGTTTCGGACGTCGGCCGCACCACCACGGGCTCTTCGAGGTCTTTTCCACCGGCGTGGGTCACGACCGCGAGCTCCGGCTCGAAGCCCTCGACGTGCTCGGCTTCGCGTGTCAGGTAAGACTGGGGGATGAAGAGCGGGAAGTAGGCGTTCCGGGCGCCCGCCTGTTTGATACGGGCATCCATCTCCTGCTGCATCCGCTCCCACAGGCCGTATCCGTACGGCCGGATGACCATGGTGCCGCGCACCGGACCGTTGTCCGCGAGTTCGGCCTTGTTGATCAGATCCTGGTACCAGCGGGGAAAGTCCTCGGCCTGGGGCGTGAGAACGGGTGCCTTTGCCATGGCGCGCATCGTACGGCGATACCGCCCACCACACAGGGCGACGGGCCCTGCTTCCACGGGCCGTCCCCACGGGCGCACCACCGGAGTACACAAGCATTGCCATCAGGCCCCTGGACGCGGGCGCGGATGCGCAGTTCTCTGACATACGGGGGGGGGGAGCGGGCGCACACGCACAGGGGGACATCCACTCGGGGCACGACCGATCGGACATGACCGACCTCTCGGCGGATTGGGGCGCTTCCATGACACCAACGCTCGTCCGGCACCACAGCTACGCGCGCACGGCCACCCCGGTGGACTCCGGTAACCGTGCCCGGGACTGGGCCGAGATTCAGGAGCGGATGCTCGCACCGCTGTACGAAGCGGTGTACGAGCGGCTCGAAGTGGGAAGCGGCACCCGGCTGCTCTCCCTCGGCTGCGGCTCCGGTCTCGCGCTGCTGATCGCGGCCGCGCGCGGGGCGCTCGTCACCGGCGTCGACACCGACCCCGAACGACTGGCACTCGCCCGGGCCCGGCTGCTGCCCGGTCCGGGGAGCGACGCCGTTGCGCCGGCCGGGCATCCGCGGCTCCTGGACGGCGATCCGTCCGCGGCCGCCCCCGCCGACGGAACGCCGTACAACCTGCTCACCGCGTTCACCCCGATCGGCTGCTCGTCCGGCGACGGGGAAGGGCTCGTGGACGCGCTGCGGTCCGCCGTACCGCTGGCCGCCCGAGGCAGCACGGTCGTACTGACCGGGTGGGGTCCGCCGGAGCGGTGCGCGACGGCGCCGGTGCTGCGGGTGGCGGGCCGACTCTCCGACGGGTCGCGGGCTCCGCGCACGGGCGGCTGGCGGCCGTGGAGCCGGGACGATCTGGAAGAAGTGGCGTGCCGGGCGGGTCTGAATCCGGACGGCTCCGGCCGGGTCGCGTGCCCGTTCGGGTACGCGGACATGGACAGTGCGGTGCGGGGGCTGCTGTCGACGCGGCTCTTCGATACGGCGGTGCGGGCGACGGACCGGGACCAGGTGGCCAAAGAGGTCGCGGAGGCGCTGCACCCGCACCGGCGCCGGGACGGCACGATCTGGATGCCGAACGTCTTCCGCTATCTCGTGTGCACCACCTGAGCCATTCCGTGAACCTCGTGTGCACCGGCCGCTACTTGCCCAGACGGGTGATGCCGGCCGCACGGTAGGCCGCGGCCTCGTCCAGCGTCTCGCTCTCCAGCAGCGCCGCGGCCAGCGAGTCCAGCCTGTCCCGGTTCTCGCCCAGGAGCCGGCACGCCACCTCGTAGCACTCGTCGACGATGCGCCGCATCTCGCCGTCCACCGCGTCGAGCGTCGCCGGGGCTGCGGAGAGTCCGTACGCCTGCTGGGCATCGCTCGGGATCGCCGTCAGCCTGCCCACCTTGTGGCTCATGCCCCAGCGGCCGACCATGCCGCGGGCCAGGTTGGTGACCTGTTCCAGGTCGCTCTCCGCACCTGTGGTGACCATGCCGAAGACCACCTGCTCGGCGGCCATGCCGCCGAGCGCACCGATGATGCGGCCACGCAGATACTCCTCGGTGTAGGCGTACTTGTCGGCGTCCGGCGTCGAGATGGTGACGCCCAGGGCCCGGCCGCGCGGCACGATGGTGACCTTGCGGACCGGGTCGGCGCCCGGCTGGAGCATGCCGAGCAGGGCGTGCCCGCTCTCGTGGTACGCGGTCCTGCGGCGTTCCTCGTCCGACATGACCAGTGAGCGCTCCGCCCCCAGCTGGACCTTCTCCAGGGCGTCCGAGAGATCGGACTGGCTGACCTCGGACTGCCGGCGCTTGACCGCGAGCAGCGCGGCCTCATTGGCCAGGTTGGCGAGATCGGCGCCCGTCATACCGGGGGTCGTACCGGCGACCTGGGCCAGGTTCACATCCTCGGCAAGCGGGATCTGCCGGGTGTGGATCTCCAGGATCGCCTCTCGGCCGCCTCTGTCCGGCGGGCTCACCTGAACGATCCGGTCGAAGCGGCCGGGCCGGGTGAGGGCGGGGTCGAGGACGTCGGCACGGTTGGTGGCGGCGAGGACGACGACGCCCTCCGAACCGGAGAAACCGTCCATCTCGGTGAGGATCTGGTTGAGCGTCTGCTCGCGCTCGTCGTGACCGCCCATGCCGGAACCGCCGCCGCGGGCCCGGCCGATGGTGTCGATCTCGTCGATGAAGACGATGGCGGGGGCGACCTTGCGTGCCTCCGCGAAGAGTTCCCGCACCCGGCTCGCGCCGACGCCGACGATCATCTCGATGAATTCGGAGGCCGATACCGAGAAGAACGGCACCCCGGCCTCACCCGCGACGGCCCGTGCGAGCAGTGTCTTGCCGGTGCCGGGCGGTCCGGCGAGGAGCACTCCCCCGGGCATCCGGGCACCCATCTTCCGGTACGCCTGCGGGTTCTTCAGGAAGTCCACGACGTCGTTGAGCTCGCCCTCGACCTCGTCGATCCCGGCCACGTCCTGGAAGGTGGTGCGCTTGCCGCCCTCCAACTCGACGGGCTTGGGCGGCGCCTTGCGCCCGAAGCCGCCCATCCCACCGCCCATGCCCCTGGACATCCGCCGGGCGATGAACACCCAGAGCAGGACGAGCAGCAGCATCGGGGCCAGCGAGATCAGCAGATTGGCGAGGAAGCTGCGCTGCTGGACGACCGGCTCGGCGGTGACCGTGACGTCCTCCTTGACCAGTTCGGCCCAGAGGTTGTCGTCCGCGAAGGCAGGCCGCTGAGTGACGAACTTGGTGTATTTCTTGTCGCTCCCGGGGACCTTCGCCTCCTTCTTGAGCTGTCCCTGGATGGCATCGCCCTTGGAGTAGATCTTGGAGACATTGCCCGAGGTGACCTGTTTGCTGAACTCCGTGTACGCGATCGTCCGCTCCTGTGCCCCGTTGAAGAAGGACAGCACCAGATTGGCGATCAGATAGACGGCGAGCGCGGTCAGCAGCAGCCCGCCCCAGCCTCCCGGCATCTTGCGGCCCGGCGGCGGGGGCGGCGGTGCGCCCTCGGAGCGCCACGGCTGATCGGTTCGATCGCGGGGAGGTACGGGGGTGGTCACGCGCGCTCCTCTGCCGACAGCCAGTGAATGTGACATTAGATGAGAAACCGATCCAAAGCCCCCTGTGGAGCCGTTCAGTGGGCCCACAGGGGGAAAGCGCCGCCCGACGGATGAACCGCTCGCGAACTCCCTGTCAATATCCAGAATCCTGTTTACTGTTTTATTCGTGAACGATTTCGATGACCGTTTCCTCACTCGGAACGGCCTCGCCGCCCGGCAGCTCGCCGTCCTGCTGCTCAACCATGAGCCGGACACCCGCCTGCCCCGCGTACGCGACTTCGCCGAGGAGCTGGGCTGCGGAAACGGGACCGTTCAGGCGGCCCTGCAACTGCTGGAGGATTCCGGGGCGATCGAGACGACCGCCCGCGGCCATCTCGGCACGTTCCTCGTCCGCTCGGACCGCTCCATCCTCTGGCGGCTGTCCGGACTCGGCACGCTGCTCGCCGCGATGCCGCTCCCGTACTCACGCAGGTACGAAGGCCTGGCGACCGGGTTGCGCAGCGCCTTCGAGGAGGCGGGCACCCCGTTCGCGATCACGTTCATGCGGGGCGCCGGAGCCCGTACGGCCGCGCTGCTGGAGGGCAAGGTCGACCTCGTCGTCCTGTCCCGCTTCGCGGCCGACCAGCTGATCGCCGAGCACCCGGTGGAGCTGGTCGCCGACCTGGGCCCCGCCACCTACGTCGGCGCGCACGGCATGCTGCTGCGGCACGGCGTCGACCTGGACTCCCCCGGGCTGCGGGTGGCCGTCGACCACGCATCCGAGGATCTGCGGACGCTCGTGGAGCGGGTCTTCGCCGGCCGGAAGGACATCGAGTGGCTGGAGGTCTCGTACATGCAGCTGCGCGATCTCTTCGCCCGCAACGAGGTCGACGCCACCGTCTGGAACCTGGACGAGGTGCAGGACCGGCTCGGGCTCGGCGTCGACGTGCTCCCGCTCGGCGACGAGGTCACCCGGGAGCTGTCGCTGCGCAACTCCCGTGCCGCCGTCATCGGCCGGACCGACGGGGCGAAGGCCCTCGCCGCGGTCCGGGACTCACTCGATCTGTCCCTGGCGACCCGGCTGCAGAGCGAAGTACTGCGGGGCGAGCGCGTGCCCTCGTACTGACCGCCGGGTCGGGTGACGTAGATCTTGCGGGACGCCCCCTGCGTCCTGTGCGACCCGACGACCGGCATCCCCCGCGCCACCCCCGACTTCGCGCCCGCCCTCAAGGCCCGCGAAGTCCTGGCCGCCCGGGGACACGAACACCTGAGGCTGAGCGCCCCCGGCGCCACCTCGATGGCGTCCCTCCCGCTGCTCGCCGAACTCGGCGCCACCCACGGCGAACCCGGCCACGCTCTCACCGGCACCACCCCGCTGCACGCCCTCGACCCGCAGCAGCCCGAGAAGCCCGCGTACGTGTACGTCAGCGAGATCGCCCACACCCTTGACGACGCCGGACGGCCGCTGCGTCTGCCGGCGCTCGGCGCGCTGGGTCTCGCCTGGTCCACCCGCACCAGGACCTCGCCCGCCGTACCCATCTGCCCGTCGCCGCGGGCCACGCCGCGCCCGGCCATCCCGGCGCCGATACCTTCGCGGGCCACCAGACGATGACGGGCGCCGACTTCAGCCGGGTCACCGTGGCCCGGCTCGCCGACCATCTGGCCGAGGCGGCCGCCGCCCTCGAACCGGCCGGCCACCACGTCGAACCGCTGGACGGCAAGCCGCTCCTCGCCGTCGGCGGCACGGTCCTCGTCCACGACAACCTGGAGGCCGACCCCGGGATCAACTGGAACGCCTCCGGCTGCCTGGAGGACCTGTCCTTCGACGGCCCCGGCGGAGTCCTCGCCGTCGCCCGTACCGTCCGTGCGGTCACGCCCGTCGCCCGGGTCATCGCGGTCGGCGGCCACGCGGACGGCCCGCTGAGGCAGTTCGTGCGCCCCGGCGATGCAGGAACCGTCGGACTCGAAACCCCCGCCACCGGCTTCTACCGCAACGGCGGCCTGGAAGTTCAGCACCTGGGCGCCGAGCTCGACCACACCCGCCGGCTCCCCGGTCCGGCCGCCCGCGCCGGCATCCCGGTCACCCTGGTGGGGAAGGCCGCCGACATCCTGGCCTGCGAGGCGGCACCCGGCCGTGAAGACGGCCGACGTGCTCTCCCACACCCTCGAAGCGGTACGCGCCCCCGGCGACGCGTCGTCGTCGCCAACGTCCAGGAGACCGACCTGGCGGGGCGTCGAGCGCTACGGACACCTCCTGGAGCAGGTGGACTCCGGGCTCGCCGGGCTCGTGGCGCTGCTCAAAAGCCCCGGCGACCGGCTGATCGTCAACGCTGACCACGGGAACGACCCCACGATCGGGCGCGCCTACCACACCCGCGAGTACGTGCCGGTGCTGATCCACCGGCCCGGCACGGACGGCGTGGAACTGCTGCCGGACGCGGACAGCCTCGCGGATGTGGGCGCCACCGCCGCCGCATCACTGTCCCTGGACCCCGCTGCGGCCGGGACGGCACGCCGCGTAGGAACATGCGCAAGGGGCGCCCACCGTCGGTGGGCGCCCCTTGCGCATGTCGTCGGGCGATCAGCCCATGAACTTCTTGAACTCGTCCGGCAGCTCGAAGTTCTTGTCCTCCTGCGCCGGCAGACCAAACGCACCGCCCTGCGCCGCCGCCTGCTCGCGACGGGCCGCCGCGGCCTGCTCCTCGGCCTTGCGCTTCATCGGGTTGCCGCTCTTGCGCTTGCCCTTGGCCTGCTTGACCTGCTTCTTCTGCCGGCCGGGACCGCCACCCATGCCCGGCATCCCGGGCATCCCCGGCATCCCGCCGCCCTGCGCCATCTTCGACATCATCTTGCGCGCATCGAAGAACCGCTCCACCAGGTTCTTCACGGCGCTGACCTCGACACCGGAGCCCTTGGCGATACGGGCCCGGCGCGAGCCGTTGATGATCGTCGGCTCGGCGCGCTCCTTCGGGGTCATCGACTTGATGATCGCGGCGGTACGGTCCACGTCGCGCTCGTCGATGTTGTTGATCTGGTCCTTGATCTGCCCCATGCCGGGCAGCATCCCGAGCAGCTTGGAGATGGAGCCCATCTTCCGGACCTGCTCCATCTGGGCCAGGAAGTCGTCGAGCGTGAAGTCCTTGCCCTTGCTGGACGCCAGCTTGGAGGCCATTTTGGCGGCCTCTTCCTGGCTGAAGGTCTTCTCCGCCTGCTCGATCAGGGTGAGCAGGTCACCCATGTCGAGAATGCGGGACGCCATACGGTCGGGGTGGAAGGCGTCGAAGTCTTCGAGCTTCTCACCGTTCGACGCGAACATGATCTGCTTGCCCGTGACGTGGGCGATCGACAGGGCCGCACCACCGCGGGCGTCGCCGTCGAGCTTGGAGAGCACCACGCCGTCGAAGCCGACGCCGTCGCGGAAGGCCTCGGCGGTGTTGACCGCGTCCTGGCCGATCATCGCGTCGACGACGAAGAGGATCTCGTCGGGGCTGACGGCGTCGCGGATGTCCGCGGCCTGCTGCATCAGCTCCTGGTCGATGCCGAGGCGGCCGGCGGTGTCGACGATCACGACGTCGTACTGCTTGGAGCGGGCGTGCTCGATCGAGTCCTTGGCGACCTGGACCGGGTCACCGACGCCGTTGCCCGGCTGCGGCGCGTACACCGCGACACCGGCGCGGTCGGCGACGACGCTGAGCTGGTTCACGGCGTTGGGGCGCTGGAGGTCACAGGCGACGAGCAGCGGGGAGTGGCCCTGGCCCTTGAGCCAGAGGCCGAGCTTTCCGGCGAGGGTGGTCTTACCGGCACCCTGGAGACCGGCGAGCATGATCACGGTGGGCGGATTCTTGGCGAACCGCAGCCGCCGGGTCTCGCCGCCGAGGATGCCGACGAGCTCCTCGTTGACGATCTTGACGACCTGCTGGGCGGGATTCAGCGCCTGGGAGACCTCGACGCCGCGCGCCCGCTCCTTGACGTTGCCGATGAAAGCGCGGACGACGGCCAGCGCGACATCCGCTTCGAGCAGGGCGATACGGATCTCGCGGGCCGTGGCGTCGATGTCCGCCTCGGACAAGCGGCCCTTGCCCCGGAGGTTCTTGAAAGTCGCGCTAAGGCGGTCGGAGAGAGTATCGAACACGGCGCTCGTCGGTCCTCAGGGTCGGGGGCGGGGCAGGTCAGTCGTCCCCAAGGGTATCCGGACCCCGGGAAACACAAAGCCCTCGCCCGATTCTCATGGGCGGACGAGGGCCTGTGGGCGCGGCAGCGGGCCTCAGCCCAGCGCCTTCTCGACCTCCCGGGCCACCTCCGCGGCCCGTACCTCGGGCAACGGCTCACCGTCCGTATCCGTGACGTAGAACGCGTCCACCGCGTTCGCCCCCAGCGTCGAAACATGCGCGCTGCGCACCCGTACCTCGCACTGCTCCAGCGCCCGGCCGATCCGGTGCAGCAGTCCCGGGGCGTCCTGCGCCCGTACCTCGATCACCGTCGCCAGCTGTGAGCCGGCCGCCGCGACCGTCACCCTCGGCGGGGGGGCCTTCACCCCGCGCCGCCTCGGGTAGGCGGCCTCGCGTTCGGCGAGGCGGGCCCGGATGTCCAGGGAGCCGTCCAGGGCGCGTACGAGGTCGGCGCGGAGGCGGGTGGCCTGCGGCAGGGAGCCGTACTCGGCCGCGACCCGCCAGCTGAGCAGCAGCAGTTCGGCAAATTCGCCCTCGCCGAGCTCGGCGGGGAGTTCCACGGCCCGCAGATCGGCTGCTCGCACGGTGAGGCGGTGCAGGGCGAGGACGCCCGCCGCCGCGGGCAGCACGCCGGGGCGGTCGGGCAGGGCGATGAGGAGTTCGACGCCGACGGGTTCCGGTTCGTCGTCCTCGTTCGGGGTCTCGGCCTGGGCGTGCAGGGCTAGGACGGGTTCGCCGGTGCGCAGGGCCTCGATGGCGAGGCGTTCCTGTTCGGCACTGGGTGCGGCGGGTTCCGGTTCCTCCGGGGACTGGCCGGCGAGCACGGCGGCGACGCGTTTGACGAGGTCGGCGACGAGGGAGGCGCGCCAGGTGGACCAGGCGGCGGGCCCGGTGGCGAGTGCGTCGGCCTCGGTGAGGGCGTGCAGGAGCTCCAGGGTGGAGGTGGTGGAGACGGCGGTGGCGACGGAGCGCACGGTCGCCGGGTCGTCGAGGTCGCGGCGGGTGGCGGTCTCGATGAGCAGCAGATGGTGGCGTACGAGGGTGGCGATGACGCCCACGTCGTGCTGGTCGAAGCCGATCCGGGCCGCCATGTCGCGGGCGATGACCTCCCCGGCGACGGAGTGGTCGCCGGGCCAGCCCTTGCCGATGTCGTGCAGGAGTGCGGCGACGAGGAGGAGGTCGGGGCGGCCGACGCGGCGGGTGAGGGAGGAGGCACGGACGGCCGCTTCGACGAGGTGGCGGTCGACGGTCCAGGTGTGGACGGGGTTGCGCTGGGGGCGGCAGTGGACGCGTTCCCAGTCGGGGAGCAGCCGGGTGATCAGTCCTTCGGCTTCGAGTGCCTCCCAGACGGGGACGGTGGCCTCGCCCGCGCCGAGGAGGGTGACGAGTTCCTCACGGGCCTCGGCGGGCCAGGGCACCGGCAGCGGGCGTGCGGCCGTGGCGAGGTGGCGTACGACATGGCGGGAGAGCGGGAGTTCGGACTGGGCGGCCGCTGCGGCGGCGCGCAGTACGAGCACGGGGTCACGTTCGGGGCGGGCGGAGCGGGCGAGGACGACTTCGCCGTCGGCCTCGACGACGCCCTCGGCGAGCGGGGTGCGTTCGGTGGCGGCGGTCTTGCCGCCACCGAGAATCGCGCGGAGCCGGGGGCGCGCCGAGCGGGCGCGCAGGACGCGGTTGACCTCGCGCCAGGTGACGTCGGTTGCGTAGGAGACGGTGCGGGCGGCCTCGTACACCTGGCGGAGCAGGGCGTCCGCGTCGAGGAGACCGAGGTGGGTGGCGACCTGGTCCTGTTCCTGAAGGGCGAGGCGGTCGGTGGCACGGCCGGTGGTGAGGTGGAGCGCGTCGCGGGCGTCGAGGAGGACGCGGCGGGCTTCGGCGAGGCCTTCGCGGGGGGCGTCGGCGACCCAGGAGGCGGCGACGGCGCGCAGGGCGGTGGCGTCGCGCAGTCCGCCGCGGGCCTCCTTGAGGTCGGGTTCGAGGAGGAACTGGAGCTCGCCCTGGCGTTCGGCGCGTTCGCGGCAGAGCTCGTCGAGGGCGGGGAGGCGTTTGGGAGCCTGGTTGCGCCAGTCGGCGAGGATCGCGGTGCGCAGGCCGACGACGAGGCCGAGGTCTCCGGCGACGGGCCGGGCGTCGAGCAGTCCGAGTTGGACCTTGAGGTCCTCGCCGGCTGTTTTCCGGGCTTCGGCGGGGGTGCGTACGGAGTGGTCGAGGGCGAGGCCGAGGTCCCAGACGGGGTACCAGATGCGGTCGGCGAGGGAAGCGATGGCCCCGGCATCGGCGTTGCCGTCGTGCAGGAGCAGGAGGTCGAGGTCGCTGCGCGGGGAGAGTTCGCCGCGGCCGTAGCCACCGACGGCGACGAGGGCGGCGCCGCGGACGCCGGTCTGTTCCGCCGCGGCGGTGAACAGCGCGGTGAGCCAGTCGTCGGTGAGCGATGCGAGGGCCGCACGGCGCGGCGGCCCGGACTGCGCCTTCTCCTGGAGGAGGCGCAGCCGGGCCGCCGCGTAGCCGCTGGGTTCCGAGTCATCGGATTCGGTGGTCACTTCGGTGCTCGTCACCCGGCTGCCTTTCGTTTCGGGACCGTGGGTCAGAGTGCGTCCGGGCCGCGTTCGCCCGTTCGTACGCGGATCGCGGTGTCGACCGGCACACTCCAGACCTTGCCGTCACCGATCTTGCCGGTTCGGGCGGCCTTCACGACAACGTCGATGAGCTGTTCGGAGTCCTCGTCCTCGACAAGGACCTCGATACGGATCTTGGGGACGAGGTCGACGGTGTACTCGGCGCCCCGGTAGACCTCGGTGTGGCCGCGCTGACGCCCGTATCCGCTGGCCTCCGTGACCGTGAGGCCCTGGATGCCGAAGGCCTGGAGGGCCTCCTTGATCTCGTCGAGCCGATGTGGCTTCACGACTGCGGTGATGAGTTTCATGCGTCCACCTTCTTGGTCTGCGGTGCTGCCGTCGTGCCCGGTGCCGTTGCGGAGGCCGTGGTGCGCGGGGCCGCGCCGCCGCCCGCACCGCTGAAGTCGTACGCGGTCTCGGCGTGTTCGACCTGGTCGATGCCGGAAATCTCGTCGTCCTCGTCGACCCGCATCCCGATCGTCCTGTCCAGGAGGAAGGCGAGGACCGCGGAGACGACCAGAGAGTACGCGAGGACGGCGAAGACACCGACGGCCTGCTTGCCGAGCTGGTCGAGTCCGCCGCCGTAGAAGAGGCCCTTGGCGTCGGACTGGACACCACCGGTGGCGAAGAAGCCGACGAGGAGGGAACCGGCGACACCGCCGACGAGGTGGACGCCGACGACGTCCAGGGAGTCGTCGTAGCCGAACTTGTACTTCAGGCCGACGGCCATGGCGCACAGGACACCGGCGATGGCGCCGACCGCGATGGCGCCGAGCGGGCTGACCGCGCCGCCGGAAGGTGTGATGGCGACGAGGCCCGCTACCGCGCCGGAGGCCGCACCGAGGGTGGTGAAGGAGCCGTGGCGGAGCTTCTCGTAACCGAGCCAGGCGAGCATCGCGGCAGCGGTGGCGACCTGGGTGTTGACGAACATGACCGCGCCGACGCCGTCGTCGTTGCCGAGCCATGAGCCGGCGTTGAAGCCGAACCAGCCGAACCAGAGCAGTCCGGCACCGAGCATGACGAGCGGCAGGCTGTGCGGCCGCATCGGGTCCTTCTTGAAGCCGACGCGCTTGCCGATGACGAGGATCACGCCGAGCGCCGCGGCACCTGCGTTGATGTGGACGGCCGTGCCACCGGCGAAGTCGATGACGCCGAGCTCGAAGAGCCAGCCGCCCGCGCCCCAGACCCAGTGTGCGACGGGGAAGTAGACGACGGTGACCCAGAACGTGATGAACAGGGCCCAGGAGGTGAACCTGACCCGGTCGGCGAGGGCGCCGCTGATCAGTGCGGGAGTGATGACGGCGAACATCAGCTGGAAGACGGCGAAGACGTAGACGGGGATCGTGTAACCGTCCCAGAGCTGGGTGATACCGATCCCGCTGAGGCCGACGTAGTCCGAGCTCCAGCCGATGACGGAGCCGATGTCGGAGCCGAAGGCGAGGCTGAATCCGTAGAGCACCCACAGGATCGTGACGATCCCGAGGCTGATGAAGCTCATCATCAGCATGTTGAGGGTGCTTTTGACGCGGACCATGCCTCCGTAGAAGAAGGCCAGGCCCGGGGTCATGAGCATCACCAGGGCGGAGCAGATGAGCATGAACCCTGTGTTGGCGGCAGACAGCGTCGGGGCGTCTGCGGCTAGCGTCGTGATGCCTGGGGGCATCGGCGTCTCCTCGTCGTCGGGGCGGCCGCGTGCGGGCGATAAGAGCGGGACCACGTGCGGGACCACTGGGGAAAAGGTGCGGGCCGGTTATGCGCCATGAGATTCGCCCAGCACGGTTTCCGTCGATGCCGCACGGTGTTTCGCGATAGTGACGAAGAGGTCCGGTGTGTTACGTCGCCATGAACCGGCCGTGGCGCATCCGGGGCGGGGCCTACTCTGCGGCCGCGGCCGCATACGGTGCGGTTACGACTCTCCCGTACGGGAACGGCAACGCGAACCGGCCACGCCGACCACCCGCTGACCTGGCAATTGGGGGAGCCGAAGTCGGTCTGTGTGGGGTGGTCGCCGTGGCCGGGGCCTGGGGTGCGGCTCAGACCGCTTCTGCGGTCTCGGGCAGCTGCTCGGTGAGGAGATCGGTGAGCCTGGCGACTTCGGGAATGTCTCCGAAGTCCCTGGCAGCGGTGTCGACGGTCTTGCGGAGCCGGGTGTTGACGCGCTCGGAGCGGATCTTCTTGGCGACGCGCAGCGCCTTCTCGGCCAGCACCGTGGACTGCTCGGGCTCGCGCTGGAGGAGGTGGACGGTGGCGAGGCCGACCAGGTTGAGTGCGTACGACCGCTGGTGCTCGTCGTCCTCGCCGAAGAGCTGGACGGCCTTCTTCATGAGGGGTTCGGCGAGCGTGGCGTACGTGGGGCTGCGGCCCGCGACATAGGCGAGGTCGCGGTACGAGTGGGAGTTCTCGCCGTTGAGCTCGGCCTCGGAGAAGAAGCGGATCCAGTCGGGCTCGGGCTCGCCGTCGATCCCGACGTCGAGGAAAGTGTCCTCGGCCATCCGGACGGCTCGTTTGCACTTGCTGGGCTGGCCCATGTTGGCGTAGGCACGAGCCTCCATCGCATACAGCATGGCCTGGGTGCGCGGAGTGGCGCAGTCCCGGCTGCCGTACTGCGCGAGATGGATCAGTTCGAGGGCGTCGTCGGGCCGTCCGAGGTGGATCATCTGGCGGCTCATGCTGGACAGAACATACGAACCGAGCGGTTTGTCACCGGCCTCTTTCGAGGCGTGGAGCGCGAGGACGAAGTACTTCTGGGCGGTGGGCTGGAGGCCGACGTCGTAGCTCATCCAGCCGGCCAGCTCCGCCAGTTCGGCCGCGCAGCGGAAGAGCCGCTTGGCGGTGGCCGCCGGCTGCGGTTCCTGCAGCAGGTCGGTGACCTCGTGGAGTTGGCCGACGACGGCCTTGCGGCGCAGTCCGCCGCCACACTGCGCGTCCCACTGACGGAACATCGCGGTGGTCGACTCCAGCAGGTCGAGCTCGGGGCTGGAGAGCCGGGAGGGTCGGCGGGCCGCGGCGGCCGACTCCGGCTGTGCGGGTCCGGTGGCGGCGACGGGCACCAGCCAGCGCTGCATGGGCTCGATCAGGGCGGGTCCTGCGGCGAGCGCGAGCGAGGAGCCGAGGAATCCGCGGCGGGCGAGCATGAGATCGCTGCGGGAGAACTCGCTGAGCAGGGCGACGGTCTGCGGGCCCGCCCAGGGCAGGTCGACGCCGGACACGGATGGTGACTGATGCGCCGCGCGCAGTCCGAGGTCCTCGATGGCGACGACGGAACCGAAGCGCTCCGAGAAGAGCTCGGAGAGGATGCGCGGGATCGGCTCGCGCGGCTGTTCACCATCGAGCCAGCGCCGCACCCGGGAGGTGTCGGTGCTGATGTGGTGAGCGCCCATCTGGCGCGCCCGGCGGTTCACCTGCCGCGCCAGTTCGCCCTTCGACCAGCCGCTGCGCACGAACCATGAGCCCAATTGCCCGTTGGGGCGCTTACCGGCATTCGTATCGCCTGCGCCGCTGCCACTCACTGGAACGCCCCCATCCGCTGAATACTGTCGCGCGAACCACTATCTGATTGCCCTGAACCGGTGCTGCCCATACGGAGGTTGCGCACGGTCGAACAGGAAATCGGATTGCCTCCGGCATACCCATGGGCGCACATACTTCCACGGTTCGCGTACCGACGGTAATCCTACGATCACTGCCTCTGCGAGGGCGATTACGGAAACGCCACCATTCGCCACCCCTTCGAATGAACGCCACCACCGTCGGGCGCGATTCACTTGACACACGGCGATCAACAGTGGGCGCAGTGACGCACGACGGGGCGCATGGAACATGTCGCAGGACTCCGAGCGCACCGGCGCGCCACGGATCGACAGTGACGACGGAGCGTCACGATTGGACTCCGCGTCGTAACCACTGGCGAGTCGGACACGTTGGAGGGGGCATGGGCTTCACGATCGGCGGCATCCGCGAGATGCGCACCGGCTCACGGCGCCGCGGCCGTGCGGCCGAGTGCACGGCAGTGGCCGAGTACACAGGGCTGTGGGGCTGGGCCGTCGCGCCGGGAGCGCGGACAGCGGCCGGCCGCTGCTCGTGCGGGGAGGCGGAGTGCCCCTCCCCCGGCGCCCATCCACTGGACTTCGCCCGCGAGGTCCCCGCAGGTGCCACGCTCGACGCGGCGGCGGACGCCTGGGCCCAGGTGCCGGGCGCCTCGATGCTGCTTCCGGTGGGCCGCACCTTCGACATCCTCGACGTCGCCGAAGCGGCCGGGCGCCGGGCCCTGGTCCGCATGGAGCGGATGGGGCTGCCACTCGGCCCGGTCGCGGTGACACCGGCCGGGCGCGCGCAGTTCTTCGTGGCCCCGGGTGCCGCCACCGAGCTCCCGCAGCTGCTGTACCGGATGGGCTGGGACGACGCGGGTCTGGACCTGCGGGCGCTGGGGCCCGGCTGCCACATCACCGCCCCGCCGTCCGACGAGGGCGGTCTGGGCCCGGTCCGGTGGCTGCGCCCGCCGGTGCTGGACACGGCGGCCGCGCCGCCGCAGGCGCGACTGCTGCTGGGCACGCTGGCGTACAGCTGCCATCGCGCGCCCCTTTGCGGCTGAACCGCCGCCGCTTTCGCGGAGGCGGGGTCCCGCCGCCGGGGTTGCTCAATCGGTGGTCGCTCTCAGACGCAGAGCCCGACAGTTCCAGGCGCAGAGCCCGACAAGACGAAGAGCCCGACCGCAGTTGCATCATGCGGTCGGGCTCTGTTGTCGGCGCGCGAGGCGTCAGTCTCCGATCAGGGCGTCCACGAACGCCTCCGGCTCGAACGGAGCCAGGTCGTCCGGCCCCTCGCCGAGACCGACCAGCTTCACCGGCACGCCCAGTTCACGCTGGACGGCGATGACGATGCCGCCCTTGGCGGTGCCGTCCAGCTTGGTCAGCGCGATGCCGGTGATGTCGACGACCTCGGCGAACACCCGGGCCTGCACCAGACCGTTCTGTCCGGTCGTGGCGTCGAGGACGAGCAGGATCTCGTCGAGCGGTCCGTGCTTCTCGACGACGCGCTTGACCTTGCCGAGCTCGTCCATGAGTCCGGTCTTGGTGTGCAGCCGTCCCGCGGTGTCGATGAGGACGACATCGGCGCCCTCGGCGATCCCTTCCTTCACCGCGTCGAAGGCGATCGACGCCGGGTCGCCGCCCTCGGGTCCTCGCACGGTGCGGGCGCCGACGCGCTCGCCCCAGGTCTGGAGCTGGTCGGCGGCGGCGGCCCGGAAGGTGTCGGCGGCGCCGAGCACGACGCTGCGGCCGTCGGCGACGAGCACCCGGGCCAGCTTGCCGGTGGTGGTGGTCTTGCCGGTTCCGTTGACGCCGACGACCATCACGACACCGGGGGTGTCGACACCGCTCTCCGTCTTGACCGCACGGTCGAAGTCGGTGCCGAGCAGCGTGAGGAGCTCCTCGCGCAGCAGCGAGCGCAGCCCTTCGGGGGTACGGGTGCCGAGAACGCGGACGCGTTCACGGAGCCGCTCCACCAGCTCCTGCGTGGGTGCGACGCCGACATCGGCGGTGAGGAGGGTGTCCTCGATCTCCTCCCAGGTGTCCTCATCGAGGTTGTCACGGGACAGGAGCGTGAGCAGCCCCTTGCCGAGGGAGTTCTGCGAGCGGGCGAGCCGGGCACGCAGCCGTACCAGACGGCCCGCAGTGGGCTCGGGCACCTCAAGGGCGGGGGCGGCGGGCGCCTCCGGCTCGACGGCCTCGGGGGCTTCCTCGGCGGGAGCCTCGGCCGAAGGGGGACCGATCTCCTCGATGGTGCGGCGCGGTTCCTCGCGCGGCGTCTCGGCTTCCTCGCCGACATGGGGCTCGGCGGGAGGAGTGATGGTCGGCGTGCTCGACGGTGCCGGGGGCAGCTGCTTCTTCTTGCGGCTGCTGACCACGAGCCCGCTGATCACGCCGACCGCGACCAGGGCGATGACTACAGCAAGGATGACGAATTCCATAACCCACCCAGTATCAGTCACGTCCGCCACGGGGGGCCGCCCTGAAGGATCACCCCCGAATCCCTTTGGGTGCTATGCACCTTTTGGCGGTAAGGGTACGATCCCGCCCGTGGAGACCCGTGGCCTGGAACCCGTCCCCGACAGCGAGCGCACCGGCCGGGTCCGGACCCTCTTCCCCACCTGGGCCGGCGCGAACCTGACCGTGCTGCTGCTCACCATGGGTGCAGGGCTCGTCGTCTTCAACGGGCTGAACTTCTGGCAGGTGCTGGCCGTCGCGATCGCGGCGCCGGTCGTCAGTTTCGGCCTGGTCGGCCTGGTCTCGATCGCGGGCAAGCAAGGCGGGGCGCCCGGCATGGCACTCTCCCGAGCCGTCTTCGGCCAGCGCGGCAATCTGCTGCCCGGTGCGCTGATCTGGGTCGCCCGCTGGGGCTGGGAAACGGTGAACGCGGTAACCGGCGCCTACGCCCTGCTGGCCGTACTGAATCTGCTCTTCTCCATCGAGAGCAGCAACACCCTGATCATGGCGACCCTGCTCGCCTTCGTGGGGAGCAGCTTCCTGGTGTCGGGGCTGGGCGTACGCGCCCTGCGGGTGTGCTGCACCTGGTCGGCGTATCTCTTCGGGGGCTTCAGCATCCTCGTACTGATCCACCTCATCGGCCGGACCGAATGGCGGGATGTCCTGGACAGGCCCGCCGGCCCCACGGCGATGGTGATCGCCGGAGTCGGCACACTGGCGGCCGGTGGGATCAGCTGGGTTCCGACCGGCCCCGACTTCGCCCGCTATCTGCCGCGCACCGCATCCGGCCGGGCGATGATCATGGCGACCGTGGGGGGCGCCGGTATCGTGTTTCTGCCGATGGTGCTGATGGGCTCCGTGATGGCGGTCGCCACGCCGGGCCTGGCCGTCACCCAGGATCCGGTCTCGTTCATCGGCCCCCTGCTGCCGGACTGGCTCTCGGTGCCGTATCTGCTGATCGCCGTGGTCGGCATGGCGCTGATCAATGCGATGTCGATGTATTCGGCCGGATTCACCGCACAGACACTGGGATTCATGATCCCCCGCGCGTGGGCGGTCGGGGTGAATGCCGCCATCAGTCTGTTTCTGGGCTCGTTGCTGATGATGACGGCGGCGGGTTTCCTGGATTCCTTCGTCTCTTTTCTGACGCTGCTCGCGGTGACGTTCTCGGCATGGATCGGCGTCTTCGGTGTGGATCAGCTGCGGGGGCGTACGTACGATCCCGCGGCGCTCCTGGACACCACACCGGCCAGCGCCTACTGGTACACCGGAGGTTTCGCCGTGACCGCCGTGACCGCGTGGACCGTGGGCCTGGTGGTGGGCCTGCTCTTCACCGGCGTGGAGTGGTTCTCCGGCCCGCTCGCCGCCACCTGGATCGGGCGCCACGGACTGGGCTGGGCGGCCACGATCGCCGTGTCCGCCGCGCTGTACGCGATCCTGCCACGTCCCGCCGGTCGGGAACGCCCCGGAGACGTCGCACCTCTACACTTCTGACGCCGCGTCAGCTAATGTCCCGCCTCGCCGAGTCCGCCCGACGCAGGGGACAAGTGTCATGGCCTTCACAGTGGTCCGGTTCAATCTCGTCGATCCCGATGCCACCCCCGAGTCGCTCTCGGCCCGGTACCGCGCCGCGCTGGAGATGGCCGCGTACGCCGACGAGCACGGCGTCGACACCGTACAGACCGAGGAGCACCACGGCGCCGCCAACTCCTGGCTGCCCTCCCCCTTCGTCTTAGCGGGTTCGGTCTTCGGTGCCACCCGCCGGATCGCGGTCACCGTCTCGGCGATCATCGGCCCCCTGCACGACCCGCTGCGGCTGGCCGAGG
This sequence comes from Streptomyces sp. NPDC037301, assembly GCF_055602785.1. Taxonomy (NCBI): domain Bacteria; kingdom Bacillati; phylum Actinomycetota; class Actinomycetes; order Kitasatosporales; family Streptomycetaceae; genus Streptomyces; species Streptomyces sp. NPDC037301. The sequence continues at coordinate 62,086 of NZ_JBVJWD010000018.1, forward strand.
ACATCGCGGTCCTGGACCTGCTGAGCGCGGGCAGGCTGGTCACGGTGGCGGGGATCGGCTACCGGCCCGAGGAGTACGAACAGGCGGGTGTCGAATGGGGCAGGCGCGGCGGGCTCCAGGACGAGCTCTTGGAGACGTTGTTGCAGGCGTGGACCGGGGAACCGTTCCCGTACCGGGGCCGTACGGTCCGGATCACGCCACGCCCGTACACCCAGCCGCATCCGCTGCTGCTGGTGGGCGGCAGCTCGCGGGCGGCGGCGCGACGGGCGGCCCGGTTCGGGCTGCCGTTCTTCCCGAGCGCGCATCTGCCGGAACTGGAGGCGTACTACCACGAGCAGCGCGCGGAATTCGGGACGGACGGCTTCTGCATGATGCCGTCCGCCGAGACGCCGCTGCTGCATGTGTCCGAGAACCCGGACCGGACCTGGGCGGAGTACGGCGAGCACTTCCTGCACGAGGCTCGTACGTACACCTCCTGGCAGTCCAAGGACATCCGCTCGGCCGTGCGCTCGGCGGCGACGACGGTTGCGGAGCTGCGGGACGAGGGGGTCTACCGGGTCATCACGCCGGACGAGTGCGCCGGGGCGGCCGGGGAACTGGACAGCCTGGTGCTGCATCCGCTGTGCGGCGGGATGCCCGTCGAGGAGGGGTGGCGCAGTCTGCGGCTGTTCTGCGAGGCGGTCGCGCGCTGAGCCGGGCCACCGGAACTGCCCCGGCGCGCAGGTGCGGGCCGGGGCATTCCGTGGTCGAGGAGAGGGGCAGCGGGGATTAACCCATCTCCTCCAACGCCTTGCCCTTGGTCTCCTTCACGAACTTGAGCACGAAGGGGATCGAGAGCGTGGCGAAGCATGCGTAGATGATGTATGTGCCCGACAGGTTCCAGTCGGACAGGCTCGGGAAGCTCGCGGTGATCGCCCAGTTGGCGATCCACTGCGCGGACGCGGCGACGCCGAGCGCGGCGGCGCGGATCTTGTTCGGGAACATCTCACCGAGGAAGACCCAGACCACGACACCCCACGACAGGGCGAAGAAGAGCACGAACACATGGGCCGCGACGAGCGCCACGATGCCCTGGGTGTGTGGCAGTCTGCCGTCGACCAGGTGGGCGGAGAAGGCCCAGGCCTCGAAGGCGAGGGCGATGGCCATACCGGTGGAGCCGACCAGCGCGAGCGGCTTGCGGCCCACCCTGTCCACCAGCACCATCGCGATCACGGTACCGACGATGTTGATGATCGACGTGGTGAACGAGTAGAGGAACGAGTCCGAGGGGTCGATGCCGACGGACTGCCACAGCGTCGCCGAGTAGTAGAACGCCACGTTGATGCCGACGAGTTGCTGGAAGACCGACAGGCCGATACCGACCCAGACGATCGGCAGGAATCCGAAGCGGCCGCCGAGCAGGTCCTTGAACCTGGACTTGTGCTCACGGTGCATGGCGGTCTCGATCTCGGCCACCCGGGCGTCGAAGTCGACGTTCTTGCCCTCGACCTCCTCGAGGATCTGCCGGGCCCGGTCCTTCTTGCCGACCGAGATCAGGAACCGCGGCGACTCGGGGATCGCGAACGACAGGAGTCCGTACAGGAGGGCGGGAACGACCATCACGCCGAGCATCCACTGCCAGGCCTCGATGCCGCCGATCTTGCCGCGCTGATCTCCGTCGGCGAGCTGCAGAATGCCGTAGTTGACCAGCTGGGAGATGGCGATGCCGATGACGATCGCCGCCTGCTGGAAGGAGCCGAGCCGGCCGCGGTAGGCGGGCGGCGAGACCTCGGCGATGTACGCCGGGCCGATCACGGAGGCCATACCGATGGCGAAGCCGCCGATGATGCGCCACATCGCCAGGTCCCAGAGCGCGAACGGGAGCGCGGAACCGACGGCGCTGATGGTGAAGAGCACGGAGGCGATCTGCATGCAGCGGATTCGGCCGATGCGGTCGGCGATGCGCCCCGCAGTGGCCGCGCCGATCGCGCAGCCGATCAGGGCGATGGCGATGACCTGGGCGAGTGTTCCCGAGCCGATGTCGTACCGGCTGCGGATCGCCTCGACGGCGCCGTTGATGACCGAGCTGTCGTAGCCGAACAGGAAGCCACCCATCGCAGCGGCTGCCGTGATGAAGATGACATAGCCGAGGTGGTCCGGATGGGCCTCTCGGGCTCCGGACGCCGGTCCCTGCGATGTGCTGGTCACATGTACTCCTGATGCCTGGCCGCGTCGTCAGGTGTGGGGGACGAGCTCTTGTGGGGGGAGCGAGCTCTTCCAAGTGGCGCATAACTTCACAACTGACACCACTTGAACGTGAAGACGACGTTTCAGAGAGTATGCCTTCAAGTTTCGAAGTCAAGATTTGCCATTGGCGCACACCTACCCAGGAACGCCCAAAAGGTACGTTGAAGTATTGAAGATTGAGTAAAGGCTCAGCGCAGCCGCTGGCTGATGACCTTGGAGACGCCGTCTCCCTGCATCGAGACGCCGTACAGCGCGTCGGCGACCTCCATCGTCCGCTTCTGGTGCGTGATCACGATCAGCTGAGAACTCTCCTGGAGCTCCTCCATGATCCGGATCAGCCGCTGCAGATTGGTGTCGTCGAGCGCCGCCTCGACCTCGTCCATCACATAGAACGGACTCGGCCTGGCCTTGAAGATCGAGACCAGCAACGCCACCGCCGTGAGCGAGCGTTCCCCGCCGGACAGCAGGGAGAGCCGCTTGACCTTCTTGCCGGGCGGCCGGGCCTCGACGTCCACGCCGGTCGCGAGCATGTTTTCCGGGTCGGTCAGGATGAGCCGCCCCTCGCCGCCCGGGAAGAGCCGCGAGAAGACGCCCTCGAACTCACGGGCCGTGTCCCGGTACGCCTCGGTGAACACCTGCTCGACCCGCTCGTCGACCTCCTTGATGACCTGTATCAGATCGGCCCGGGTCTTCTTCAGGTCTTCGAGCTGCTCGGAGAGGAACTTGTGCCTCTCCTCCAGCGCCGAGAACTCCTCAAGCGCAAGCGGATTCACCTTCCCGAGTTGCTGATACGCCCGTTCGGCCGACTTCAGCCGCTTCTCCTGCTCGGCCCTGACGAACGCCTTCGGCTGGTTGCGCGGGTGCTCCGGGTCCTCCGGCAGCTCCTCGCCCTCGGCGGCCGGTGACGGCGGTACGAGCTGGTCGGGGCCGTACTCGGCGGCCAGCCCGGCCGGCTCGATGCCCAGCTCCTCCAGCGCCTTCGCCTCCAGCTGCTCTATCCGTAGCCGCTTCTCGGCACCGAGCACCTCGCCGCGGTGGACGGAGTCGGTGAGCTTGTCCAGCTCGTTCTTGAGCTCGCGGCCCTGGTTGCGCTCGGCCGCCAGTTCCCGCTCCCGCTCCGCCTTCGCCGCCTCGGCCGCGACCCGCTCCTGCTCGGCCCGTACGACGGACACCTCGACATGGGCCAGCAGCTGACGGGCGCCGGACGCGACGGCGGAGGCCACCGCCACCTCGTGCCGCAGTCGGGCGCGGCGCTGCTCGGCGCGGGCACGGGCCTCGCGTTCTGCGCGGGCGCCCCGGTCGAGGGAGTCCGCGCGGCCCGCGAGCGCCTTGACCCTCTCCTCATGGGTACGCACCTGGAGGCGGGCCTCCATCTCGGTCTGGCGGGCGTTGGCACCGTCGGCGGCGAGCCGGTCGCGTACGGAGGTGTCCGGCTCCTCCTCGACCGGCATCTCCTCGGCGACGAGCAACCGCTCGGCCAGCTCCTCGGCCTCCTCGGTCGCCCGCTCCAGCGCCTCCTGGGCACGGGCGGCGGACGCGGTCATCCGCTCGGCCTCGCCCACGGCGCCACGGGCCTGCCCGGCGAGCCGCCCGAGCTGCTGAGCCACCCCGGACTTCTCCCGCTCGGCGGCCCGACGCCGCTCCCCCAACTCCTCGACCAGCCCGGCGCTCGCGCTGCGGCGCTCCCCCGCGCGCCGCTGGGCCTCGGTCAACTCCGCGCACCGCACGGCCAGTTCCTCCAACTGGGCGGCGGCCTCGTCGACCGATGCCTGCACTTCGAGGAGGCTCGGCGCCCCGGCGGAACCGCCGTGCGCGAAGTGGGCCGAGAGGATGTCACCCTCGGCGGTCACGGCCGTCAGTTCCGGGTGTTCGGCGACGAGATCCTCGGCATCCTCCAGGGTGCCGACGGCCACCATGTCCCGCACCATCCTCCGTACGGCGCCCACCAGTTCGGCAGGCCCGCGGACGAGGTCGGCCACTGCGGGCGGATCCCCGGCGGGCGCTCCGGCCACACCGACACCAGAGGCACCAGAGGCACCACCCTGATCGGGCACCCCATCCCGCGCCCCGCCCAACAGCAGCGCCGCCCGCCCCGCGTCCTGCTTGCGCAGCAGCCGGATCGCGTCCGCTGCCGTGGCCGGGTCCGTCACCGCGACCGCGTCCGCCGCCGCGCCCAGTGCCGCCGCCACCGCCACCTCGTGCCCCGGCGCCACCGTCAGGAGTTCCGCGGCCGGGCCGAGCAGGCCCGACAGGCGGTCCCGCGCGCCGAGCAGGACACCGGTGCCGTCCTTGCGGCGCAGACCGAGAGCAAGTGCCTCATGGCGGGCCGCGACCGCCGCCCGCTTCCGTTCGGCGGCGGTGGCGGCCTCCCGGGCCGCGGAGAGCGCCGCCTCCGCCTCCGTGAGTTCCCGCTTGGCGGCCTCGTGCCGCTCACCCAGCTCCACGTCGCCCGCGTCCAGGCCCTCGACCTCGGCCTTGAGCTGTTCGTACTCCTCCTGTGCGGCGACCGCCCGCTCCTGCGCCTCGTCGCGCGAGGCGGCCAGCCGGTCGATCTCCGCCTGTGCCGAACCGGCCCGGCTGCGGGCCGCGTTGACCTGACCGTTCAGCCGGGCGAGCCCTTCGCGGCGGTCCGCGATGGCGCGGGCGGCATCCTTGAGCCTGCGCTCCTCGGCCGCCAACTCCCTTTCCAGTTCGGCCCGGTGGGCGGTGGTGTCCTCCAGTGCGTGTTCCGCCGCCTCCAGCGCGGCCTCCAGCTCCGCCTCCTGCTCACGGATCCGGGCGGCCTCGCGCTCCATGCTTTCAGGGTCCCTGAATCCCGTGCCGCGCCGCTCCTCGTCGGGGACGGCGGAAGCGCTCTTCACCCGGGCATCGGCCAGCGAGATCGTGCCGCGCACCCGCTCGGCCAGCTGCGACAGCTCGTACCAGGTCTGCTGGGCCCGCTGGAGCCGCGGCGCCAGCCGCCGTACCTCGTCCTCCAGCTCCGCCTCGCGCGCCAGGGCGGACTTGAGCTCCGCCTCCGCGGCCTCTCTGCGCTGCTTGAGCGCCGCTTCGTCGGCGATCTCGCTGCGCAGCGCGGTGTGCAGCCGCACCAGGTCGTCGGCGAGCAGCCGCAGCCTGGTGTCGCGCAGGTCGGCCTGGATGACGGCGGCCCGGCGCGCCACTGCTGCCTGCCGGCCCAGAGGTTTCAGCTGCCGTCGCAGCTCGTCGGTCAGATCCTGGACGCGGGCCAGATTGGCCCCCATCGCGTCCAGTTTCCGCAGCGCCTTCTCTTTCCGCTTGCGGTGCTTGAGCACGCCAGCGGCTTCCTCGATGAATGCGCGCCGCCCCATCGGATCGGCATGGAGTACGGAGTCCAGCTGGCCCTGGCCGACGATGACATGCATCTCGCGGCCGATGCCGGAGTCCGAGAGGAGTTCCTGGATGTCCAGGAGCCGGCAGGTGTCGCCATTGATCTGGTATTCGCTGCCGCCGTTGCGGAACATGATCCGAGTGATCGTCACTTCGGCGTACTCGATGGGCAGTGCGCCGTCGGAATTGTCGATGGTCAGCGAAACTTCCGCCCGCCCGAGCGGCGGCCGCCCGGTGGTGCCGGCGAAGATCACGTCTTCCATCTTGCCGCCGCGCAGGGATTTGGCACCCTGCTCCCCCATGACCCAGGAGAGCGCATCTACCACATTGGACTTACCCGACCCATTGGGACCGACGACGCACGTGATACCGGGTTCGAACCGCAGCGTCGTGGCGGAGGCGAACGATTTGAAACCACGCAGGGTCAGGGCCTTGAGGTGCACGCCGCCGGACTCTACCTTTCACTCTCGGTTTCGCTGATGAAGGTGCAGGGCACATCAGACGGTAAGGGAAGGGGTGTACGTCCGGGGCGGGTCCCGCACAGGTCCGAGCGGAAAAGAAAGAAGGGACGCCGAAGCGCCCCTTGTAAATCTTGTGCGGTGTTGCGTGTGCGGTGTTACTGATGCAGCGCATGATGGATCAAGGACATGTCACGGTGGTGACAGATCAAGAGCAGTGATCTTCAATGATCCGGGCGATGATCTCGGACGGCTGACGCGGACAGCCCGACCGGCCCTGGGGGCCATCGGTCAGGTCAGCGCCGGCTCCGCCTGAGGTACGTCGATGTCGATGCTGTCGAGCAGCGACTCTTGGTGCTGGGCGGCGGCATTGAGTGCGTCGTTCTCGTCCTGAATCCGTACGAGCTCGGATTCGAGGTCCTGGACGCGCTGCTGGAGCCGTCGCATCTCGGCGAGGAGTCGCGGGTCGGAACCGCCGACGTAACCGAGAAGCGCCTTTGCCATGATGGATGGTCCTCCACACTGAGTGACCGACCGATGCGGTGTGGGTCGTGAGGGAATCGCACCCGCGGTGCTCGACAGTGCTCTGTATCCACTGCTGTTCTGCTGCCAAACAGCTCTGCCAAACAGCTAAGGTGCGCGGGGATTTCAGCGTCTCACCAAAAAGTTTGACGGTCAACACGATCACGCCCTGTAGAGACGGGCGGCCCGGGGCGCGCGGCTTGACGACCATGCGGCGCGACTCTCCTGCGGGACCCTCGGGGGCGTGGAGATCATCCTTACTGCCGCAGCCTGGCACGCCGACCGAATCTTGGCAACCACCCGGTCATTCCGCAGGTCATTTCATGTGTACGCAGATGAGCGCCCGCTCCGTCACCCCACGCCGCCCATCGAACACGGTCCGAACAAAGCCTCCCGGGACGACCCCGGATCGAGCCCGGATCAGCGGATCGCGAAACCCTCGTATCCGCCGCGCGGGGTGTCCCAGATCTCAGTGACTCCGTCAACGCGCCCGGGTGTGTCGTCCGAGCGCAGCCAATCCAGCAAACGGTGGCAATTCTCACGTTGACCCTCGGCGACGACCTGCACCCTGCCGTCGTCGAGATTCAGGGCGAATCCGGTGAGGCCACCGATCTCCAGAGCGTTTGCCCTGGTGAACCAGCGGAACCCTACTTGCTGTACTCGGCCGCGTACCCAGGCGGTGAGTCGTACATCTTCGTTCATGCCCGAACGCTAACCGGCCAATTGCTCTCGGAACACTTTCTGCCAATAGGGCATGGGCTACAGTCCCGTCGCAATAGCTTCACCCCATCGGGTGAACCATGTTGGCGCCGTGAGCGGCGTCCAGACCCCCAGAAGGGCTCGGTAGATGGGACGCCATCGACGCTCCGCCGCAACTCCTGCCGCGGAGCACCAGGCGGCGGGGGACGCAGGCCGACACCGGGGTACGCGTCGCAGGAAGCGGTCCGGGATACCTGTTCGTACGGGACTGATCGGCGTTTCCGCGGCCCTTGCTGTGGGGGCCGCGGCGGTCGCCTCCGGTCTGCTGCCCGGCGACACCTACACGGTCGGCGGCGACACGGCTGCCGGCCAGGTGCGTACCAAGGGGGCCCCGGACCTGCTGACCCAGGGCGCCTCCACCACCGCCCCTGCCGACCGTGCCACCGCGTCCGCCGCGGCCGGCCGCGGCGTCGGGCGCGCCGACGGCCGGACGAAGGCAAAGTCCCCCACCGGGTCCCCGTCGTCCGCCTCCCCGTCGAAGACGTCCGGACCGACCGGCCAGGCGAAACCGTCCGAGTCTCCGGAATCGCCCGAGTCCGCTGCGACGGAAGCCGGGAAGAGCACCGCCCCGGCCGCGGTCGAGAAGTCGTCGGCCGCACCGACGGCCGCGGCCTCCACTCCGACCGCCCGCAGGTCCGTGGAGCCGGCGCCGGCCGCCGTCGGCTCCGCGCAGGCCGCTGTGCTCACCCTGGTCAACCAGGAGCGCGCGAAGGTCGGCTGCAGCCCCGTGACGGCCAGCGCCCCACTGGCCTCGCTGGCCCAGGACTTCAGCGACGACATGGCTGCCCGCGGCTTCTTCGACCACACCGACCCCGATGGCCGGACCCCCTGGGACCGCGCCTCGAAGGCCGGTGCGCAGGGGCTCGGCGGCGAGAACATCGCCCGCGGCCAGGCCGACGCGCAGACCGTGATGGACTCCTGGATGAGCAGCGACGGCCATCGGGCAAACATTCTCAACTGCGATTACAAGACGCTCGGCGTCGGCGTGCACTTCGGTGCGGGCGGCCCCTGGTGGACGCAGGACTTCGGCTTCTGAGCAGTCCCGGGCATGCTCACTGGGAGAAAGCGCACCCCATTGGTAAGCGCTGTGCGGCGTACGCTGGTCGGCATGGACGAGAACACCCGTCTGGACGCGCTCGCTTTTGATGTGTTCTCCAGACAGTGCCCCTCACGCGGCACCCTGGAGCATGTCACCGGGCGCTGGGGCAGTCTGACGCTGGGAGCGCTGTACGAGGGCAGCTTCCGCTTCAACGAACTCCGTCGCCGGGTCGACGGGGTGAGCGAGAAGATGCTCTCGCAGACGCTCCACGCCCTGGAGCGGGACGGTCTGGTCCACCGCGAGGCTCAGCCGACCAATCCGCCGCGCGTCGACTACGAGCTGACGTCTCTGGGCCGGCAGGTCGCCGAGCGGCTGCTCGGACTGATCGAGCTCGTCGAGGGCCGGATGCCCGACGTGCTCCAGGCCCGTGACCGTTACGACGAGGCCCACCCGAGTCCGGAGACCGGCGCTCAGGAAGCCGTGCGCGGCGGTCGCTGACAGCGCGGGCAGAAGTAGCTGGAGCGGTTCATCCACGGGCGGCGGCGCATCGGCGTACCGCAGCGGTGGCAGGGCTCACCCTCTCGCCCGTACGCGTCGAGCGAGCGGTCGAAGTAGCCGGACTCGCCGTTCACATTGACGTAGAGGCTGTCGAAGCTGGTGCCGCCCTGGTCGAGCGCCGCGTTCATCACGTCGCGGACATGGCCGAGCAGTTCGGTCGACTTGGGGCGGGTGAGGGTCGCGGTCGGCCAGTCGTAGTGCAGCTTGGTGCGCCAGAGCGCCTCGTCCGCGTAGATGTTGCCGACGCCGCTGATCAGCGACTGGTCGAGCAGGGCGCGCTTGACCGTCGTACGGCGCAGGCGCAGCGCGGTGTGGAAGGCGTCGTCGTCGAACGCCGGGTCCAGGGGGTCGCGGGCGATGTGCGCGATGGTGTCGGGCAGCCCGTCCACGCTGTCGGCGGCGCATTCGTGGAGAGAGAGCCCGCCGAAGGTCCGCTGGTCGACGAAGCGCAACTCGGTGCCGAGCGAGTCGTCGAAGCGGATCCTGACGCGCAGATGCTTCTCGTCGGGGGTGTCCTGCGGCTGCACGAGCAGCTGGCCGCTCATGCCGAGGTGGCCCAGCAGTGAACTGGACGCATCGTTCAGCGGCACCCAGAGGTACTTGCCGCGGCGCATGGCCGTTCCGAAGCGGGCGCCGCCGAGCCGGGCCGCGAAGTCCACGCCGCCCGCGAGATGGCGGCGGACCGCACGCGGGTGCAGCACCTCGACCTCGCCGACCGTGCGGCCGGTGACCCAGCGCTCAAGACCGCGTCGTACGACTTCGACCTCGGGCAACTCGGGCACGGTGTCGCTCCTGGAGAAGTGAACTGGAGAGATGAAAAGAATATCCGGGCAGGAAAAACCCCTCGGTGCGCGGGGCACCGAGGGGGTTCTCGGGTCAGGCCGGAGCGGCGTCCGTGGACGGCGACGGGTTGGCAGGGGTGTCGGCGACCCCTGCGTCGGCGGCGGCCTTCGCCGCAGCCTCCCGCGCTTCCGCGGCGGCGCTGATCTCGCGCCAGGCGGACTCCGCCGCCTGCTGCTCCGCTTCCTTCTTGCTACGGCCGGTGCCGGTGCCGTACGAGACACCACCGACGCGAGCAGCAGCAGTAAAGGTCTTCTCGTGGTCCGGGCCGGTCTCCGTGACGAGGTACTCGGGGACGCCGAGGCTCTCGCTCGCGGTGAGTTCCTGGAGGCTGGTCTTCCAGTCCAGGCCGGCGCCGAGGTTCGAGGACCTGTCGATCAGCGGGTCGAAGAGCCGGTGGACCAGCTCCGAGGCCGCGCTGAGACCCTGGTCGAGGTAGACCGCGCCGATCACCGCTTCAAGGGTGTCGGCGAGGATGGACGCCTTGTCCCTGCCGCCCGTGCCCTCTTCACCACGGCCGAGCCGGATGAAGGAGCCGAGTTCGAGGCCGCGGCCCACCTCCGCAAGTGCACGCGAGTTGACCACCGCGGCCCGCAACTTGGCCAGCTGGCCTTCGGGCAGGTCGGGGTGGGTGCGATACAGCGTGTCCGTGACCACCAGGCCGAGCACCGAATCCCCGAGGAATTCGAGCCGTTCGTTGGTGGGCAGACCGCCGTTCTCGTATGCGTACGAACGATGGGTCAGCGCACGCACCAGAAGGGCGGACTCGAGGTGATACCCGAGCCGCCCTTCCAGAAGCGTGTGGGACGAGGCTGTGTTGACGTTGTCTGCCTGCTTCTTGGCGTTGGACAACTCAGACATCGGGCCTCTCACCAGCCGCTCAGACCTCGAGGACCTGGCGCTTGTTGTACGTGCCGCAGCTGGGGCACGCGATGTGCTGCAGCTTCGGCTCCTGGCAACGCTCACACGAAACCAGGGTGGGGACCGCAGCCTTCCACTGCGACCGGCGGTGGCGCGTGTTGCTGCGCGACATCTTCCGCTTCGGAACAGCCACGGCTACTTCTCCTGCTTCTCGTCGACGCCCGCTTCGGCGCCGCCCATGTTGTCCTTCTCGCCGTCCGAAACGGTCTCGGCGAGTCCTTGCAATGCCGCCCAACGGATGTCGACGGCATCGTGGTGGTGACCGGGGTTCTCGTCCAGCCTGATTCCGCATTCGGAACACAGACCGGCACAGGACTCCCGGCACACCGGCTGCATCGGCAGTGCGAGCACCACCGCATCGCGCAGCACTGGTTCGAGGTCGAACAGGCCGTCCTCGATGAAGAACCTGTCCTCGTCGTCCTCGGCGTCGTCGGCCGGTTCCGCTTTGATGCGGCCCCGGTCATCGGCGTCAGGGTACGAGAACATCTCCTGGAAGTCCGCCACAACCTCTTGGCGCAGCGGCTCCAGACACCTTACGCACTCCCCCTCGGCCGACGCACGGGCGGTGCCTGTGACAAGCACCCCTTCCATGACCGACTCGAGACGGAGGTCCAGCTCCAAGGGTGCGCCTTCCGGCACACCGATGACCCCGTCGATGCCGAGGGCCGGTGAACCGGGTGCGTCCACCGAGCGGGTCAGCCGCTGGAGGGCACCGGGACGCCGACCCAGCTCGTGCGTATCGAACACGAGGGGGTTTCGGTGGTCGAGGTGGCCGTTCAGGGCTTTTCCTGCTTTCGAGATCATGTGCATCGCGCATCGTGGGGAGGGCCGTCCGGATTCGGATTCGAAACGGGCAGCCGGGATCGCGGACATACGCGCGACCGAAGAGCCAGGATACTGGACGCGCCGCCCAGGTCCCAATCCGGTCCGCCCCGCCTCCGTACCGCCCGGTCAGCGCTCCTGTTCGTACCGGCGGAGCTGGTCCAGATCGATCATGCTGGTGTCGAACAGGCTGGTCTCGTCGAGGGCGCTCTCACCCTGCGGCTGGAGCGCCTGCTGGGGCTGCATGGGCTGCTGCTGCCAGCCGTCGTACCCCTGGACCGGGATCTGCGCCTGGCCCTGGTCGTAGCCCTGCTGCTGATAGGCGGCATACGGGTCCGGCTGCTGCTGGTACCCGTAGACGTCCTGCTGCGGCTGCTCCTGGTACGCGTACGTCTCCGCGTAGCTCGGCTGGGCCTGGGCGGGGAAGTCCGGCTGGACCTGCTGGTGCACCGGCTGCGGCTCCGGGGTGGCGAGCCCGGCGAGTCCGGCCCAGTGGTCCTCGTCGCTCACGTGCCCCTGATTGCCCGCCGCGTCCTGGGCAGCCACGTGCGCGCCGAGTTCGTCGGTGGCGACCCGGCCGTGCAGCTTCTGCCGGCCGCGGCCGACCGCCTCCAGGGTCTTGGCGAGCACGGCCTCGAAGGCGCCGAGCTTGGTGTCGACGTACTCGTCCGCACGGCGCTGGAGCGTGGCCGGGTCGGTGCTGCGCTCGGGGGCCTCGGCGAAGTCCGGGTCCTCGTATCCCTGCTCGTCGAAGGCCTGGCCACGGCCGAGGAGCTTCTCGCGGCCCCGGTCGACGGAGCCGATGGTCTTGGTGAGGACGACCTCGAAGTTGGCGAGCTTGCTGTCGACGTACTCGTCGGCCTCGGTACGGACCTCCTCGGCCTCCCGACGGGCCTCGTCGAGGATGCGGTCGGCCTCGCTGCGGGACTGCCTGGCGATCTCGGTCCCGGAGATCAGCGAGGTGCGTTCGGCATGTGCGGTCTCGATGATCCGCTCGGCCTCCTGACGGGCCTGCTCGACCATCTGCTCCCGGCCGCCGATGAGCTCCTGGGCATGGGCGAGCGAGCCGGGCAGGGCCTCACGCACCTCTTCGAGCATCGCAAGCAGCTCGGCGCGGTTGACCACGCACGAAGCCGACATGGGCATGGACCGGGCGCTCCCGACCGACTCGACGATCTCGTCGAGCTTCTTCTGCACGTCCACCGTGTGCTCGCCACTCTCTACAGCCGATTTGGAGACGGACGGGACGACTGTACGGCCAGTCGGCGCCCGCCCGACACCTGCTGACGGTCCGTCAGTTCTTCAGCGCTGGGCGAGGCGTTCGGTGAGGGCTTCATGGACCACCGGGGGCAGCAGGTGGGAGACGTCGCCGCCCCAGGTGGCGACCTCCTTGACCAGGGAGGACGACAGGAAGCTGTAGGTGGGATTGGTCGGCACGAAGAGCGTTTCGACGCCGGAGAGGCCGTTGTTCATCTGGGCCATCTGCAGCTCGTAGTCGAAGTCGCTGACAGCCCGCAGGCCCTTCACGATCGCCGGGATGTCGCGCTGCTTGCAGAAGTCGACCAGGAGACCGTGGAAGGACTCGACCTCGACGTTGCCGAAGTCCGCGGTGACCTGGCGGATCAGGTCGATCCGCTCGTCGACCGTGAACAGGCCCTTCTTGGACTGGTTGATCATCACCGCGACATGTACGACGTCGTACAGCTTCGAGGCACGGCCAATGATGTCGAGGTGTCCATTGGTGATGGGGTCGAATGACCCCGGACAGACGGCGCGGCGCAACTTGGTTCCCTCGCTCTCCGGTCCGGTCATCGTGCGTCTTCACACGTAGAGGCGGCGCGACCGTACCAAAGCGTTCCCTCGCCGTAGCGACGGGCCCGCAGTGGCTCGAATCCCTTGGGCCAGTTGAATTCTCCGCCTCTGGTGCTGCGTTCCACGGTGACGAGGGCGTCGGCCGTGAGCCACCCCTGGGCACGGAGTGTGAGGAGTATCTCGCCAAGATCGTCGTCGGTCACTGCGTACGGCGGGTCCAGGAACACCACGTCGTACGGCTCCGCGGGCGCCGGTCCCGTCACGATCTGTTCTGCTTTGCCGGTACGGACTTCGGCGCCGGGCAGGCCGAGTGTGCGGACGTTGTCCCGGACGGTGCGCACGGCCTTGGGGTCGGCCTCGACGAGCAGGGCGTGGACCGCGCCGCGGGAGAGTGCCTCCAGGCCGACGGCGCCGGAACCCGCGTACAGATCCGCGATACGGGTGCCGTGGAGGCTGCCCAGGAGGGCTTCCCAGGTGGAGAAGAGGCCCTCGCGTGCACGGTCGGAGGTGGGGCGGGTGCCGGTGCCTGGCGGGACGGCCAGGCGGCGTCCGCCGGCCGAGCCGGCGATCACGCGGGTCATGGGTGTCTGATCCTCGGTTCGTGGGTGGCCCACAGGATGCTGCGGCGCCGTGCCACCCACGATATGGCGTCACGGCGGATGGGGCCCGCGCACCTGTCACCCCTTGTCGAGGTACTGTTCGCGCTCCTTGTCGAGCAGCGCGTCCAGCGCGATCCGCAGCTCGGGCAGGTGTTCCAGCTCCGGGTCGGCTGCGACGATCGTGGCGGCCTCCTCGCGGGCGGCGGCGATGACCTCCTCGTCGTCGATGACGGTGAGCATCCGCAGCGAGGAGCGGACCCCGGACTGGGCCTGGCCGAGGACATCGCCCTCGCGGCGCTGTTCGAGGTCGATCCGGGACAGTTCGAAGCCGTCGAGGGTGGCGGCGACGGCGGAGAGCCGGGCGCGGGCGGGGCTGGCCTCGTGGGCCTCGCTGACCAGCAGACAGAGTCCAGGGGCGGAGCCACGGCCGACCCGGCCGCGCAGCTGGTGGAGCTGGGAGACCCCGAACCGGTCGGCGTCCATGATCACCATGGCGGTGGCGTTGGGGACGTTGACCCCGACCTCGATGACGGTGGTGGCGACGAGGACGTCGACCTGGCCCGCGGCGAAGCGGCGCATCACGTCGTCCTTGTCGTCGGGGTTCATCCTGCCGTGCAGCACCTCGACGCGCAGACCGGCGAGCGGGCCCTTGGCGAGCTGTTCGGCGATCTCCAGGACGGCGAGTGGCGGGCGCTTCTCGCCGTCGTCCTCGGCCGCCTTCTTCTTCCCCTTCTTGCCCGCCGCCTCGTCCTCGGCGTCGTCGCCGATGCGGGGGCAGACCACGTAGGCCTGGTGCCCGTTCTCCACTTCCTCGCGGACCCGTTCCCAGGCGCGGCTGAGGAAGTGCGGCTTGTCCTTGGCGGGTACGACATGGCTGGCGATCGGCGAGCGGCCGGCCGGCAACTGGTCCAGTACGGACGTCTCCAGGTCGCCGAAGACGGTCATGGCGACCGTACGGGGAATGGGGGTCGCGGTCATGACCAGCAGATGCGGCGGCTGCTTTCCCTTGGAGCGCAAGGCGTCGCGCTGTTCCACCCCGAAGCGGTGCTGTTCGTCGACGACGACCAGGCCCAGGTCGTGGAACTGCACCTTGTCCTCGATCAGCGCATGTGTACCGATCACGATCCCGGCCTCGCCTGTGACGAGGTCGAGCAGGGCCTGGCGGCGGGCCGCGGCGCCCATGGAGCCGGTGAGCAGCACCACCTTCGTCCCCTGCTCGGAGCCGCCGGGCGCCCGCCCGTCGCCCGACCGCCGCCCCTCCTGAGAGGGCGCTTCGCCCCACAGTCCCCAATTGTCGGCCAGCTCGCCCATCATTTCGGTGATGGAGCGGTGGTGCTGCTGGGCGAGCACTTCGGTGGGCGCGAGCATGGCGGCCTGCCCGCCCGCGTCGACGACGCCGAGCATCGCGCGCAGCGCGACCATGGTCTTCCCGGACCCGACCTCGCCCTGGAGGAGCCGGTGCATCGGGTGCTCGGTCGCCAGGTCGTCGAAGATCTCCTTGGCGACCTTCTGCTGTCCCTCGGTGAGGGTGAAGGGCAGCTTGGCGTCGAAGGCGTCGAGCAGTCCGCCGGGCCTGGACCTGCGGGCCACTGCCGGAAGCTGGGTGTCGGCGTATCTGCGGCGGGCCAGCGCGACCTGGAGGACGAAGGCCTCGTCCCACTTCAGCCGGTCCCTGGCCTGTGCGATGTCCGCCTTGGTCTGTGGGCGGTGGACCTTCAGCAGCGCTTCCGGGAGCGGGGTGAACCCGCGGCCCTCGCGCAGACTCGGCGGCAGCGGGTCGACGGCCTCCCGCGCACTGGGCAGCACGGTGTCGACGGCCTTGGCGATCCGCCACGAGTCCAGCTGCTTGCAGGCCGGGTAGATCGGCAGCAGCCGCCCGGCGAATGCGTCCACCGCCTCCGTGGCCTCGTCCCCGTCGATGGACTCGGCGTCCAGCAGCTGGTACGTGGGGTGGGCCAGCTGCATCTTCCGGTTGAAGACCGAGACCTTGCCCGCGAACATCGCCCGCCGGCCCGGCAACAGCTCCTTGTGCGGTTTGTGGACGCCATGGCCGAAGAAGACCAGCTGGAGGCGGCCGTTGCCGTCGGTGAGGGTCACTTCGAGGCGTTTGCCGCGGCCGTTGTTGAACATCATGATGCGTGCGTCGGCGACCTGGGCGACCACCGTCACATGCTCGTCCAGCGGAAGGTCGGTCAGCGCCGTGAGCCGACCGCGCTCCTCGTACCGCCGCGGGTAGTGGTGCAACAGATCACCGACCGTGTGCAGGTCGAGGTGTTCGGCCATCACCTTCGCGGTGGCTCCGCCGAGCAGCTTCTTGAGGGGTTCATCGAACGCAGACACGCGATCCATTGCACACCACACCACTGACAGATGTCCGCCGGGCACCACGCGGAACACCGGAATCGGCCGGTCGGAGAGGACAGTCTCCGACCCGCGCGCCCGACGCACAGATGCAGAAATCAGGCCCGCCCGGCACTTGAGGACACCCGCGCCGGCCGCACGCCGGCCTACTCCACCCCGATCAGCAGCGGAGCGCACTGGAGGCCGCCCCGGTACACCACCGTGTCGACCGCCAGATAGCCCTCGCGTACGTGCTCCTCCAGCTCGTCGGCCAGGCTGTCGGGGACGTCCTCGCCGAGGACCAGGGTGACCAGTTCGCCGCCCGCCGCCAGCATGCGGTCCAGCACGTTCCGGGCCGTTTCCGGTACGTCCTCGCCGATGACCGCGACATCGCCGTCGATCAGGCCCAGGATGTCGCCGGCCTGGCAGATACCCGCCATGGTCCAGGACTGCCGCTCGGCGACGGCCAGTTCGGCGTAGCGGGTGGCACCGGCCGCGGCGGTCATCGCCACCACGTCCTCGTCGAAGCTGCGGTCGGGTTCGTGGACGGCGAGGGCCGCGATGCCCTGGACGGCTGCCCGGGTCGGGATCAGGGCGACCCGGACACCCTCCGCGCGGGCCTGATCGGCGGCGGCAGCGGCGGTGTGGCGCAGCTCCGCGTCGTTGGGCAGCAGAACCACCTCGCGGGCGTGCGCCCGGCGGATCGCGTCGACCAGTTCGCCGCTGGCAGGCGGCTCCCCGGGGCGCGCCAGGACCGTCGTCGCCCCGGCCTCCTTGCACAGGCCGCGGAGCCCGTCGCCGGGGACCACCACCACGACCGCGCGCTGCACGGGTTCGGTGTGGGGGTGCACCCGGTCCGCGCCGAAGTGGGTGATCCGGATGCGGTACGGCCGCCCCGCCTCGACACCGGCCTCCACCGCCGCACCCGCGTCGTCGACATGCACATGGACGTTCCACAGCCCGTCGCCGCCCACCACCACGAGCGAGTCGCCGAGCCCGTCGAGCCGGGTCCGCAGCCGGTCCACGGCGTCGTCCGTGGCCTCCAGCAGGTAGATGACCTCGAAGGCCGGTCCGCCCTCCGCGCAGTCCTGCGGCACAGGGACCACGGCCGCGGGCACGGCCACGTATGTGCGCTCGGGAGCCCGCCCGGAGGCCGCTTCGACGAGCGCCCCGAGCACCGTCACCAGGCCCCGTCCACCGGCGTCCACGACGCCCGCCCGTCCGAGGACGGCGAGCTGTCCGGGGGTTGCCTCCAGGGCCGTCCGCGCCCCCTCGTACGCCGCCCGTGCGACCGCCGCGGTTCCGGCGTCGTCCGCCGTGCGCCCGGCGGCCTCGGCGGCTGCGGTGGCCACGGTCAGCACGGTGCCCTCGACGGGGTGGGCGACGGCCTGCCGGGCGGCTGCGGCGGCCCTGGTGAGCGCCCGGCGAAGATGGTCCGCGTCGTGCCCGTCGGCCAGCACCCCTGCCATCCCGCGCAACAGCTGGGCCAGGATCGTGCCGGAGTTTCCGCGCGCACCGATCAGCGCTCCGTGCGCCATGGCCCGTACCGCGTCGGCGGCGACGGGCACGGTCGTACCGGTCTCATGGGCGGCGAAGACCGCTTCGACGGCCTGGGTCGCGGACTCCACGGTGAGATAGAGGTTCGTACCGGTGTCCCCGTCGGCGACGGGGTAGACGTTGATCGCGTCGATCGCCTCGCGCTCCCGGCCCAGTGCCTCCAGGGCCAGTGAGCACCAGGTACGCACCGCGACGGCGTCCATGTCGTCGGCGGTCTGCGGCACCTGTCGGTCCTCCTCGAAATCGGCCGTGGGTGGCCGGCTGCACCGCAGAGTAGCCCCGTGCGCCGGGTCCGTCGGGGACAGGGGCGGGACAGGGGGCGGCGGAACCCATGGTAGTTTCGTTCTACCGAAGCAGCCGTTGTATGCTGCTGCGGTTGCCCGATGAGAGTCGGGCCATTCCTCCGGTGCCGCCACTTCAGTCAAATGAATCCGGCGCGCCGGAATTCACTGTAAGTGCACCTGAAGTCTTTGGAGTGACCCGTGGCTGCCAACTGCGACGTCTGCGGCAAGGGGCCGGGCTTCGGCAACAACATTTCGCACTCGCACCGCCGTACGTCCCGTCGCTGGAATCCCAACATCCAGCGCGTGCGTGCCGTGGTCGGTCGGACGCCGAAGCGGCTCAACGTCTGCACCTCGTGCATCAAGGCCGGCAAGGTCGCGCGCTGACGTTCCCGTCGTAGCGCAGCCTTCCGGTTGCCCAAAAAGCCGGTCCACCTCGGTGGACCGGCTTTTTGCTGTGCTCCTGGGCCCTCACACGGTGCGCGTCCGCCGACGTGGTCGACGGGGCCGATTCCGGCGCCCAGCGGGGGGCCTGCTTCGATCGCCCCGGTGACATACACCTCGCGCCCCGTACCGCCGTGGGTACGTCCTGGCCCAGGGCCGGTGAGCAGGCGATCGCCGAGGCGAGCGTGCAACCGGTGCCGCGGGTGTGGTGGTTGTCGTGCCTCGGTGCCATCCGTCAGCAGTTCGACGGGCTCGCCGGGCGGGTGCCCGCCCTTGATGAGGACCCAGGGCGGCCGACGACAGCAAGCCGGTCTTCACCGCTTGCTGTGGCGGCGGTCAGCACGCTCGTTCCGTGCACACCGAGCGCCGGCATCGTCTTCGGGTCGGCCGGAATGTCCGCACCGCCGCCGGAATCGGAACCGGCGACGGTGAGTACACGGGCGGGTACAGCAGCGGATATGGGCATACGCCGAAATCTACTGAGCGTCCTCGATGTCCCCGAAATGATCCCAGCCGCCCTTGCTGGTCCAGGGCGCCCCGTCGACCGTCACCTGCGGCAGCGCCGAGGGATTGAGGACTTCGCCGATCACCTTCCAGCGGGCGGGCAGCTTCACGTCCGGCGGGAAAGTGGCGACGATCGCGTGGTCCTCTCCCCCGGTCAGCACCCACTGCAGCGGGTCCACACCGACGGCCTGCCCGATGTCGGACATCTGCGAGGGGATGTCGATGAGTCCGGAGCGCAGGTCGATCCGGACCTTGCTGGCCTCGGCGATGTGCCCGAGGTCGGCGACGAGTCCGTCGCTCACGTCCGTCATCGCGGTGGCGCCGAGTCCGGCGGCCGCGGGGCCTGCGTGGTACGGCGGTTCGGGGCGCCGGTGGGCCTCGACGAAGGCGCGGGGCGAGCGGAAGCCGCGGGAGAGCACGGCGTATCCGGCAGCGGACCAGCCGAGCCAGCCGGTGACGGCGACGACGTCGCCGGGCTGGGCGCCGGACCGGGTGACCGGTTCATGGTTGCGCAGATCGCCGAGTGCGGTGATCGAGACGGTGATCGTCTCGCCGCGCACCACATCGCCGCCGACCACGGCCGCGCCGGCGACCTGGCACTCGTCACGGATGCCGTCCATCAGCTCGCCGGCCCAGGTGACCGGGAGTTCGGCGGGGACGACCAGGCCGAGCAGCAGCGCGGTGGGCACGGCGCCCATGGCGGCGATGTCGGCGAGATTCTGGGCGGCGGCCTTGCGGCCGACGTCGTACGCCGTCGACCAGTCGCGACGGAAGTGCCGTCCCTCCAACAGGATGTCCGTACTGGCCACGACCCTGCGGTCGGGAGCGGACACGACCGCGGCGTCGTCGCCGGGGCCGAGCCGTACCGCCGGAGTGGTGGTGAGCCGGGAAGTGAGCTCCCTGATGAGCCCGAACTCCCCCAACTCGCCCACGGTTCCCTTCACCGAGTCTCACCTCTCATCTATCGCCCCGGACGTTCGTCCGGGCTGCTTCAGCGGCCGGGGGTCCGGATCGTGGACCGGCCGCCGCCGCAGGGAGCAGTCTGCACCGGTTCTCATCGGCATGTCTGTCCCCCTTTCGCACCGCTGCGCTCGCGGTCGCGGGCCGTCACTGCTGTCGGTACTGTCAAGAGATACGTCAACTTGTGTCTTGCGTGCGCCACGCTGTGGACGTCAACCGCCCCGTAGGTCTCCCCGCGGCCCGCGGCAACGCGATACCGTGGCGTCCCTTTCCCCCACATGATCCTCGTGGCCGCCCTGGAGGTTCCGTGGTACAGGCGTACATCCTTATTCAGACCGAGGTGGGCAAGGCGTCGACCGTCGCCGAGACCATCGCCAAAGTTCCGGGAGTGATCCAGGCAGAGGACGTCACCGGCCCCTATGACGTGATCGTGCGCGCCCAGGCCGACACGGTCGATGAACTCGGCCGCATGGTGGTCGCCAAGGTCCAGCAAGTGGAAGGCATCACCAGAACCCTGACCTGCCCGGTCGTTCATCTGTAGTCCCCGTCTACGCTGGGCCGGTGACATCATTGCGCCGGTTCCGCCACCCCGTGTTTCTCGGTCCGTCCGTTGCCGCGCTGCTGCTGGCCGCGGCGGGCTGCTCCTCAACGGACGCCGCGGCGTCGATCACGGTTCCCACGCCGTCACCGGAAGCCGCAGCCTACTGCCGTGCACTGCACAAGGAGCTGCCGAAGACCGTTGCCGGACTCGACCGCGGTGACACCGGGACGAAGTCCGAACTGACCGCCGAGTGGGGGGACGGAGCGATCGTACTGCGCTGCGGTGTCCCCCGGCCCGCGAAGATGGACGACCCCATGGCGAAGGGGGTCGAGGCGGACGGCGTCAACTGGCTGCTGGAGCAGCCGGAAGACGCCGGTCCGCGTTTTACGACGACCTACCGCAAGGCGTACGTCGAGGTGAGCCTGTCCACGGCGTACGCGCACGACGCGAGCCCGTTGGCCGCGTTCGGCCCGGCCGTCCGCAAGACAGTTCCCAGCAGCCCGTAGGGCGTGCGCTCCCGCCCGGGAGCGCACGCCCTACGGCCCGGTTCGCGTCTTCTCAGCGCAGGCCGGTCGGCCGGTTCAACGCGGCCTGGATCAGCCGGTCCACCAGCTCCTGGTAGCTCACGCCGCTCTCCTGCCACATCCGCGGGTACATGGAGATCGGGGTGAAGCCCGGCAGGGTATTGATCTCGTTGATCACGAAGCTGCCGTCCTCGGTGAGGAAGAAGTCGGCCCGCACCAGGCCCTCGCAGGACACGGCTTCGAAGGCGTCGACCGCCAGCCGCTGAACCTCGGCCGTCTGCTCCTCGGTGAGCGGGGCGGGCACGATCCCGGAGGCCGAGTCGATGTACTTGGCCTCGAAGTCGTAGAAGTCGTGCGAGGTCACCGGCGGGATCTCGGCGGGCACACTGGCGCGCGGTCCGTCCTCGAACTCCAGCACCCCGCACTCGATCTCGCGGCCGCGCAGCAGCGACTCGACCAGGAACTTGGGGTCGTGGCGGCGGGCTTCCTCGATCGCCTCGTCGAGACCGGAGAGATCGTCGACCTTGGTGATGCCGATCGACGAGCCGGCCCGGGCGGGCTTGATGAAGAGCGGCCAGCCGTGGTCACCGGCGAAGTCCACGATGCGCTTGCGGGCAGCGGAGGGGTCCGTGTCCCATTCGCGGGGACGTACCACGACGTACGGGCCGACCGGCAGCCCGAACGAGGTGAAGACCCGCTTCATGTACTCCTTGTCCTGGCCGACCGCCGAGGCGAGCACCCCGGCGCCGACGTACGGCACGCCGGAGAGCTCCAGGAGACCCTGAAGGGTGCCGTCCTCGCCGTACGGGCCGTGCAGCACGGGGAAGACGACGTCGACCTCGCCGAGCGCCTTGGGGACCGAGCCGGGCTCGCTGTACACCACTTCACGGCTGCCGGGGTCGACGGAGAGCACCACGCCGCCCTCGGTGGACTCGGCCAGCTGGGCCACATCCGGCATCTTCCGGTCCGTGATGGCCATGCGCTCGGGCTCGTCGGCGGTGAGCGCCCAGCGGCCGTCCGTCGTGATGCCGATCGGCAGGACGTCGTACTTCGTCCGGTCGATGGCGTTCAGGACGGCACCCGCCGTGACGACCGAGATGCCGTGTTCGGAGCTGCGGCCGCCGAACACGACGGCCACGCGCGGCTTGCGGAGCTGCTGCTCCGGGCTCTGGGGGAGGTTCTCGCTGCTCATATCGCGTTGAGCGTACCTGCTGGTACCACTCGCGTCAGCGTGGCCGGGGCCGCTGGAGCGACGACCGCGAACGTTCACCGGCCTGCGCCCCCTTCAGGTCCTCCCCCGGCGAACCCGTCAGCGTCGCTCGGGTTTCGCGCTGCGCGACATCAGCTCGCCCAGTGCGACCATCGGCGGCTTGCCCTCATGAACGATGCCGACGACCGTCTCGGTGATGGGCATGTCGACGCCGTGCCTGCGCGCCAGATCGAGCACTGATTCACAGGACTTGACGCCCTCGGCGGTCTGCTTGGTGACGGCGATGGTCTCTTCCAGCGTCATGCCGCGGCCGAGGTTGGTACCGAAGGTGTGGTTGCGCGACAGCGGCGAGGAGCAGGTCGCCACCAGGTCGCCGAGGCCCGCGAGTCCGGAGAAGGTCAGCGGGTCGGCGCCCATGGCGAGGCCGAGACGGGTCGTCTCGGCGAGACCGCGGGTGATGAGCGAGCCCTTGGCGTTGTCACCGAGACCCATGCCGTCGGCGATACCCACGGCGAGACCGATGACGTTCTTGACCGCGCCGCCGAGTTCGGCTCCGACCACATCGGTGATGGTGTACGGGCGGAAGTACGAGGTGTGGCAGGCGGCCTGGAGGCGACGGGCCACCGACTCGTCCTGGCAGGCGACAACGGCCGCGGCGGGGCGGCGTTCGGCGATCTCCTTGGCCAGGTTGGGGCCGGTGATGACGGCGACGCGGTCCGCGGAGACCTTGGTGACGTCCTCGATGACCTCGCTCATCCGCTTCGCGGTACCGAGTTCGACGCCTTTCATCATCGAGACGAGGACGGTGTCGGAGCCGAGGTGCGGGGTCCAGTCGGCGAGGTTGGCACGCAGCGTCTGCGACGGCACGACGAGCACGGCGAAGTCGGCGCCACGCAGCGCCTCGGCGGCGTCGGTGGTGGCCCTGATGGATTCGGGGAGCTCAATTCCCGGCAGATAGTCCGGGTTGGTACGGGTCGTGTTGACGGCCTCGGCGACTTCGGCGCGACGGCCCCAGAGGGTGACCTCGCAGCCGGCGTCGGCGAGAACCACGCCGAAGGCCGTACCCCATGAGCCGGTTCCGAAGACGGCTGCCTTTGCGGGGTGCGTCACTTGGGTTCCTTTCCTTCGGCCTTGCGCCGCTGTTCTGCACGGGCCTTGCGGTGGTCGTACGGCTCCGCGGGCGCCTCCTCGCCCCGCACGATCTCCAGCTGCGCGGTCACCGCAGCCATGATGGCCTCGGTCGCCTCGCGCAGGATGTCCGGCGTCGGATCCTTGTCGTAGAACCGGGAGAGGTCGACGGGCGGTCCGGCCCGCACCTGAAGGGTCTTGCGGGGGAAGAGCCGGAGCTTGCTCTCCTTGGCGTACGGCGGCATGACCAGGTTGGCGCCCCACTGGGCGACCGGGATGACCGGGGCCTTCGTCATCAACGCGACGCGGGCCGCACCGGTCTTGCCGGCCATCGGCCACATGTCGGGGTCGCGGGTGAGGGTGCCCTCCGGGTAGAAGGCGACGCATTCACCGCGCCCGATGGCGTCGACGGCGGCCCTGAAGGCGTCCAGCGCATTGGTCGTCTCGCGGTATACGGGGATCTGTCCGGTACCGCGCAGCATCATTCCGACAAAGGGGGTCTTGAAGAGGCCCGCCTTCGCGAGAAGCCGCGGCACCCGGCCGGTGTTGTACTGGAAGTGACCGTAGGAAAGCGGGTCCAGATACGAGTTGTGATTGACCGCAGTGATGAATCCGCCGTCGGCCGGAATGTGTTCCATTCCCCGCCAGTCACGCTTGAACAGAACCACCAACGGCGGTTTCACGATGACCGCCGCCAGGCGGTACCAGAAGCCGATTCTGCGGCGGGACACTCGGACACCTTCCTCTAAGGACCTGACTGCTGCCTGGCTACCGACGGTCAAGTCTCGCCCCAGGCCCCTGCTCTGTCGAGAACACCGTACGCCCCGCTTTCGGGACCGAACCCCCGGGTTCTCGCACCGGCAGGCGAGAATAAGCGGCGATGCGCATCGAGAGGCAGATCGCCACGAACACCGACCCGGCCGGTCCTTGGTCGCTGGTCGTCCCGTTGAAACCCCTGGCACGGGCCAAGAGCAGGCTCGCGCCTGCGACGGGCGCCGCGCTGCGCCCGCGGCTCGCCCTCGCCTTCGCCCGGGACACCGTGGCCGCCGCCCTGTCCTGCCCAGCGGTACGGGATGTGGTGGTCGTCACGGACGACACGGAGGCCGGGGCGGCTCTCGCGGCGCTCGGGGCGCGAATCGTTCCCGACGAACCGGACCACGGGCTCAACGCCGCCCTCGCGCACGGTGAGCGGACCGTGCGGGCCGAGCGGCCAGGGGCGGCTCTCGCCGCTCTCAACGCGGATCTTCCCGCGCTGCGCCCCGGAGAATTGTCCCGGGTACTCAATTTTTCCGCCGCGTTTCCCCGCGCATTTGTCACCGATGCGGCGGGAATCGGTACAACATTTCTGTCGGCTGCGCCGGGAGTGGAATTGCGACCGGCTTTCGGCGGTTCTTCCCGGGCCCGGCATCTGGACTCGGGGGCGGTGGAAATCAGCCTGACCGGCATCGATTCGGTCCGCCAGGACGTGGACACCGGCGACGATCTGCGGGCGGCCCTGGCCCTGGGCGTCGGCCCGCACACGACGGGGCGCTGGGCCGCCGGAGCGCCCCTCGGGGACCGATAGGCTGCCGTTCATGCAGGCGACCTCGTACACGTACGACCCCGAGACCCGCACCGGCAGTGTGCTGCTCGACGACGGCACCCCGGTGGAATTCGACGCCCGGGCCTTCGACGCCGGCGGTCTGCGGCTGTTGCGTCCGGGGCAGCGGGTGCGGATCGAGGTCACCGGCGAGGGCGCGGATCTACGGATCACGCTGGTGACGCTGCAGACGTTCTGAACAACTCCGCACACTGCCCACAACAGCCCGCGGGCCGGGCTCCCCGAGGGGAGCCCGGCCCGGCGCGTGAGTAGCCCTGCGCTGCTCGGCCTCACTTCTTCCGTGCAGTGGCCTTCTTCGCCGTGGTCTTGCGTGCCGTGGCCTTCTTCGCGGGCGCCTTCTTCGCCGTGGCCTTCTTGGCGGGCGCGGTCTTGCCGGCGACGGCCTTCTTGGCGACCGTCGTCTTCTTCGCCGCCGCGGCGGTGGTGGTGGTCTTCTTAGCGGCCGCCGCCGTGGTCTTCTTGGCCGCCGCGGTGGTCTTCTTCGCGGTGGTCTTCTTGGCTGCGGTGGTCTTCGCGGCGGTCACGGCCTTCTTGGCGGTGGCCTTCTTCGCAACGGCCTTCTTGGCGGTGGCCTTCTTGGCCGCGGCCTTGGCCGTCGTACGGGCAACACCGCCCGAGAGGCTGCCCTTGGGCGCCTTCTTCACGGCCACATCGTGCTTGGGGAGCTTCTTCGAGCCGCTCACCAGGTCCTTGAAGCCCTGTCCCGCGCGGAAGCGGGGCACCGAGGTCTTCTTGACCCGCACCCGCTCACCCGTCTGCGGGTTGCGGGCGTAGCGGGCGGGGCGGTCGACCTTCTCGAACGAGCCGAAGCCGGTGACCGATACACGGTCCCCCGCGACAACCGCACGGACGATCGCGTCGAGCACCGCGTCGACGGCGTCTGCGGCCTGCTGACGGCCGCCGACCTTGTCGGCAATCGCTTCTACGAGCTGCGCCTTGTTCACGTCTTCCCCTTCGGAGACATTGCCAGAACGAAAGTGTTCAAGCGTTTTCGCACGTTAGGCAGATATATACCGCAAATCAAACACGAAACGGGCTAATCACCCTAGTGCCGCAACGAAGTCGACCGCTGCGCAGTTCCGCAGAGTCAGTCACCTTCGGGGAATCGGCCCTCATCGAGGTCCTTCATCAACCGGTCCAGACGCCTTGCCGCATCCGGGAGATCGTGCTTAGCCGCGGCCGTGATGACCAACAGCTTCCGGGACAGCGCCATCCTTACGCCCTCCGGGACTTGCAGTGCGCGCACTCTTGTGTGCGCTTCCTTCAATCGGTCGGCGACTTGGCCGTAAAGCTTGAGTTGGCTGTCGCGTTCCATGCACCGATTGTGCCATCTGGGGCGAGTTGTCGCCCGACGGGGTCTCAACAAGCGACTGCGCCCCCTACCAGATGGCAAGGGGCGCAGTCCTGGAAACGCGCTGCTCAGGTGTTAATTGTACGCGGCTTGAAGGTCGGCCTTGCCACCTCATAAGTCGCGATGTCCGCTTCGTTCTGAAGGGTGAGACTGATGTCGTCCAGCCCGTTCAGCAGTCGCCAGCGCGCGTTCTCGTCGAGCTCGAAGTCGGCCGTGATGCCCTCGGCACGGACCTGGCGCGCCTCCAGGTCGACGGTGATCTCGGCGGTCGGGTCTGCCTCGGTCAGCTCCCAGAGCGCGTCGACGACCTTCTGGTCGAGGACGACGGTCAACAGCCCGTTCTTCAGCGAGTTGCCCCGGAAGATGTCGGCGAACCGGGAGGAGATGACGGCCTTGAAACCGTAGTTCTGCAGCGCCCACACGGCGTGTTCGCGGGATGATCCGGTGCCGAAGTCGGGACCGGCCACCAGCACCGTCGCGCCGCTGCGCTCCGGGCGGTTGAGGACGAAGTTCTCGTCCTTGCGCCAGGCCTCGAAGAGTCCGTCCTCGAAGCCGTCGCGGGTGACCTTCTTCAGCCAGTGGGCGGGGATGATCTGGTCGGTGTCGACGTTGCTGCGGCGCAGCGGGACGGCCCGGCCGGTGTGTGCGGTGAAAGCTTCCATGATTCTCAGACTCCGGCGGGCGTACGGGCGTCGGACAGGTCGGCCGGCGAGGCCAGGTGGCCCAGCACGGCGGTGGCGGCGGCGACCTGCGGGGAGACCAGGTGCGTACGGCCGCCCTTGCCCTGCCGCCCCTCGAAGTTGCGGTTCGAGGTGGAGGCGGAGCGCTCGCCGGGGGCCAGCTGGTCGGGGTTCATGCCGAGACACATCGAGCAGCCCGCGTGACGCCATTCGGCGCCTGCGGCGGTGAAGACCTTGTCCAGGCCCTCCTCGACGGCCTGCAGGGCAACCCGGACCGAGCCCGGGACGACCAGCATCCGTACGCCTCTCGCGACTTCGCGGCCGTCCAGGATCGCGGCGGCGTTACGCAGGTCCTCGATCCGGCCGTTGGTGCAGGAGCCTACGAAGACGGTGTCCACGTTGATCTCGCGCAGCGGCTGGCCGGCGGTCAACCCCATGTATTCCAGGGCCTTTTCGGCGGCGTTGCGCTCCGAGGCGTCCTCGTACGAAGCCGGGTCGGGGACGTTGGCCGACAGGGGCGCGCCCTGGCCGGGGTTGGTGCCCCAGGTGACGAACGGCGCCAGTTCGGCGGCGTCGATGACGACCTCGGCGTCGAAGACCGCGTCGTCGTCCGTGCGCAGCGTCTTCCAGTACGCGACGGCGGCGTCCCAGTCCTCGCCCTGCGGGGCGTGGTCGCGGCCCTTCAGATAGTCGAACGTGGTCCCGTCCGGGGCGATCATGCCTGCCCGGGCACCGGCCTCGATCGACATGTTGCAGATGGTCATCCGGGCTTCCATCGAGAGCTTCTCGATGGCCGAGCCGCGGTATTCGAGGATGTAGCCCTGGCCGCCGCCGGTGCCGATCCGGGCGATGATCGCGAGGATCAGGTCCTTGGCCGTGACGCCGTCGGGCAGTTCGCCGTCGATGGTGATCGCCATCGTCTTCGGGCGGGCCATCGGCAGCGTCTGGGTGGCCAGCACGTGCTCGACCTGACTGGTGCCGATGCCGAACGCCAGCGCGCCGAACGCACCGTGTGTGGAGGTGTGGGAGTCGCCGCAGACGACCGTGGTGCCGGGCTGGGTCAGCCCCAGCTGCGGGCCGACCACGTGCACGACGCCCTGCTCGACGTCGCCCAGCGGGTGCAGCCGTACACCGAACTCCGCGCAGTTCTTGCGCAGCGTCTCCAACTGGGCACGGGAGACCGGGTCGGCGATGGGCTTGTCGATGTCGAGGGTCGGGGTGTTGTGATCCTCGGTGGCGATGGTGAGGTCGAGGCGCCGCACCCGGCGTCCGGCCTGACGGAGGCCGTCGAAGGCCTGGGGGCTGGTCACCTCGTGCAGCAGGTGCAGATCGATGAAGAGGAGGTCGGGCTCACCTTCGGCGCGCCGGACGACATGGTCGTCCCAGACCTTCTCCGCGAGTGTCCTACCCATCGCTTTCCCTCCGGCCGGCGTCTTCGCCGGCCCAACTAGAGATTCGGTGCGCCGCCGTCCGGACCCCCGTGCGGGGCGGTGGCTACGGGCCGTTGTGTGGCCGCCCCTACAGGTTCGCAACTTCCGCCGAAAATTGAACTTGCGTTTCACAGAGTGAGACGGGAGTATCGTCGTATGGACAACTCTAGCGGCGTCGGCGTTCTCGACAAGGCAGCTCTGGTATTGAGCGCCCTGGAGTCCGGTCCGGCCACCCTCGCCGGGCTGGTCGCGGCGACCGGGCTCGCACGACCCACGGCTCACCGGCTGGCCGTGGCACTCGAACACCACCGCATGGTGGCGAGGGACATGCAGGGCCGTTTCATTCTCGGCCCCCGACTGGCGGAACTGGCGGCGGCGGCGGGCGAGGACCGCTTGCTGGCCACGGCGGGACCGGTGCTCACCCACCTCCGTGACATCACCGGCGAGAGCGCGCAGCTCTACCGGCGACAAGGCGAGATGCGGATCTGCGTGGCAGCGGCGGAGCGGCTGTCCGGCCTGCGGGACACCGTGCCGGTCGGCTCCACGCTCACCATGAAGGCCGGCTCGTCGGCCCAGATCCTGATGGCCTGGGAGGAGCCGGAGCGCCTCCACCGCGGCCTCCAGGGCGCCCGTTTCACGGCGACGGCGCTCTCGGGCGTACGGCGCAGGGGCTGGGCCCAGTCGATCGGCGAGCGCGAGCCGGGCGTCGCGTCGGTCTCGGCGCCGGTGCGCGGCCCCTCGAACCGGGTGGTCGCCGCCGTCTCGGTCTCCGGACCGATCGAGCGGCTGACCCGGCACCCGGGCCGGATGCACGCCCAGGCGGTCATCGACTCGGCGGCCAGGCTCAGCGAGGCCCTGCGCCGCAACGGCTGACGTACCCAAGAAATACCTTCCGGCCGCCCCAGCGTCGTGGCGGCCCCCTCTCAGCACCTCACTTCGCGGACGAGCGGTGCGCGAGACGGTCCGCCGCCCGGCGGCCCCGCCCCTCGATCGGCAGTACGCCGGTCACCGCGGCCAGCCCGTAGGCCGGCATATCGGCGTAGATCGATTCGTAGCCGCTCTCGGGCACTATGTACGTCTCGTGCCACAGCCCCACGCCCAGGCCTTGCGGTGGAACATGTCGGGAGCACTCGCGTACGCGTACGGCTTCTCCCTCGATTCCCAGTACTGGACGACGCAGTACGTGCGCGGCGAGCCGGACAGCAGCGTGCATCCGAGCAGGCCCGCCTCATGCACCAAGTCGCCGTCCAGGAGCTGGTCATGACGAGGAGGCGTACCGCACGGAGGCGGAACACGTGGAGACGACGGTCACATCGACGGTGCTCTGCGAGCCACTGCTGATGGCGCTGCGCAGGATGGCTCAGGAGGAGAAGTCGGCCCGGCGGTACGGACTCTGACGGATAAGCAGAAGGGCCCTTCACCGAGGTGAAGGGCCCTTGTCTGTCGCTCTGCTGTACCCCCGACCGGATTCGAACCGGCGCTACTGCCGTGAGAGGGCAGCGTGCTAGGCCGCTACACAACGGGGGCTTGTTACTGCTGTTGCATTTCTGCGCTGGGCTACCAGGACTCGAACCTAGAATGACGGTACCAGAAACCGTAGTGTTGCCAATTACACCATAGCCCATGGTGTTACAAGTACCCCCGACCGGATTCGAACCGGCGCTACTGCCGTGAGAGGGCAGCGTGCTAGGCCGCTACACAACGGGGGCCCTAGCGATCCTGCATCGAGAGCGTGGGTGCGACCCAGATGATCTCGCGGGAAGGATCTGTACCCCCGACCGGATTCGAACCGGCGCTACTGCCGTGAGAGGGCAGCGTGCTAGGCCGCTACACAACGGGGGCTTGTTACTGCTGTTGCATTTCTGCGCTGGGCTACCAGGACTCGAACCTAGAATGACGGTACCAGAAACCGTAGTGTTGCCAATTACACCATAGCCCACCAAAACTCAACCCCCGGAAGGGGTTTTGTTCGGTTTGCGCTTCCCGTTCGGATCTTTCGTCCCGCTCGGGCGGCGCAGGAAGAACATTACCCGAAGGTGTCCGGCGCTCCAAAACGGGTATTGCCCGCCAGGGCTTGTCCGGCGGATCAGGGTCGGGCAGGCCTCAGCAGGCCGGGCAGCTGATCGAGCCCGCTGATACGGACGAGCTCGGGGCGGCCACCACGGCCGCCCCGGTCGAGCCAGATGCCCATCAGCCCTGCGGCGACCGCGCCAACCGCGTCGATGTCCGGTTCATCCCCCACGTACGCGACCTCCTGCGGCTCCAGCGCCAGCGCGTCGCAGGCGGCGTGGAAGGCGCCGGCCTCGGGCTTGGAGACGCCCAGCTCCACGGCGCACACCACGGCCTCGAACCGGTCCCGCACCCCGAGCGTGCGCAGCTTGCGGTCCTGGTTGTGAATGCTGGAGTTCGACAGCACCCCGTGCCGGAACCCGCCCGCCAGCAGATCCAGTACGGGCAGCACATCCGGGAAGAGCGACCAGGCGGCCTCGTAGTGGGCCGCGTGTCGAGCAAACCAGTCGTCGGCCCCGACGTCGTCCAGCGCCCGCGAGAGGAACTCCCGGACCCGGTCCCGGCGCTGCCCCTGGAAGTCCGTCTCCCCGGCGGCGAACCGCGCCCAGTGCACATCGGTGATCGCCCGCCACGCAGCGAGGGCCTGCTCGACGGAGTCGTATCCGTCGGGCAGGCCCTCGTGTTCGAGATGCTTGCTCATGCCGGCGCGGTCGGCGCCCGTGTAGTCGAAGATCGTGTCGTCGATGTCCCAGAGGACCGCGCGGATCGTCATGCGGCCCAGCTTAGGTTCCTACGCGGCGAACGCGGTGGGCTTCGCAGTGCTCTGCAGACCGATGAAGACAATCTTCAGGTCGTGGTCTCCGACCGGCGCACAGCACAGCCCTCCAGCCTGATGTCCGGGCCACACAAGGCCGCCCCACTGTCGTGGGTCATCCCACGGCAGCAGACGAACAGCAGCACCACTCCACACGCCCTCTAGAACGCGGAAGAGGCGGCCCGTGGACTTCGATCACCGCCGCCGTATCCAGGGTGTCCCAGGACCAAGGGTTCACAACTCAGAATTTCTGCTGCTCGACACCCGGCGGCAGGAGGCAGGGGGTGCTGACGATGAAGACCAGGAGGTCCTTGTCCACGGACCCCACAGAGACGAACTGCTGATCCTTCGGGTGCTTGGCGTCAACCACGTTTGCCGGCTCTGTGTCCAGATCAACTTCGAAGGTCTGGATCTCGAAGCCCTTGTCCTTGAGAGTGTCCTTGATGGCGGTGACCGCTCCGGCATGGGCGGTCCGGGGAAGGGTTCCCCGGACCGAGTAGCGCAGGGTGAATCTGCCGTCGTCCGCCGTCTCGCCCTTCTCACCCGTGCAATCCGTGAAGCTCGCGGTGGGGCGGGCCGTCTTCGGGTCGAGCCGTGCATGCGCGGTACCGACCATGGAATCGGTCCAGTGCTTGGCCCACTTCTCCGCCTTCTCCCTGCTCATGCGCGGAAGCGGGTCGTTCACTCCGTCGTCGGACATGCAGCCTCCCAGCAGCAGCGTCAGGGCCAGCGCCGCGATGCTCCGGCGCCGGGGAATCACGTATGCGGTCGATATTCGCGTCATCAGCCTGCCCCTCCGTCCCGTGGACGGAGACCGGCGATGATGCGGCCCTGGTTCTCCAGACTCTTGCTGCCGTCGTTCCAGTAGCCGCCGTGGTCCTTGGTGTCCACGTACATGTGCTGCGCCCCGAACTCTGATGTCTTCGGGTCCGCGCCGAGCGTCGCGTCAGAGAACACGTTGGATACCGAGTCGTTGTCCGCCGCGCCCACATACAGGTGCTTGGGATCTATGTGCAGTTGGTCGGCGCGGTCGACCGTCAGTCCGGGGCTGCCGACCACCACCATGTCGTCGGCGTCCAGTCCCCGCCCGCCGGCGTCGGCCGCACCGGCGGTGGTCGATCCGTAGCTGTGGGCCAGGACCGTGAGATGACTCCGCTCACCTTGATGAGCCGCTCGCAGACCATGGG
Organism: Streptomyces sp. NPDC037301; assembly: GCF_055602785.1. NCBI lineage: Bacteria > Bacillati > Actinomycetota > Actinomycetes > Kitasatosporales > Streptomycetaceae > Streptomyces > Streptomyces sp. NPDC037301. The sequence goes on from NZ_JBVJWD010000018.1 coordinate 94,551, forward strand.
TGAAGTCACGCAGGTCCTCCGCCCCGTTCTGGGCACGGCCCTGAGTGGCGATCCCCAGGTTCAGTTCCGCTTCCCCCACGGAATCGCCGTTCGCCTCCGGCGCGTTGTAGTCGAGCCAGGAGATGACCGAGACGCCGTCGGGCCCGGCAGCTCCGTTCCAGTCAGCGGCGGAGTCCTGGAGTTTACTGACACGATTGATCTGATCCCCCACGTTGTCCAGCTGGTTACTCGTCCCCGGGACCTGGACCGCGGTGTGCCGAGCCGTGTCCGGGTTGCCGACGGCGACGATCGCGCGGCCGTCCTTCGAGGTGTCGAAGCCGAGCAGATACAGCTGCTTGCTTGCGGGCGCCACGTCCTCTTTGTCCAGGCGGTCCTTGAGGGCGCTCAGTGAGCGGTAGCTGTCGCGCTCGTGGTAGCCAAGGTCGCCCTCGCGCAGCGCATAGTCGTTGAGCTGCATGTCCAGTACCGCTCGGTTCGCGTCGTCGCGGGTGGCTGTGGGAAGGCCGTCCAGTTTGCCGATCTGGTCGGGGAAGGCCGCCAGGTAGAAGTCGCGCTGGTCAGAGGTGAGGCCCGCCCACCAGTCGGCGGTGTGTTGCGGATCTTTCCCGTCCGGAATGTTCTTCCCGCCGAGCCCGGCGAACTCGGCGATCCGTGCGGCGTCCTCTGCGGCGTTGGCACCGCCGTACTGCTTGTCCAGGTCGAAGGGATCGATCTGATGGAGGAGTTCGGTCGCGTCGCTACTGACTCGTTCCGCTTCCGCCACCGCCTCGTCGATTCGGGCCCGGTAGCCTCCCAGCCCGGCGTTGGCCTGCTGCTGAACGCCCTGATAGTCCGGGTCGTTGTGATACTTCGGGTCGACCGCCTGCTTCGGCTCGACCCAGCCGTCTTCCGTGACGGTATGACCGGCCGCCTCGGCATCCGACACCGCATGGCGCAGTTTGCGCTGCGCGGCCTGCATCCGGGTGCTGAGCGTGTCCAGGACCGTGTGGATGAGTTGCGCGTTCGTCTGCGCCGTTTTCAGTTTGCTCTCGGTGGCTTCGAGCGCGTTGAAGCCGTAGTGGGCGGCAACGCCCGACCAGCTTGCCTTGTGCAGCGGTCCCGAGACGCGCTTCCCGCTGCCGATCCGGGTGTCGCCGAGGATCTCGGCCAGCTTCTGCCACGAGCCGGTGGCCGCTTCCAGGTCGGAGAAGTCCTGGCGGAAGAGTTGTGCGAAGAGTTCTGGCATTCCGGGCTCACCAGCCCTCGAAGCAGTCGCGGACGTCCGCCTCGTTGATGCTGTGGCCATCGGCCACCAGCCGTAGGCCGTTCGCGTGTTCCGCAAGACGGTCCTTCAGGGTGGTCAGGGCGTCACCCCAGCCGGTACCGACAGCCTCGACACGGCCCTTGTCGTCCCATGCCCGGAATGCGGCAGCCGCCGCAGCCGTGTCATCGATCGCCTTCCGCAAAGGCCCCTGCAAATCTGTGACAAGCGTGTCTGCGGCGCCCGCGGAGGCGTATAACTCGGTTACGGAGACGTTGAGATCCTCTGCCATCTGCCCTTCATTCCTGCGTCGCGCACCCCTGTCGGGCCATAGCGACCGATCCTAGTCGCGCCAGAGGTTCCCGTAAGCGAACGGCGACATTCGGCTGAATCCCGCACCCCACCCCGGCTGAAACGCTTCTCATGACCGAGAAACGGCGGAGGGGGCGGCCCCCGGAGCGAACCGGTGGCCGCCCCCTCAAGGCGTGATCTGGACGGTTACGCGGTCAGCTTGGCCAGTGCCGCGTCGATGCGGGCGATCGTCTTCTCGCGGCCCAGGATCTCCAGGGACTCGAAAAGCGGCAGGCCGATCGTGCGGCCGGTGACCGCGACGCGGACCGGGGCCTGGGCCTTGCCGAGCTTCAGGCCGTGCTCCTCGCCTGCAGTGAGGATGGCGTTCTTCAGGGCGTCCGCGTTCCACTCGGCGTCGGCCAGCTTGGCGCGGGCCGTGACGAGCAGGGCGTCGGAGCCCTCCTTCATCGCCTTGGCCCAGGACGCCTCGTCGATGGCCGGCTCGTCGAGGAAGAGGAAGTCGACGTTGGCCGTGATGTCCGAGAGGACCGTGACACGGGTCTGGGCGTGCGGGGCGATCGCCGCGAACTGCTCCGCGTCGAAGGACTCCGGGGTCCACGGGGCGAACGGCGCCTTCAGCCAGGGGCCACACGCCTCGGTGAACGTCTTCACATCCAGCTTGCGGATGTGCTCGGCGTTGATGTGCTCGCACTTCTTCAGGTCGAAGCGCGCCGGGTTGGCGTTGACGTCCTCGATGTCGAACGCGGCCACCATCTCCTCGATCGAGAAGATGTCGCGGTCCTCGGCGATCGACCAGCCCAGCAGGGAGAGGTAGTTGAGCAGCCCCTCCGGCAGGAAGCCGCGCTCGCGGTAGAGGTTGAGCGAGGCCTGCGGGTCGCGCTTGGAGAGCTTCTTGTTGCCCTCGCCCATGACGTACGGGAGGTGGCCGAACGCGGGGGTGTCCTTGGCGATGCCCAGCTCGATGAGCGCCTTGTACAGGGCGATCTGACGCGGGGTGGAGGAGAGCAGGTCCTCGCCGCGCAGGACGTGGGTGATCTCCATCAGCGCGTCGTCGACCGGGTTGACCAGCGTGTAGAGCGGGGCGCCGTTGGCGCGGACGATGCCGTAGTCCGGCACGTTCTCCGGCTGGAAGGTCAGCTCGCCACGGACCAGGTCGTTGAAGGTGAGCGCCTCGTCGGGCATCCGGAAGCGGACGATGGAGGTGCGGCCCTCGGCCTCGTACGCGGCGATCTGCTCGGCCGTGAGGTCGCGGCAGTGGCCGTCGTAGCCGGACGGCTTACCGGCGGCGCGGGCGGCGTCGCGGCGGGTGTCGAGCTCCTCGGTGGTGCAGTAGCAGTGGTACGCGTACCCGCCTGTGAGGAGCTTCTCGGCGACATCCTTGTAGATGTCCATGCGCTGCGACTGGCGGTACGGGGCGTGCGGGCCGCCTACCTCGGGGCCCTCGTCCCAGTCGAAGCCGAGCCAGCGCATCGACTCCAGGAGCTGGTTGTAGGACTCCTCGGAGTCGCGGGCCGCATCGGTGTCCTCGATGCGGAAGACCAGGGTGCCGCCGTGGTGCCGGGCGAAGGCCCAGTTGAAGAGGGCGGTGCGGACCAGGCCCACATGGGGGTTGCCGGTCGGGGAGGGACAGAAACGTACGCGGACCTGCTCGAGCGGAGCCGAGAGCTTGGGGGAGGGTGCGTTAACCACGCTTGATCACCTTGTTGGTGAGAGTGCCGATGCCTTCGATGGTGACGGCGACCTCGTCGCCGACATGGAGGGGTCCGACCCCTGCGGGAGTGCCGGTGAGGATCACATCGCCCGGGAGCAGCGTCATGGCTTCCGTGATGTGGACGACCAGATCCTCGATCGAGCGGATCATGTCGCTCGTACGGCCCAGCTGGCGTTGCTCGCCGTTGACCGTGGCCTGAATGGTCAGGTCGCTGGGGTCGAGGTCGGTCTCCACCCAGGGGCCGAGCGGGCAGGACGTGTCGAAGCCCTTGGCCCGGGCCCACTGCTTCTCGCGCTTCTGGGCATCGCGGGCGGTGACGTCATTGGCGCAGGTGTAGCCGAAGATGACGTCCTTCACGCGCTCACGCGGCACTTCGCGGCACATGCGGCCGATGACCACGGCCAGTTCGGCCTCGTGGTGGAGTTCGTTGGAGAAGGAGGGGTACTCGATGGCGTCGCCGGAGCCGATCACCGAGGTGGTGGGCTTGAAGAAGGCGACGGGGACGTCCGGTACCTCGTTGCCGAGTTCCGCGGCGTGCTCCGCGTAGTTACGGCCGATGGCCACGACCTTGTTGGGGAGCACGGGCGGCAGGAGGCGGACCTTGCTCAGCGGGACCTTGGTGCCGGAGAGCTCGAACTCGGCGTACGGGATGCCTTTGATGATGTCGAGGACGAGACCATCGGGCCCCTCGCCCTCGACGGCGCCGAAGGCGACATTGCCGTCGATGGAGAACCTGGCGATGCGCACGGGATGCTGTCGCCCCTCACTTGCTGGCTGGCTGAAGACTGACGCTCCAGGCTAACGCGGGCGAGGGGGGACAACCGCGCATTACTCGGCTGCTGCGGCCGGGGCCGTGACCGGGGCTTCCATGAGGATGGTGCGGCGGGGGTTGGCCGTCTGGGTGGGCAGCTCGACGGTGCGCTCCGGCAGTTCCGGCGTCTGCAGCTCGTCGGCGTCCTTGAGGTGCGCCAGCGTGGTGCGCCGGGGGTTGGCAATGTTGCGGAACATCATCGTCGTCTTCATCTGCCGTTCGGACCCTGTCGGTACGGGCGCCGCCCGGAGGGGCGCCGGTTGTCGGATTTGCCATCCCTGTAAAGCGTCAGGCTAAACATCCAATTCCCTTCAGGAGCCCGGATGAGACGACGATCATCATGTGAGTTTCCTCACGACGGCATCGACAATTGCCTCAATTCAGGCGGCCGACCACTCCGGCAGAAACGGACATTGTGCCACTGAATGAGCCATTCCGCTCCTGATCATGTCGACTGGGACACCCTCCACCCTCTGTCGATTCACCCTCAATCATCCGTTTTGCCCGCGAACGCGCTCCACGGCTTGTTACTCAGCCATCACAACGCGTCACTCAGGCCACGGCCCGGCAGGGGGCCCTTGTTGGAGATCCGGCACTGTGCTGGAATTCCACGCACCGCCGCGGGTTTTCAAACCGGCGCGCAGGGGCGCAACGCAGCGCCGAGTGGCGGCGGGAAGGGGAGAAGCGCCGGTCGCTCAACGACCACCAGGGGGCGGACACGACGCCCCACGACGCCGACACCGTCCCACCCGCTTCGCGCGGAGGGGACGCCTGGTCCAGAGGTTGCGACGCTAGTGCAGGGACGTTTCAAGAGGGATGGCAGCGCGGCGGCGGAACAGGAGCCGCACGGCGGGACCGACCGCGGTTCCTCGCCCCAGCACGCCCAGAACCCCGGACCGGCCTCGGCCGGCGAAAGCGGTGACCGCGACCGGCACCCCGGTGCCACGGCGAGCAGCGGCACCGATCCGATCTCGTCGCTCAAGCCCCGGGGCCCCGTCAGCACGGGCTCACGAGTGGCTCTTCGCAACTGGCGGATCAGCACGCGTCTGGTCTCCCTGCTCGCCCTTCCCGTGGTCGCCGCGACCACGCTGGGCGGACTGCGGATCAACGACTCCATGAACGACATCCAGCAGCTGGATCACATGCAGCTGCTGACCAAGATGACCAAGCAGGCGACCACGCTCGCCCAGGCGCTCCAGGAGGAGCGCGACCGCTCGGCCGGTCCGCTGTCCAACGGGGTGAAGGCCGACGACTTCAAGGTCACCGAGCCCCGCAAGAAGACCGACCGGGCGAAGACGGCCTTCTTGGACGCGACGGACGCGATCGGCGACCCGTCGGGCGACGAGGCCCTTGAGGGCATCTACTCGAGCGTCCAGCACATCGCCAGCCAGCTGACCTCGATCCGCGAGATCCGCAAGACGGCGTACGCCAAGGGCTCCCCCAGCCTCCAGACCGTCGACCAGTACAGCCAGCTGATCACCTCGCTGCTGAGCCTCTCGCAGGACATGGCTCAGTCGACCAGCAACTCGGAGATGATCAAGCGGACCCGGGCGCTGGCGGCCTTCTCCTCCGCCAAGGAGTACGCCTCGGTCCAGCGGGCGGTCATCGCCGCGGCACTGCCCGGCGGCAACGACAAGCAGTCGCACCTCGACCGGAACGACCAGCAGTTCGGCCGCGCCGCGCTGCGCAAGGAAGACTCTGCGCTCCGCTCCTTCAAGGCGGTCTACACGGCGACCGGCAACAACGCCGAAGAGCTGATGGCCACGCTGCAGGAGGGCAACCCGGAGATCAAGGCCTCCGAGACCTATGCGAAGAAGGTCCTGGACAGCCCCTCGGGCATGGAAGGCATGCCTCGGCGTTCCTATCTGGACTGGTACGACCAGAGCTCCACCAAGATCCAGGCGATGAAGACCATCGAGGAGACCCTCCTCAGCGACATGGAGGGCAAGGCCCGCGAGCTCCGCGACCAGTCGAAGCGCGAAGCGATCATCAGCGGTGCGCTCATCCTGCTGGTGCTCGGCGTCTCGCTGGTCGGCGCCTTCGTCGTCGCCCGGTCGATGATCCGCTCGCTGCGGCGACTGCAGGACACAGCTACGCGCGTCGCCCAGGACCGGCTGCCCGAGCTCGTCAAGCAGCTCTCCGAGGCCGACCCGCAGGACGTCGACACCTCGGTCGAGTCGGTCGGTGTGCACTCCCGGGACGAGATCGGCAAGGTGGCCGCGGCCTTCGACGACGTGCACCGCGAGGCCGTCCGTCTCGCTGCCGAGCAGGCCCTCCTGCGGGGCAACGTCAACGCGATGTTCACCAACCTCTCACGCCGCAGCCAGGGCCTCATCCAGCGTCAGCTCTCGCTCATCTCCGAACTGGAGTCGCGCGAGGCCGACCCGGACCAGCTGTCCTCGCTCTTCAAGCTCGACCACCTCGCGACCCGTATGCGCCGTAACGGCGAGAACCTCCTCGTTCTCGCGGGCGAGGAGCCGGGCCGCCGGTGGACCCGCCCCGTCCCGCTGGTCGACGTGCTCCGTGCTGCCGCCTCCGAGGTGGAGCAGTACGAGCGCATCGAACTGGCCGCGGTGCCCGCCACCGAGGTCGCGGGCCGCGTCGTCAATGACCTCGTGCACCTGCTCGCCGAGCTGCTGGAGAACGCCACATCGTTCTCCTCGCCGCAGACGAAGGTCCGGGTCACCGGTCACGCGCTGCCCGACGGGCGGGTGCTGGTCGAGATCCACGACACCGGCATCGGCCTCTCCCCCGAGGACCTCGCGGCGATCAACGAGCGGCTCGCCTCGCCGCCCACCGTGGACGTCTCGGTCTCCCGCCGCATGGGTCTGTTCGTGGTCGGCCGGCTGTCTCTGCGTCACGGCATCCGGATCCAGTTGCGGCCCTCGGACTCCGGTGGCACGACCGCGCTGGTCATGCTCCCCGTCGATGTCGCGCACGGTGGCAAGCAGCCGGCCCCCAAGCCGGGACCGGGGCAGCAGCCCTCCGCCCCCGGCGGTCTGCTCGGCGGTGGCAGCGGTACGGGCGCGGGCAACGGCTCCCGTCCCGGCCTCGGAGGCGCTTCGTCGGCCCCGGCCGGCCGGCTCGCCGCGGGCCCGGGTGCCGCGCGCGGTCAGGTAGGCGCGGGCTCCGGTCCGCGTGCCGCGCTGCCCTCGCGTGACGGCGGCCCCCACCGGCCGCAGAACCAGCAGGGCCAGCAGGGCCAGCAGGACGCCGGCTTCCAGTCCGCCGGGCTGTCCGACACCGGCCCGCAGGACACCTCGCGCCGGGAGCCGCAGCGTCAGGGCGGCGGCCTCGCCGGTGCCTTCGGCAACGGTGCCCGGCTCGGCGCCCGCGGCCAGGGCGACGGAACGGGCCGTACGGACTCGTCCCAGCCCGACATGTTCGGCTCCAGCCGCCAGGACCGCGGCGACCAGCAGGGCCGGTCGAACGGCCCGGTCCCGTGGCAGTCCCCGCAGCCGCAGCAGGCCCGGCAGAACCCGGGCGGCCAGGGCGGCTTCCAGCAGTCCGGCGGCCCGGTCGACCCCGGTCGTCAGCTGCCCCCGGTCGGCGGTCCGCGTGCCGAGCTGCCCGGTGGCAACCCGCAGCCGCAGCGCCCGCAGACCACCAGCTGGGGCACCGAGGAGCCGTCCGCGCCGCGGCGTGCTCCGCTGGACGCCCCGCGCGGCCACGAGGAGCCCGAGTCCACCGGCCATTTCCAGCGGCCGACGAGCCCGCCGCTCACCCCGCGGCCGCCCATGGACGACCGGCAGGGCCCCGGCTCCACCGCCGAGTTCGCCCGCCCGGACTTCTCGGCCCCGGCCCCGCAGGCCCCGGCTCCGCAGGACCCGGCGAGCACCGCGCAGTTCGCCCGCCCCGACTTCGGCCAGCCGCAGCCCGCTCGGGCGCAGGACCAGGGCCTGCCGGCACCGCGTCAGCGCGGCCGGGACAACGGGGACTTCGGTGCCCCGCGTCCGCCCGCCGTGCCCAACGGTGACGCGCAATACCGCCCGGTCCTGCCGCCGCAGCCGCAGCCCGAGGCGCTGCCTCCGGCCGGGCCCGGGGACGGTCGTACGCCGCTGTACGACAACCTCGAGACGAACTGGTTCCACGGCCCGCAGCAGAGCGGCCAGCAGCCGCCCGCCGAGCCGCAGGCGCCCGCCTTCCCGCAGCAGCCGGCCCAGGAGCGCCCTGCTCCCGCCGCGCCGCGCCGCGGCGGAGACGACACGGGCGCCACCACAAGCTCCTGGCGCCCCTCGCCGAACGACGAACTCGTACGGCAGGCGGAGCGGGCCAAGAAGCCCGCGGCAGGCGGAGTGACCACCTCCGGACTGCCTCGCCGGGTACCCCGCGCCAATCTGGTGCCGGGCACCGCCCAGCAGCAGAACCATCAGTCCGGTCCTCAGGTGTCGCGTGCGCCCGATGATGTGCGCGGGCGGTTGACCAATCTCCGCCGGGGCATCCAGCAAGGACGGCAGGCCAACAACGGCCAGTCGACCGGAAGTTTTCCCCTCGGCCCCACTCACCAGCAGGAGCGTTAGTTGAGCCCGATGAGTCAGGCCGCGCAGAATCTGAACTGGTTGATCACCAACTTCGTGGACAACACCCCCGGGGTGTCGCACACGGTGGTGGTCTCCGCCGACGGACTCCTGCTGGCCATGTCCGAAGGTTTCCCGCGCGACCGCGCGGACCAGCTGGCGGCTGTCGCCTCCGGTCTGACCTCGCTGACCGCGGGCGCCTCGCGGATCTTCGAAGGCGGCGCCGTCAGCCAGACCGTGGTGGAGATGGAACGCGGGTTCCTCTTCCTGATGTCCATTTCGGACGGCTCCTCGCTGGCCGTGCTCGCCCACCCGGACGCCGACATCGGTCTGGTCGGGTACGAAATGGCCCTCCTGGTCGACCGTGCGGGCACCGTCCTCACCCCGGACCTCCGCGCCGAGCTCCAAGGCAGCCTGCTCCACTAGGCGGCCATGGATCGATGACAGACTCGATTGCCCCAGGTAACGCCCTCATCCCCAGCCCGTTCGGCCGCTTAGAGCCCCCCACCGGCCCCTTCAGACTGCAGGCCGACCCCTTGCTGTCACGCCCGGAGGATTCATGACCCCGCCACCCGCCTCATCCGATCCGTACGGCGCACTGCACCACGCGTCGTACGACGGTGAAGGCGACCAGCCGCTGGTCCGTCCGTATGCCATGACCGGCGGCCGGACCCGGCCGCGCTACCAACTCGCGATCGAGGCGCTGGTCTCCACCACGGCCGACCCCGCGCATCTGGGGACGCTGCTCCCCGAGCACCAGCGGATCTGCCACCTCTGCCGTGAGGTCAAGTCGGTGGCCGAGGTCTCGGCACTGCTGTCGATGCCGCTCGGTGTGGCCCGGATCCTTGTCGCGGACCTGGCGGAAGCCGGCATGGTGGCCATCCACCAGCCGGGCAATGGAGAGGCCGGCGGCGCGCCGGATGTGACGCTGCTCGAAAGGGTGCTCAGTGGACTTCGCAAGCTCTAGCGGCGGAGCGGCCCGCTCCACTACCTCGGCGAAGATCGTGGTGGCGGGGGGCTTCGGCGTGGGTAAGACCACGTTCGTCGGTGCCGTTTCGGAGATCAACCCGTTGCGTACGGAAGCCGTGATGACGTCCGCGTCCGCGGGCATCGACGATCTGACGCACACCGGCGGCAAGACGACGACGACCGTCGCCATGGACTTCGGCCGCATCACGCTGGACCAGGACCTGATCCTGTACCTCTTCGGTACGCCGGGACAGGACCGCTTCTGGTTCATGTGGGACGACCTGGTCCGCGGTGCCATCGGCGCCGTCGTCCTCGTCGACACCCGCCGCCTCGCCGACTGCTTCCCCGCCGTCGACTACTTCGAGAACAGCGGACTCCCCTTCGTCATCGCCCTCAACGGCTTCGACGGACACCAGCCCTACACCCCCGACGAGGTCCGCGAAGCGCTCCAGATCGGACCCGACACCCCGATCATCACGACGGACGCGCGGCACCGCGCGGATGCGAAGAGCGGCCTCATCACGCTCGTGGAACACGCACTGATGGCGCGGCTGAAGTAGGCACAAGTCTGTATTGATTTAGGGCAGTTACCGTGGCCAAACGGGGGCGGACTGTGTCCTTTGACACGATCCGCCCCCGTGTTCATAACGTTTCGACAGAGAATTGGCCCGCGTTCAGCACCCGATGCATTCGATTGGTACCGCTGCGCTCACATGAGCCCCGCCTTTTGACGGGGCTCGCTCTTTATGCCCGTTTTATCTGAGGCCTGGACCACTCGGAATGGCTGGTTCCGACTGTTTGGAACGCGGCCGGTCCCCGTGCTGGAATTCGACGAACTCCCCAGTAGTACGGCCCTGAACAAAAACGGCACAACGTAGGTGCCGACGCCGAGAGGTTGTTGGTCGAGTGAGGCGAAGCAACGAGGGCTCCGCGGCGCAGCAGGAGCGGGGCAACTTCACCCCGCCGCCGCGCGCCGCGGCGTCGCCTGCCGATGTGTCCGCGGCAGTGACGTCCGGTGGAAGCAGCAGCCGGATGTCACCGCGCAACTGGCGGGTACCCACTCGGCTGAACGCGATCCTCCTGATCCCGGTGCTGGTCGGCCTGGTCATGGGCGGCTTCCAGGTGAAGGGGTCGGTCGACACCTGGCGAGAGGCGCAGGACGCCGAGAAGACCGCGCTGATCGTGCGCGCGGCCTCCGTGTACGGTCAGGCGCTCCTCAATGAGCGTGACCTCTCCGCTCAGCCCCTGCTGTCGAACAAGCGTGACGCCGCCGTTGTCAGCCAGGCCCGGGCCACCACCGACGCGGCCGCGGCCAAGTTCGACACCGCCGTGAAGGACCTGCCCAAGAAGCAGGGCCTGGAGCGGCGTCTTCAGCTGTTCCGGCTGGAGGAGCCCAAGCTCCCCGAGCTGCGCAAGGCCGCCTACGCCGAGGCCATGGACCCGGTGAAGACGGAAGAGGGCTACATCCAGGTGCAGCACTCCCTGATGGAGTTCTGCAACGAGCTGGGGCTGGGCACCGGCAACGTCACCAGCTACGGCCGTACCGTCTACGCGATCGAGCTCGCCAAGGCTGCAGAATCGCTTCAGCGCTCCATCGGTATGCATCTGCTGGTGCGTCCGAGCCAGGAGGGCGCCAAGTTCGACGCCCAGGTCAAGGCCTTCGGCTCGTACAACTACCTGGAGCAGATCGCGCTCGGCGAGTTCGTCTCCGGTGGCACGGAGGCCGACGCAGCCCGGCTGAAGCAGGTCATGGCCGCCAAGTCGGCCGACGGCGCGAAGAAGCTGAAGAAGGCGAAGGAGCAGGCCGACGCCGCGGGTGTCCCGTTCGTCGCGCCCCCCAGTGTCGACGGCTCGGTCTTCGACGGCATGGCCCAGCAGATCGGGCAGGGCAAGTCGCCCGAGAAGCTGGCCGCGAAGGGCATCACGCCCGAGACCTGGATGGCGGCCGCCACCGCCAAGTTCGACGGCTACACCACCGTCGAGGACGAGCTCGTCGACAAGGCCGTGACCGAAGCCGCGGGCATCTCGTCCAGCGCCAGGAACGACGCCGTCATCAACGCCGCCGTCGTGATCGTCGCCCTGCTGGCCGCCTTCATCCTGGCCGGGCTGATGGCCCAGCAGATGAGCCGCTCGATGCGCCGGCTGCGTACGGCCGCCTTCGGGATCGCCGAGCAGCGGCTGCCGATGCTGGTCGACCAGCTCTCCAGGACCGATCCGGGCCGGGTCGACACCCGCGTCCAGCCGATCCCGATCGACAGCCGCGACGAGATCGGTGAGGTCGCCCGCGCCTTCGACCAGGTGCACCGCGAGGCGGTCCGGCTGGCAGCCGAGCAGGCCATGCTGCGGGGCAACGTCAACGCGATCTTCACCAACCTGTCGCGTCGCAACCAGTCGCTGATCGAGGGCCAGCTGACCCTCATCACCGACCTGGAGAACAACGAGGCCGACCCGGACCAGCTGGAGAACCTCTTCCGGCTGGACCACCTGGCCACCCGTATGCGCCGCAACGGCGAGAACCTCCTCGTCCTCGCCGGCGAGGAGCCGGGCCGCCGCTGGAACCAGCCGGTCCCGCTGGTCGACGTGTTGCGGGCTGCCTCCTCCGAGGTGGAGTCGTACGAGCGCATCGAGCTCTCCGGGGTACCGGAGACCGAGATCCACGGCCAGTCCGTCACCGACCTCGTGCACCTGCTGGCCGAGCTGCTGGAGAACGCCACCACGTTCTCCTCGCCGCAGACCAAGGTGCGGGTCACGGCGACCCGGCTGCCCGACAGCCGCGTGATGATCGAGATCCACGACAAGGGCATCGGCCTCACCGCCGAAGACTTCGCCGACATCAACCACAAGCTGGCCAACCCGCCGACCGTGGACGCCGCGGTGTCCCAGCGGATGGGTCTGTTCGTGGTCGGCCGGCTCTCCGACCGGCACGGCATCCGGGTCCAGCTGCGCCCCTCGGGCGAGCAGGCCGGAACGACCTCGCTGGTCATGTTGCCGGACGCCATCACCCATGGTGGCGGTGGCGAACCGGTCGCCGCGCAGGACGACTTCACCGTCTCCTCGATCATTCCGCAGCAGCAGACCTTCGATCAGCTGCCGCACCAGCCCCAGATGCGCACGGCGGCGGAGCTCGGCTTCGACGACTCGCGCTATGAGCAGCAGTCGGTGGACGCCGCGCAGCTGGACCCGGTGGGCCGCTCGCTGATGCGTGAGGAGCGCCGGGCCGCGCTGGAGGCACAGACGGCCGGCGAGCGCCCGCAGTTCCCGCAGGAGCAGTACGCCGCGAACCAGCCCGTCGGGAACGAGTACGCCAACAACGGTTACGCCGAGAGCGGGTACGCCCAGGAGCCGCAGCAGGAGCAGTACGAGCAGGCTTCGTACGAGGGCGGCTACGACCCCTACCGCGGCGACGCGGGCTTTGCCGAACAGCCCGACCACGCTCATCAGGGCGGCTATGCGGAGGCTGCCTATGCGGCCGGCGAGGTCCCGCAGCCGTCGTACGAGGAGCAGTTCGCCCCCCAGCCCCACCAGGACGAGTGGGCGGATCAGAGCGCCTACCAGCGCGCGTACGAGCCGTCGGCAGAGGTCGAAGCGGAATCTGCCCCGAGCGCCCCCGCCGAGCCGCAGGAACGCGTAGGCTTCGACCGTCCCGGGCCCACCCCGAACCCCGGCCACGAGATGACCGAAGCCGGTCTGCCGCGCCGGGGCGGTCAGCAGCACTGGCAGCCCACCGGCCGCGGGAACAACCGGCCCGTCGCCGAGCAGCAACAGCCGCAGCAGGAAGCGCTGCAGCGGCAGTCGTCTGCGCAGCAGGACGGGAACGGCTCCGACGACTGGCGCTCGGCGAACGACGAGCGCTGGGAGCGGGCCGAGAAGCTCCGGGAGCCGAAGGCGGGCGGGGTCACCCCGTCCGGACTTCCCCGGCGGGTGCCCAAGGCCAATCTGGTCGAGGGCACGGCGGAGCAGACCCGGCAGGACGGCCCTCAGGTCTCCCGCGCCCCGGAGGACGTCCGCGGCAGGTTGAGCAACCTGCGGCGGGGCGTGCTGCGGGGACGTAACGCGGGTTCGGACACAAGTAATACCTACAACCAGGAGCGTTAGTGTGAGCCCGATGAGCCAGGCGGCGCAGAATCTGAACTGGTTGATCACCAACTTCGTGGACAACACCCCCGGGGTGTCGCACACGGTGGTGGTCTCCGCCGACGGACTCCTGCTGGCCATGTCCGAAGGATTTCCGCGCGACCGCGCGGACCAGCTGGCGGCTGTCGCCTCCGGTCTGACCTCGCTGACCGCGGGCGCCTCGCGGATCTTCGAAGGCGGCGCCGTGAATCAGACAGTTGTGGAGATGGAGCGCGGGTTCCTCTTCATCATGTCCATCTCCGACGGATCTTCGCTGGCCGTTCTCTCCCACCCGGACGCCGATATCGGTCTGGTCGGGTACGAAATGGCCCTTCTTGTCGACCGTGCGGGCACCGTCCTCACCCCGGACCTCCGCGCCGAACTTCAGGGAAGTCTTCTTAACTAGTAGACGGACAGTGCGTTTCGCGCCACCGAGTCATAAGGTGCGGTGGCGCGGACCCACTGGAATCGGGACCGGCAAGCGGAGGAGGAATCGTGGCAACACCCCAAGGCGGACACCGGTACGACGGTGGCCAGAACGTGCCGGGTGAGCACGGGGACAATCGTTTCAACTTCCCCTCCACACCCAGCAGGCAGGGCGCACAGCAGCCGTACCAGCCGTATCAGCCCTTTTCGCAGCCGCCGCAAAGCGCCCAGCAGGGTCCCGGGTGGCCTCCGCAGCGGCCGCACCGCTACGACTCGCCCCAGTCGCCCCGCATTCAGCCCGTACAGCCGCGGCAGGCCCCCGAGCCGGCCGCACCGGCCGCGCACAATCCGCTGGTCCGTCCGTACGCCATGACCGGCGGCCGGACCCGACCGCGCTACCAACTCGCCATTGAGGCGTTGGTCAGTACCACGGCCGATCCGTCCCGGCTGCAAGGGCAGTTGCCCGAGCACCAGCGGATCTGCCGGCTGTGCATCGAGATCAAGTCGGTCGCCGAGATTTCGGCACTGCTCTCGATCCCGCTCGGCGTTGCCCGGATCCTCGTAGCCGACTTGGCAGAGGCCGGACTCGTCGCTATCCATCAGCCCGGCGGCGAAGAGTCCGCCGGCGGCCAGCCAGATGTGACACTGCTCGAAAGGGTGCTCAGTGGACTTCGCAAGCTCTAGCGGCGGAGCAGCCCGCTCCACTACCTCCGCGAAGATCGTGGTGGCAGGGGGCTTCGGCGTGGGTAAGACCACGTTCGTCGGTGCCGTTTCGGAGATCAATCCGCTGCGCACCGAAGCCGTGATGACGTCCGCATCCGCGGGCATCGACGACCTGACGCACACCGGGGACAAAACCACCACGACGGTGGCGATGGACTTCGGCCGCATCACGCTGGACCAGGACCTGATCCTGTACCTCTTCGGTACGCCGGGACAGGACCGCTTCTGGTTCATGTGGGACGACCTGGTCCGCGGTGCCATCGGCGCCGTCGTCCTCGTCGACACCCGCCGCCTCGCCGACTGCTTCCCCGCCGTCGACTACTTCGAGAACAGCGGACTCCCCTTCGTCATCGCCCTCAACGGCTTCGACGGACACCAGCCCTACACCCCCGACGAGGTCCGCGAAGCGCTCCAGATCGGACCCGACACCCCGATTCTCACGACGGACGCGCGGCACCGCGCGGATGCGAAGAGTGCGCTGATCACGCTGGTGGAGCATGCGCTGATGGCTCGGTTGCGGTAGGGCTCGCCGCCCCGGCAGACATGCGTAGGGCCCCGCACTCCTCCGGGAGTGCGGGGCCCTACGGCCGCTCGGCGTCCTCAAGCGTTGTCCTCGAGGGGGGGGGGGGGGGGGGGGGGGGGGGGTTGGGGGGGGGGGGGGGGGGGGAGAGGGGGGGGGGGGGGGGGGGGGGGGGGGGGGGGGGGGGGGGGGGTGGGGGGGGGGAGGGCGGGTGG
>NZ_JBVJWD010000018.1:110116-161814 GCF_055602785.1 Streptomyces sp. NPDC037301
ACCCCCCCCCCCCCCCCCCCCCCCCCTCCCCCCCCCTCCCCCCCCCCCCCCCCCCCACCCCCCCCCCCCCCCTCCTCCCCCCCCCCCCCCCCTCCCCCTCCCCCCCCCCCCCCCCCGCTCGAGGACAGAAAAGCTCAGCCCTGCCAGGAGTGCGGGGCGCGGAAGCCCGGGGTGCGTTCCAGGCGGCGCCATCCGGCGGTGCTGCGGCCACGGTGGGCGGGGGTCGCTGCGGGCTGGGCGGCGGCGCGGGCGAGCAGGACCGCGGTTATGGCGGCCAGCTCCTCGGGGTCGGCAAGACCCTTCTCGACACGCAGCACGGACTCGGCGGCAGTGCTCATGGGTGGTTTCTCCGTCTTCTCGGCAGGTCTTCGCGGGCTCGGCAGGGTGACTGCGACGCTGCGGACTACTGCGGGGGGTTGCCGTGCTTGCGGGACGGCAGGTCGGCGTGCTTGGAGCGGAGCATGGCGAGCGAGGCGATCAGCACCTCGCGGGTCTCGGCAGGGTCGATGACGTCGTCGACCAGGCCGCGCTCGGCGGCGTAGTACGGGTGCATCAGTTCGGCCTTGTACTCCTTGACCATGCGGGTCCGCATGGCCTCCGGGTCCTCGGCGTCGGCGATCTGCCGACGGAAGATGACGTTGGCGGCACCTTCGGCGCCCATCACCGCGATCTCGTTGGTCGGCCAGGCGTAGGTCAGATCCGCACCGATGGACTGGCTGTCCATCACGATGTACGCACCGCCGTAGGCCTTGCGCAGGATCAGCGAGATCCTCGGCACAGTGGCGTTGCAGTACGCGTAGAGCAGCTTCGCACCGTGCCGAATGATTCCACCGTGCTCCTGATCCACCCCGGGGAGAAAGCCGGGTACGTCCAAAAGAGTGATGATAGGAATGTTGAATGCATCACACATCTGGACGAACCGGGCCGCCTTTTCCGACGCCTCGATGTCCAGGACACCGGCGAGGGACTGCGGCTGGTTGGCGACGATGCCGACGACCTGGCCGTCCAGACGGGCCAGGGCGCAGATGATGTTGCGGGCCCAGCGCTCGTGGATCTCCAGGTAGTCGCCGTCGTCGACGAGCTCCTCGATGACCTTGTGCATGTCGTACGGGCGGTTGCCGTCGGCCGGCACCAGGTCGAGCAGGACGTCGCCGCGCCGGTCGGCCGGGTCGTCGCTCGCCACGGTGGGCGGGTTCTCCCGGTTGTTGGACGGCAGCATCCCGATCAGGTAGCGGACCTCGGCGATGCAGGTCTCCTCGTCGTCGTACGCGAAGTGCGCGACGCCCGAGGTCTCGGCGTGCACATCGGCGCCGCCGAGGCCGTTCTGGCTGATCTCCTCACCGGTGACCGCCTTCACGACGTCCGGTCCGGTGATGAACATCTGGGAGGTCTCGCGGACCATGAACACGAAGTCGGTGAGCGCCGGGGAGTAGGCCGCGCCGCCCGCGCACGGTCCGAGCATCACGCTGATCTGCGGGATGACACCGGAGGCCCGGGTGTTGCGCTGGAAGATCCCGCCGTATCCGGCGAGCGCGCTGACGCCCTCCTGGATACGGGCGCCCGCGCCGTCGTTCAGCGAGACCAGCGGGGCACCGGCCGAGATGGCCATGTCCATGATCTTGTGGATCTTGGTGGCGTGGGCCTCGCCCAGCGCGCCGCCGAAGATCCGGAAGTCGTGCGCGTAGACGAAGACCGTGCGGCCGTCGACCGTGCCCCAGCCGGTGATGACACCGTCGGTGTACGGCTTCTTCTGCTCCAGGCCGAAGCCGGTCGCCCGGTGCCGGCGAAGCTGCTCGACCTCCTTGAACGAACCCGGGTCGACCAGCAGCTCGATGCGCTCACGCGCCGTCAGCTTGCCCTTGGCGTGCTGCGCCTCGGTCGCCCGGTCACTCGGTCCGCGCCGCGCCTGCTCGCGCAGCGCCAGCAGTTCGGCCACACGGCCACGGGTGTCACTCGGCTCGCCCGGGGTTTCGTCCACAACGGTCATGTACCGACCCTACGAAGCCGGGCAAGTAAATCCTGCCGTCGACTCCGTACAGTCTCCTGACCTGTTTCCTGGCGGAGCCTGACAGAAGCTTCGGGACATGCAGGCGAAGTACCAGCCCGTACCGGTCCGTCTTTGTGTGGGTCCGACAAAAGGTCACTGTGGTCTGCTGCACACTCGTGTCAGCCTCGGAGTGTGGTCCGGTCGGGGGGTCCGGGCCCCCGCGGACGGCATCCGGCCGGTCCCGCACCGCTCCCGCGCCCGTCACCGGGGCGGGACGCACGGCGGAGTTCCGCGAGAATACCCCGCCCCTGCGTCCTCACTCCTCACTCCTCCTGACCCCCGGCGGCTACCGGACCTCGCACCGCAGGGTGCCTCCCTGCGTTCCCGGCTCGACCCTCAGCACCAGCCGTCGGCCGGTGGCACGCACCTCGATCCCCGGGTCCGCCGAGACGACCTCCCGTACCGGCCGCTCCCAGACCACGTCCACCGGCGCACCGGTCCGGTCCGGCCCGCTGACGCACACGGTCGTGGAACGCCGCCCCTCCCGTACGAGCACGCTCGCCGCGGCCGTGACGGAGAGCGGACCGGCCGCACCCGGCTGCCAGAAATTGGCGGCGGTCACCCCCAGCGAGCGGACGGCGACCGCCTGAGCGGCGGCGGTGTTGGCGTGCACGGTCAGCCAGTGCCGGTCGGCCGCGCGGGCGGCGACGGTTCTGCGGGAGGCGCCGGGCATCAGCAGGTAGACGTACTCGGCGTCGACCGGGTCGGTGCCGTGGTCGAGCCAGAGGGTCTGGTAACGGCGGGTCCGGCGCTCGGTGGAGCTGGTGGTGTTGATGTCGGACCAGGCGCCGGTGCGGTCCTCGCGCAGGGTGCGCAGGTCGGCGCCGCCGGGGAAGACCCAGCCGCCGTGACCCGCGAGGTGGGCCCAGCGGGGGCCGGTACGGTCGTCGACGGTGAGGGGGTCCGTGCCGTCCTCGCCGAGCATGCGGTTGTCGACGACCGTCTCGACGGGGACCTTGTCGGTGCTGGTGATGCCGGCACCGAGGCAGATGACCGTATCGGCGACGCAGAACCACGACTTGCGGGCGTCCAGGGTCGAGCCGAGACCCTTGAGGTGCTGGCCCACCGCGCCGAATTCGCCGTCCGTGACGCCGCCGACCCATTTCACCGCGGGTTTGGGCGCGCCCCATTCGCCACCCGCCTTGTCGGCGAGCTGTTTGGTGGACACGGTCGTTCCGGGCAGGCGGTAGAAGTCGACGGTCGGCCAGAACCAGTCGGTGTACTGGTCGTTCTCCTTCCCGCCCGGCCACCAGTAGAGCATTCCGGCTCCGGTGTGCCAGCCGCGCGGATTCTCGCCGTTGCCGCACTCGTAGTGCGAGATCCGCTCCGAGGCCATGGAGATGCCCGCGGCCCAGTCCGGGCGGCGGTGCACGGCGCGGGCCATCTCGGCGAAGAGGTGGTGGGCCACCCGCTCGGGCGCGGCCGGCACGGCGGCGGCCCAGGCCACGTGCAGCCGGGCCAGGTCCGCGATGCCGAACTGGCGGGCGGTGAGGATCGGGCTGGTCAGGTCGCGGGCGATCCAGCCCTTGATCATGCCGTGCCACCGGTCGCGCTCGGCCGCCGAGGCGCCCTCGGCGAGCAGGGCGATCCCGGCGATGACGCCCTGCCCGTGGAAGTGGTCGCCGCGCATCACCTGAAGCTCGTCGTTCTTCAGGTAACCGCGGCTGATGGCACGGCCGTTGACGCTGTCCATGACCAGGCCGTTGTAGATCAGCGGCGCATAGGCGCGCTCGACACTGTCCAGGATGATCTGCCGGTTGGGATCGATGACGGCCCAGGTCGATCCGGCGAGCAGGGCGAAGAGGCGGCCGAGGCCGTCGAGCATGACCTGGCCGTAGGTGCCGGAGTAGGCGACCGTGGTGTGCTGGATGAACGACCCGTCCGCGTACAGGCCGTCCCCCTCGGTGACGTACGGGAAGACGGGTGACAGCGCGTCCCTGGCCAGTGCGACCTTCGCGGGCGCCCTGCCGAGGACGCCGCGCAGGGCGACGGAGCGGCACAGGTCGACGCGATTGGCGCCGGTGGAGGTGCCGCTGTAGTCGTGGAGCACGGCGTCGGGGATGAAGTGGTCGACGGCGGCGCAGGCGGCCTCGACGCGGGCCGCGCCCAGGTGCTCGTACAGGACGGACGTGATGTCCATGAGGATGCGCGGGCTGCCGATCTGCCACTCCCACCAGTTGCCGTACGGGGTGATGGAGGAGTGGTAGGCCGTCCGGGCGAGGTGGTCGTAGCCGCGGATGATGTCGGCGAGCAGGGCGGCGTCGCCGGCCGATCCGGTGCCGGGCTGGGCGTACGCCTGGGTCATCGCCCACAGGCGGCCGTAGCTCTGGGTGATGCCGGACGGCGGGTCGTACGTGATGCCGGGCCACAGCGAGCCGGCGGCCGGGTTCATCGTGGCCCGGAACCCCCGGGCGAGCGCGCCTGTTTCGGCGAGGCGGGAGGCGTACGGTTCGGCGGCCGCGTCGAAGCCGACGCCGAGCGCGATCCCGGTCCAGCGCAGGCGAAGGGTGTCGAACTCGTCGGCCTCGGCGGCGGCTGCGGCCGTCGCCGAACCTGGGAGGGAGACCGCCAGGGTGGTGGCTGCCGAGAGGGCGAGCAGGGTACGGCGTGACCATACGGGCGGGTTCGGCATGTACGGTTCCAGTTCGTCGGGGGGAAGGCCATCGCATGCAGATGCGGGACGGGTGCCCACCATTGGGCACCCGTCCCGCATCCTGCGCTCTCAACTACCGCAATGGAAGCGTGCGTCACCCCAGTCCGCGTGGTCGTTGCCGTTGCCGTCCCCGCCGTCGCCGACGACCAGTTCGACGTACTTGGCGCCCGTGGTGTCGGCGGTGAGCGACCAGGCGTTGTCGGCCGCCTTCAGGACCGGAGACTTCACCTTCTCGGTGCCGTCGGCCGTGACGCTGAACTGCACGCTGCCGCGTGAGGTCTGTACGTCGTCCACGCCGACCTGGGCGGTGAAGGAGGTGCACCGGCCGCCCAGGTAGTAGCGGACCTTCGCCGGGGCGTGGCTGCCGAGGCCCTTGGTGTAGGCGGTGCCGCCGATCTTCAGCGGGGTACCGTCGCCACTGCCCTGCTCTCCGTTGGAGAGGTCCCGCTCGACGGGTCCCCAGCCGTTCTCGGAAGCAGTCCAGTCCAGGTCGCTGGCCCAGCTGTCCGTGGTGGGCGGCGGCGGCAGGGTCCGTACGGAGGTCTGCGCGCCGAGTGTGCGCCGTGCGCCGCCGACCGTGTACGTCGCCTCGGAACTCAGGCTGTACGTCCGGTACTTGGCGTCCACCGGCGGGGTGACCTGCCAGCTGCCGGTGACCTTGGCGCCTGCCGCGACCGAGTCGAAGGTGACGGCGCCCGCGGGCTCAGCCTTCCAGCCCTCGGGGACGGTCAGGCTCAGCGCGACACCGGTCGCCGCGGTGGCCTCGTAGTTGGTGAAGCTCGCCTTGACGGTGTTGGCCGTGCCCGGCTCCAGGGTCTCGGCCGCCGGGTCGACACCGAGCGTGCCGCAGGCGGCGAGTTCGCCGGCCGGGGCCGGGCCGAGGTCGGTCACGGTGAACGCGTCGAGGACGAAGTCGGCGCCGTCGGGTGCGTCGCCGCGCTTGCGCAGTCCGGTCCAGGTGTCGCCGCAGCCCGCGGTGACGGTCTCGGCGAAGTGGCCGGTGGTGCGCTGTTGTCCGATGGCGGTGGTCCGGGTCTCGACCGAGTCGGGCTTTCCGTCGGCGGTGATCCGGTCGTAGCCGTCGACCCACTCGTAGGCGCCCGCGTGGCTGGACTGGTAGTCGTACTCGACCTTGTAGCGGTGCCCGTCGGTCATCGGCACGGTCCACGGGGCGGTGCGGTAGACAAGTCCGGCGTTCTCCTCGTGGGACTTGAGGGACTCCTTGCCGCTGATGACGTCGTCGATCAGCTTTCCGTTCCAGCCGGCCTGGGTGTACGGGGCGTGCAGTTGGGAGATGACGGTGCGGGGGTCGGTGGAGCCGCCCGCGTCGCCCTTGAGGAAGGGGCCCCAGCCCTGGTCCACGGCCTCGAAGTCCTCGTAGGAGAGGGTGTTCTCCTTGGTCTTCGGGGCGTTGGCGACGATGCGTACGTCATCGGCCCGCACGCTCGCGGCGCTGCCCTTGGCCGCCTCGACGCGCAGGGTGGTGCGGCCGTTCGCGGGGGCGGTGAAATTCACCTTGGCCCGCTGGAAGTACGTACCGTGCCGCTCGGACGCGGCGACCTGGTCCTTGGCGGTGGAGCGGTCCACGGCGACGGACCTGCCGCCGATCGAGAGCGTGGTGTGCCGGGTCTTTCCGGGCTGGACCTCGATGAGCGCGGACGCGGTGTAGCGCTTGCCGGGGGTGAGGCCGTCGATGCGCTGCGAGAGCGCGGCCGTGCCTGTGCCGGAGAGCTCGGCGCTGTCGAGGCCGTTGCCGTCGGTCTCCCGGGCGACGGTTCCGGTCTTGGACCAGGCGTCGAGCCCCTTGTCGTTGAAGCCCGGGT
The DNA here is from genome assembly GCF_055602785.1 of Streptomyces sp. NPDC037301. NCBI lineage: Bacteria > Bacillati > Actinomycetota > Actinomycetes > Kitasatosporales > Streptomycetaceae > Streptomyces > Streptomyces sp. NPDC037301. The sequence goes on from NZ_JBVJWD010000018.1 coordinate 116,640, forward strand.
CGTCGACCGGGGTGCCCTCGCCCCACTTGGGGTCGGCGGCCTTCGGCGCCTGCTGCGGGTAGAGGACGTACGGCTGACCAGCCTTGGCGGTCAGCGTGATCTTCCCGCCGGACGGCTTGACCGTGCCGGTCTTGACCCGCCCGTTGTCGGTGAGCTCGTAGACGGTGTACGTGCCGTTCGACGGCACCGCCCAGCTGCTCGTGCCGCCGGACTTGCTGTAGTGGTAGAGCTTCTTCCCGCCGTCCCACGGCAGCAGGTAGTCGGTGCCGCTCAGGACCTTGCGGCCGTGGTCGTAGAACGTCCGCTTGCCGTCCTCGACCGTGCCCCGGACACCACCGGTGAGGGTGACGTCATTGCCGTCCCAGCGGGTGATCTTCTGCTGCTGGAGGTACTTCGCGGGCAGGTCGCGCTGCCAGATGTTGTCGTAGAAGGCGTTCCAGTCGGTCTCGTTGGTCCAGCCCTCGAACTCCTCGATGGCGGTCTGTCCGAGGACCGGATCGTTGTTCCAGACGTCCTTCTCGTCGTTGCGGATGAACCGGATGATCTTCGAGTTGAGGCCCTTGTTGGTGGCGCCGCCGTAGTCGAGGTCATTGGCCCAGTGCGACCAGAGCGAGCCGCGCTCGAACTTGTCGGCCCATTCGGTGGCGACGTTCCAGCCCTGCTTCTGCACGGACTGGAGGGTCTTGTCCGCGATCCAGCCGTGCGTGTAGTAGACGTCGATGTAGAGCAGGCTGAGGTTGGGGTCCGTCTCGTCGCGCAACTGCTGGAAGCGCTTGGCCAGGTCACCGCTGTTGATGTCGCGGCGCTGGTCGATGTAGTAGCTCTGACCGAGCCAGTTCCAGCCGGGCTTGGTCTTGTCGACGAGCTTCTCGTCGAAGGCCTTGGCATCCGGGTACGCCTCGGTGGCATTGACGTGGACGCCGAAGGTGGCGCCCCACTTCTTGCCGTCCTTGAGGAGCTCGTTGAGATCCTTCAGCCCGCCGGCGCGCTTGTTGTAGTTGCCGCCGTAGTCGGGGTGGGCGGAGTCGTGGCCCTCGGAGGCGTATCCCTTGAGGAGCGCCATCTGCCCGAGGCCGTCGGTGGCGAGCGAGATCCGCTTGACGTCGTCCAGAGTGCGCAGGAAGGGGTGGGTGGCCTGGCTGGCGAAGTTGAACGGGATGTGGGTGATGACCCGGTCCGGGGTGTCCTCGCTGCCGGGGGCCTTGACGCCGATGGTCCGGAACGCGACGGCTCCGTCCTGCCAGTCGACCTTCTTGTCGCCGTTGGCGTCGGGGGTGACGACCACCTTCGCCCAGGGGAGGTTGTCCCCCCTCTCCGGCTTCGGTGCTCCGTCGCCGCGGTAGGTCCATTGGCCGGACCAGACGCCGACCCGGACGCTGCCGTCGCCGGCCTTGCGGGCCTGGTGCCAGAACCGGGCGTCGTCGCCGCCGGTGGCACCGGAGGGCTTGTCGTACGAGGAGTTGGACTCCACAGCCGCGGCGAGGGAACCGGTGTTGACGAGGGCGTACGAGGCACCGACAGGCGCCTGGTCCGCAGCGGTGTCCGGGGTGACCCGGGCGAAGACGTCGGCGGTCTTCGTCGAGTCGTTGTCCAGCCGTGTGAAGGCGGTGGCGGCGCCGGTGTCCGTGGAGCCGACGGAGACCAGGTCGTGGCCGGGGATGTCGATGGTGCCGACACGGAACGCCTCGGTGTCACGGACAGCCGTGACCTTGAAGGTGGTGGCGCGGCCGGAGACGGAGAGCGAGGCGTCGATCTCGATGCCGGGCAGGTCGGTGAAGGTCAGCGTGTAGCGGGCGGTCGAACCGGTGACCTCGGGTGCTCCCTTGAGCTTCACGGGGTGCGCGGTGCCGTTGAGGGTCACGGCGGTGACCGGCTGCGTACTGCCGAGCAGCTGATCGCCGCTCGCCTTGTCGGTGTACGCCAGGACGCGCGGGAAGTCGTCGGCGACCGCGACCGAGAGCTGCGCGGACCGGATGACGGTGGCGTCCGCGGGCACGGCCGACTCGACTGCGGCGGGTGAGGGGGCGGCGGCTGTGGCGGGGAGCGCGGTCCCCACCAGCGCCAGGACGGCGGCTGAGGCGGCGGCGACAGCGCCCGCCGAAGTGAATCTTCGCGACATGTGCCCTGAGTAGTCCCCCTGTCCGGACACCGTCAACGACGTAAGGCTCCTCGGGGCGCTCCAGTCCAACAACCGCGTTGCGTAAGTCCAAGTGGACGGTACGCGTCCACCGGCCGACGTCTTGAGGGCGGGGCGTCGGGGAACGGAGCGGGACGGCCGGACCCCCTCGCGTCCCGCGCCGATCGCGCCGGTTTCGGTACGCGGTGCCTGTGTCAGATACGGCGTCTCGCGGCACGGCGGTCGTCGGCGCGGCCGGACGGGTCGGGATCGGTGTCGGCGCTGCCCGGCCGCCCGTTGGGTTCCGCTGGTTCGGCGTGCTTGCCGTCCGCCCAGGTCAGGGCGGCCACCAGGGAGCGGAAGGCGGTGCGGTAGATACGCGGGCTGGTGCCCGTGTGGTGCTGGAAGTGGTGGCGCAGGTTGGCAGGTGTGCCCAGTCCGGTGCGCGCGGCGATGCGCTCCACCGGCTCGTCCCCGCGCTCCAGCAGGCGCTGCGCCGCCTGGACGCGGGCGCGCAGGAGGTACTGGAGCGGGGAGAGCCCGGTCTCGGCCCGGAAGCGCCGGTTCAGGCCGCGGACGGTGAGCCCCGCGTGGTCGGCGATGTCCTTCAGCGTCAGCGGGTGGTCGAGGTGGGCCTCCATCCACCGGGTCGTGGGCCCGAGGCTGTGCGGGCCGGCCCGGTGACGGGCCACCTGAGGAGAGCCGGGATCGGCGGGTGCGTGGAGCTGCATGAAGACCTGCCGCTCCGTCTCGATGACGACCGGCACACCGTGGTCCAGGGTGATCAGGTGCAGGCAGAGATCGAGGCCGCCGAGCACTCCGGCCGCGCTGTGGAACGGGTCCGCGTCCACGACGGCCCCTTCCGGATCGACCTCGACCAGGGGATGGCGCCGCGCCAGCTCCGCCGCGTACTGTCGCCCGGTGGCCGCCCGGCGTCCGTCGAGGAGACCGGTGGCGGCGAGGGTGAACGTCCCCGTGCCGATCGCGCCGATGCGGCTGCCCCGGTCCGCGGCGGCCCGCAGGGCGTCGGCGACCTCGGGTTCCGGCTCGTCGCGGAAACCGGCGTGTCCGGGCAGCAGTACGGTGTCGGCGCCCTCCAGCCCTTCCAGGCCCCAGGGCGTGTCGATGCGGAAGGGCGCCGGAGAGCCGGTCTCGCGGAAGCCGGGAGCGGTGCAGTACCGCAGCTCGTACGCGACATGCGGGTGGTGCCGGGCGGCTGTGCCGAAGCACATTCCCGGCCCGGTGAGTTCATGGCCCGGCACTCCGTCGAGCGCGAGGACGGCGATCACTGACATGTCCAGAATTTAGCCGAGGGTGACATCAGGACCGCTTTTTCCGGACGGGGCCGGTACGGAGGATGGATGTTGCGCGGCACCGGAAGCGATACGACGCCCGGAAGCCGGCTTCGCACATCCACCACGCGCAGGACGCGCATCGGAACGAAGGAATCACCCGTGTTCACACGCAGCTCGCCGCCCGCCGGCCCGTCCCGGTCCCGCAAGTCCCTCTCCCGCCGTGCGGGACGGGTCGCCGCCGTCGCCCTGGCCGCGACGGCCTGCGTCACGGCCATGACCGGCAGCGCCAACGCCATCGTCAACGGGCAGGAGGCCACGCAGCGTTACCCGTTCATGGCCACGCTCCCGCAGACGGCCAAGTTCCCAACGGATGACGGCGACACGATCGACGTACGCGCCCAGTGCGGCGCATCACTGATCACCTCGCGCTGGCTGGTGACGGCGGCCCACTGCGTCAACCCAAAGGCGCTGGACGGCATCGTCCGCATCGGGTCCGACGACCGCGAGTCCGGCGGCACCGTGCGCCACATCAAGCGGACCGTCACCCACCCCGCCTACGACGTCGAATCCGATCCCAGCACGAACGACATCGCGCTCGTCGAGCTGGACCGCCCGGTCTCGGAGAAGCCCATCCGCATCGCCAAGTCGGTGGGCAGTCCCGGCACCCCGACGCGGCTGCTCGGCTTCGGCACCGTCCGCGACACCGACTACCTCCCCGACGCGGTGTTCCCGGACAAGCTCAAGCAGCTGGACACCCGCATCGGTGCCGTGGACGAGTGCTCGCCCGGCCGCGCCGACAAGACCCGGATCTGCACGATCAGCAAGACGCCGGGCGCCATGGCCTGCTTCGGCGACTCCGGCGGCCCGCAGATTCAGCACGGCCGGGGCGGGCGCTGGGAACTGGTCGGCGCCACCTCGGGCGACGGGGACACCGACCCGACCTGCGGCACCGGCCCCGGCATGTACACCAACGTTCCCGCGTACTCCAAGTGGATCAACAAGACCATCCACTCGCACCGCTGACGCGACACGTACCCGGGCGGGCGGGCCGTCCGCCGGCCCGCCCGGGTACGAGCTGACCGCCGCAGCTTCCCCGTCCCCCACCCTCGGATAGATTCTGGACATGTCCGTAATCGCCGTTCTCGTGCCCGACAGGCTTCCCGGACACCAGCTCACCACCCCCGGACTGGTCTTCGGGACAGCGACGGCCGGCCACCCCGGCGCCGCCTACGAAGTACGGCTCTGCGCCGCCCCCGGCCTCACCTCCCTGGGAGCACCTGCACCGCTCCGGATCTCCGTCCCGTGGGGGCTCGACGGCCTCGCCGACGCGGACGTCGTCCTGATCCCCGGCCAGGACGGCGACGGCCCCCGCGACGAGCCCGCACCCCCGGCGCTTGCGGCGTGCCGGGCCGCAGCCGCACGCGGCTGCCGCATCGGCGCGATCGGCACGGGCGTCTTCACCCTCGCGGCCACCGGTCTCCTCGACGCCCGCCGCGCCACGACCGGCTGGCGCCACACCGAGGAGCTGGCCCGCCGCCACCCCCGTATCGAGGTCGATCCGATCGGCACTGTCGTGGCCGACGGCCCATTCCTCACCTCGGCCGGGATCTTCGGCAGCCTGGACGTCTGCCTGCGTCTGCTGGCCCAGGACCACGGCGAGCGGGTGGCCGGTGAGACCTCCCGGGAACTCCTCACCCCGCTCCTGCCCCACGGCGACCGCGTCCAGGAGACCATCGACCGCGAACTCACCGAGAGCGCGGGCATCGGACCGACGCTGCGCTGGCTGGAGGCCCGCCTGCACCTCCCGCTGACCCCGGCGGACCTCGCCGCGCACGCGGGGATCAGTCTCAGCAGCCTCAACCGCCGCTTCCACGCGCAGACCGGCGCCACCCCGCCCCAGTACCTGCTGCGCCGGAGGCTGGAGCGGGCCCGCGAACTGCTGGAGGACACCGACGAAGGGGTGGAGCGGGTGGCGGCCCGGTGCGGTTTCACCTCGCCGGCCAGCCTGCGCCACCACTTCTCCCGGCTGACGGGCACCACACCACGCGCCTACCGGACCCGCGCGCGAGGCGGGCCACATCGGGGCGGACAGTGGTGAACAGGCGCTGAACGGGCCGGGGTTGCTCCTTCGACCACGGGTGTGTGCGGGAACAGTGGAAAAGTTCCCCGAAGCCGGCCCTCACCCCGAAGCCCTCCACGTAGCCTGCTACCGAATGACGAGCACGCGGTGGGGGCGGTGCGCGTCCACCGCCGCGGCTCGCCGGCGGATGACATCAGGGGGCAGCATGCTCAAGCTGGACGCTCCGGGTAATTCTTTCCAATCCGTGATCTCCAACCACGACTATCCGGATGCGGAAGCCGAGTGGAACGGGACCGGGCCGGGGTGGAGCTGGATGTGGGTCCCTTACCCCTTCAACTCGCAGTACGTGCAAGGGCAGTTCACCCGTCAAGTCTTCAAGCACAACCAGACGTCACGCGGTGATCTCCGGGCTTTCATCGGCGAGAACCTCGCCGAGAACGATCGACGCTGGTCCAAAGCGGCCGCTGCCACCCTTCGTGGTGTCACTGCTCAGGAGTTCGTCCTGATCTGCTCGAACGTCTGGGCATTCGCCTTGTTCGAGGTCAACTCAAGCTCGACCGCGAAATCCGGTACCGCGTTCTACAACCGGTGGGTCGGAGCGGTGAACGCCGATCCGGAGGCCCCGTACCTGCTGATGGCCGCGGAGAAGCCGGTCGTCATGGCGATGGGCTGACCACGGTTTCGCCTCACCGGCCGAGCGCCTGCGGACGGCGTGGAGCCGGTCCGGCAGGCGTCACCGGCGGTCGTGGAACGTCACCAGCGGAGGGCGGTGAAGTCGATCGGCCGGGGCCGCAGCAGCGCCGTGCGTTCCGCCAGTGCGCGCAACCGCCGGGACATCTCGTCGGCATCCAGACGGTGCCGGTCGCCGTGGCCGGGCAGCACCCACTCGAACCGCAGGTGCCCCGCCGTCCTCGCCAGGGAGGCGGCCAACTCCTCGATGGAGTACCAGGTCACGCTCTCCGCGACTTCGAGATCACCGGTCGTACGCGACCAGTAGAAGCTGTCGCCGCTGAAGCAGTACCGGTCGTCCGCGAGATAGAGCACGCTGCCCCGGGTGTGGCCGGGCAGCGGATGGGCGGTGACACCCTCGCCGATCTCCACCGGGTCGAGCCCCCGGATCACCTGGTCCGCGTCCGGCGCCGCGTCGAGGTCCCCTTCGTGGATCCACATCCGGGCGCCGAAGTGGTCGGCGTAACGGCGCCCGTGCGCGACGTGGTCGCGATGGGTGAGCAGCACATCGGTGACGGGCCCCGTCGTCGCCACGTACCGCTCGGCCAGTTTGGGGCTCCAGCGCGGGGTGTCGATCATCATGACCGTGCCGGACGGGCGCCGCAGCAGATAGGAGTTGGCGCCGGCGGTGTGCTGGGAGTTGTGCCCGCAGACCAGTACGCCGTCGTCCAGCGCCATCGGGAACGGGTCGAGCGCCGGGTCCGGCTGCCCCGACGCGGGCCGGATCGAGCGGGTGTGGCAGGCGAAGACGGCGGCGTGTAAGCGCCGGTTCTCCGCCTCGTCGCTGGGCTGCCGCAGGATCCGTGACGCCCCTTCCTCCTCTCCGATCAGCTCGGGCGCGAACTGTCGGGCTACGTCGCAATTGGTGCAGCGGTCGTCCACGTACCAGTCGGCCATGGCAGGGCTCCTTCCACTTCCACGGGATACGACCCCGTCGAGGGCCGCCGTTCCAGGAATAGCCCACTCGCGACCGGAACCGGTAGACCCTGCCGATCTTGTATCTCGGCCCCTGGGTCTATCTCGTCGAAATGCCGCGACCCACCCCCGCCGACGCATCGAACTCGCACCACACCACCTTGCCGGGGTTCCGCTCCCCCACCCCCCACTTGTCGGCGAGCGCCGCCACCAGCAGCAGCCCCCGTCCGCCCTCCGCGTCGGGCGCCGCGCCCCTCGTCGGCGAGGCGCACCTCCCCGTCACCACTGTCGTGGACCTCGACCCGCAGGAGGCCGTCGGCCGGCTCCAGGTAGAGGTGGGTACGGAATCCGCGACCGGGCGGGACGCCGTGCAGGAGGGCATTGGTGACGAGTTCGCTCACGCAGAGCAACACGTCGTCGGCACGGGAATCGCACGCCCAGTCGATAAGGGCCTGGCGTGCGAACTGTCGTACGAGCGGGACGGATCGGCGTTCCCTGCGGTGGAACGCCTCGCGGAAGTAGGGGAGTTGAGTTGGTTCGTTCACGCAGCCAACGTCACACAAAGTCACTACCGTTGATCAGCGCGTCGGGTCGTACAACGCACTTGTACGGGGCCTGACGGGTCATCCGGGTTTCGCGACGGGGAGAGGCACTTCATGCACTCGGCGAAGAAGAACAAGCGGATCACGTCCTGGCACCTGATCGGTGCCCAGCTGGCGACGTTCCGCAAGGCGGCCCGGATGACGCAGGCGGCGCTGGCCGATCAGTTCTGCGTGGGCGAGGACACGATCGCGTCGATCGAGCAGGGGCGCAGGCCGTTGCAGGCCGATTTCGCAGCGCAGCTCGATGAGCTGCTGGGCACGAAAGGGGTGTTGCAGGTCGCGGTGTCGAAGGTGCCGCAGAAGGAGCGGTTCCCGGCGTTCGTGCAGGATTTCGTGGAGTACGAGCAGGAGGCGGTGACGCTGCTCTCTTACCAAAACCAAGTGCTGCCCGGGTTGCTCCAGACCGAGGAGTACATCCGGTTCGTCTTCTCCTGCCTGTATCCACCGCTCGAAGAGGACGAGCAGGAGGAATGGGTGGCGCCCGTCTCGACCGGCAGAAGCTCCTCGAACGCAGACCCCGCCCCATGCTGCACTTCCTGCTGGAGGAGAGCATTCTGCGCAGCGAGATCGGGAACCCTGCCATGCTGCGGAAGCAAATCAAGCACCTGCGCCAATGCATGGAACTCCCCTTCTTGGGGCTGCAGATCTTGCCGATGAAACTTCCGAAGCACGCAGGTCTTGCGGGGCCGATGGTGCTGCTGGAGACCCCCGATCACGACCACTTCGCATACGTGGAGGGACAGCTGACCAGCTACCTGCACGAAGACCCGGACGACGTCAGCGTGCTCCAACAGAAATATGGGATGCTGCGTTCGCAGGCGCTTTCCGTCGAGAAGAGCGCCTGCCTACTGGACGAACTGCTTGGAGAGACATGACCCGCGCAGCACACCCGGCCCCCCGCTCGACAGCCCTCGACTGGTTCAAATCCAGCTACAGCAGCGACCAAGGTGGCGACTGCATCGAAGTCGCCTACGACTGGCGCAAGTCCAGCTACAGCAGCGACCAGGGCGGCGCCTGCGTCGAGGTAGCCGCCCACCCCACCGCCGTCCACATCCGCGACTCCAAGGTCACCGACGGCCCCGTCCTCACCGTCCCGCCCGCCGCCTGGGCCGCCTTCCTCGGCCTCGGCTTCACAGCCTGAGGGTCGACACCACCGGGATTTCGGCCCCCGCGTACGCCGGACCGTTGGGCCTGATCGCCGGCTCGGCAACCTTCGACGAGTCGCAGCTTCCGGTTGTCGTGAATTCGCGAGCCCACTGATCTCCGATACGACCGCACCGATCACCGCGTCCAGCACCGCATCCGCGCGCCCCGCAGGCCCGCCCGCCTGAATGCGCCCATCCTGGCCATCCCGGCCGCCGGCGGCCTGTATCAGCAAGGCGAGGTCCGTGCCGGCCCGCACCGACGGGCATCGGCACCACGATCGCGCGTCGAAGCCCGATCGAGCCTACGAGGTCCGGCTGATCCGTTGAGGTTGCCGCGCCTCCTCCGTGCTCGCCGGCAGTGCTCGCCAGCCCGACGCACGCTCCCGGACGACGTCGGCAGACTCGGCGGCAGACTTCCCGGAGCAGGCCGCAAACCGACAGGTTTCGGTCATGCGGTCGACGGTTGCCCCGTCAGAGGGTTCGCCCCGTGTCCCACGGCTTGTGTGCCGCGGCCCGCGGCTATGGTCTGCCCTTCGACTACAGGGAGTGCGTCATGCGCAAGTTTTGGCTGTCTGTGGCTGCGGTTGCTGCCGCTGCCGGGCTACTCACGGCGTGTTCGGGTGCGAAGGACTCCGCCGACTCCGCGAAAGAGGGCGCCCCGACACCGGGGACGGGGAGAGCCTGGAGCGAGGAGGCCTCGGCGGCGAACCCGTCGAGGGACGTCAAAATCGTGAAGTCAGGGTTCGAGGGCCATCGGGCCCGGGGTCATCGCGCGTACGTCGTGCACTACACGATCAGGAACGGCGGGAGCGGGGCGGCGAGTTACTTCGCGCAGTTCGAGTTCCTGGACAAGGACGGGGATGTTCTCGGGAACACCGGGGTGACGGCCGACAGGCTGGGCCCCGGGAAGACGAGGACGGGGAGCTCGGCGCCACGGGACGCGGAGATCGAAGACGGCACCGTCAAAGACATTGCGTCCGTGCGCGTCACGCACGTCGAGCGCACGTGACGCGCCTACCGGTCACTTCCGCACGTCGCCCAGCAAGGTATCCGAGGCGCCCGGCACGTCGATCATGCCGTTGCGCGGCATGATTCCCTCCGATGCCGCGACCGGCACCGCCTTCGTGGGGGACAGGGGCGGCTTCGAGATGTGACGCCTCGGGCCCTGCCGGGTCTCCGGCGTCGACCGCAGGTTGGATGCGCGGCGGTCACCACGCAACGCCACCACGGCGACCGGCGCATCCCCCCTGACGCGATCGGGGCGCTGAACGGCCCGCCTGCCGACACCCGGGTCGAAGCCAACCACACGATCCTCGCTGAGAAGCGCGGTCAGCACCAGATGGGGCTGGCCTCGATTCCGCCGGAGCCGACGAACAAGTACACGTACATCACCTCTGGCGGCTACCCGTCCAAGGTGTGCCCCGATGAATGGATGGCGTGGCACAACAAGTACGGCGACCGCCTGGACAGTCCAACGAAGTCCCTCAAGGGGATGGATGCCGTCCAACGCCGCTACGACGACTACGACGACTACAGCGGCGACGCCACCAAGCAGCCGTATCTGCTCGGCTTCGATGACAAGAAACTGGGCCACGTGATCATGTCGATCGGCAACCCGGACACCTCGGACAACGTCACCACATACGTACCCGGAACCGGCGCCAAGCTGGAGTCCATCGACGGCGACATCCGCCGGGCCGAAATGCTGCAGGCCAAGGCCGCGACCACTGATCCGCTTCACACCACGGCTTCCATCGTGTGGCTCGGCTATGACGCGCCACAAAGCATCCTTGGTGACGCGATGGAGGCCAAGTGCGCCGATGCAGCGAAAGACCCGCTGAACGACTTCCTCACCGGGGTCGACACCGCGCATGGCGGGAGCGTGAACTCGACAGCCCTCGGGCACAGTTATGGGTCACTCGTCGCCGGCGAGTCTCTGCGTGACCATCCTGACGCTCCAGTCGGCAACGCGATCACGGTGGGCAGCCCGGGCGCAGGCGTGAATCACGCGAAGGAGCCGCAGAACGTCGCGTTCTGGGGTACTCCAGCCAGATCTACGATGCGCTTCGCGTACGGCACCAGCCACATGCAGCGGACGGGGTCAGGGACGGCGCGGACACGCTGATTCACCACACATGGTCGACTGTTCCACTCGGCGCCGATGAGCGGAAGGAGGCAATGCAGGGTGTGCGGCACGGTCGCCTGATCCGCGTCGCCGACCTGGCCCGTGTCAGGGGAAGCTGCTGCCGTCGCCGACGGTGACCAGGAGGACTGCGGCGGTCCTGACACCGATGCTGGGCATCGACGTCAGGACCTGGGAAAGGGCGAATACGGCGTACGGTCAGCAGCCGCCGCAGTTGTAGTACGTCACGTCCCAGTGGTTGCCCTCGTCCGCGTAGATGTTGCCGGAACCCGACTGGTACTGGGGTGCACCGTCGCCACGCAGCCCTATGTAGGCGAAGACGCCGTGGACGTAGTTCGTGAGACAGGTGGACTTGGCGAAGTCGAGCTTGTACCCGTTCCAGTGCGAGTACGTACCACTGGCGTGCCCGGTCTCGGTACCGCCGGTGATGTTCAGCGCGCAGCCCGTGGCGCTCTTGAGGGTCTGGGCGCCCTGGGCGGTGGCCAGGTTGAGCTGGTCGAACGAGGTGCAGGTGGCCACGTTGCGGTTGGAGCAGCCGCCGGAGGACGACCAGGTGATTCCGGAGGAGCTGAACCGGGCGGTGGCCTGTGCGTGGGTGAGCTTCGTGTCGGCGTGGGCCTGGGTGGCACCGCTGCCGAGAACGCCGACACCGGGGGCGAAGAGGACGCCGAGGACGAGGGCGAGGGCGGTCAGGACGGGGCGCAGTGTCATACGGGACACCATGAGGGACTCCTCCTGCTCATGACAAATAAGGGGCAGGGAGATAGTGCCCGAGTTCTACGCGCGTCCGCCAGAGGACAAAGGGCGCGGACGACGGCAGGCGAGCCATCCCCCGCAACAATCCGCACCACTGATGTTGAACTTTGAACTAGATCGCGCTAGAGTCAATCTCGTTGAAGGTTAAACAACAACTTCACCGCCACTCGATCACGTCCCCCGAGGAGGAGCCATGGCTCTGTTCAACCGCAAGAACAACAACGCCCCGTCCGCCACCGCCCCCGCCGTGGACCCGGCCCTGGCCGCCCTCACCGGCGACTACACGATCGACCCGGCGCACTCCAGCATCGGATTCACCGTGCGTCACGCCATGGTCACCAACGTGCGCGGCTCCTTCGGCGAGCACGAGGGCAGCCTGAAGCTCGACGGTCACAACCCCGCGAACTCCGCCGCCTCCATCGACGTCAAGATCGCCAGCGTCGACACCGGCATCGCCGACCGCGACGGCCACCTGGTCAGCGGCGACTTCTTCGACGCCGAGAAGTTCCCCCTCATGACCTTCCGTTCCACACACGCCGAGCAGCTCGGCGGCGACAAGTACCGCATCACCGGCGACCTCACCATCAAGGACGTCTCGCGCCCCCTTGCCATCGACCTGGAGTTCAACGGCTCCGCCACCGACGTCTACGGCAACGAGCGCGTCGGCTTCGAGGGCAGCGCGGACATCCTGCGCTCCGACTGGGGCCTGACCTGGAACGCGGCGCTGGAGACCGGCGGCGTGATGGTCAGCGACAAGGTCAAGCTCAACTTCGACATCTCCGCGATCAAGGCCGCAGCAGGGCAGGCCTGACGCCTCCCGCCGCCTCACGCCCGAACCCGAGCGCGCCCGCCTTCCCCCCTCTCCCGCCTGGGGCCGGAAGGCGGGCGCTCGTCGTAGGGCGGGACCGCGCACTGCCGTAGTCCGACCGGGCCACTCCCTGCGTACGGCCCCTGCGGACCGGCCGGTCAGAACCCGTGTCGTCGCTCCCCGAGCACAGGCTGAACTCGAACACGTAGTGGCGCGTCACGACGAACAGATGGTCCTTCGCGATGGCCGCGATCGCCTCGCAGATCGTCATCGCTCCGCCGAGGATCAACAGGACCGCTGCCAGGACGGTGGTACCGGATGTGGGCGCGTGCGAGGGGGCTCGGGTTCCCGTAGCTCGCTTTGGTTCCGGTGGTGTCACTGGCCATTTCGATCTTCTCGGGCGGCAGAGTCGTCGGTCCGGCCCAGCAATGCCGGGGCCGGCGAGACCCGTGTCACGGCGGCTCTCCGTCGGCATTTCGGGCGAGGACGCTCACGGCCTTCTGCAACGCACCTCAAGCGTCCTCCTCCGTCCCCGATTCGCCGACCGTCTGCTCCGACCAGATCACCTTGCCCGTCTCGGTGTAGCGGGTGCCCCAGCGTTCGGCGAACTGGGCGACGAGGAACAGTCCCCGGCCGCCCTCGTCCGTCGTCGCCGCGTAGCGCAGATGCGGTGAGGTGTTGCTGGTGTCGGACACCTCGCAGATCAGGTTGCGGTCGTACAGCAGGCGGACCTCGATCGGTCCTGTGCCGTAGCGCACCGCGTTGGTGACCAGTTCGCTCAGGATCAGCTCGGTGGTGAACGCCTCCTCGTCCAGGCCACGCTCGGAGAGCCACTGGGCGACGTTCTTGCGGACCCCGGCCACGGCCGCCGGATCGGTGGCCACGGCCCATTGCGCGACCTGGTTCGGATCGAGCGTGCGGGTGCGGGCCACCAGGATGGCGACGTCGTCGGTCGGCGGCCCGGACAGCATCGCGTCGAGCACGTCGTCGCAGGTCTCCTCCGGCGTCCGGTCGCGACCGGCGAGAGTGGCGCGCAGCAGCTCCAGGCCGGCGTCGATGTCCCGGTCGCGGCTCTCGAGGAGACCGTCCGTGTAGAGGACCAGACGGCTCCCTTCGGGTACGTGGAACTCGGCCGCCTCGAAGGGCATGCCACCGATACCGAGGGGCAGGCCGACCGGAACCTCGGGAGCTTCGACGCTGCCGTCCGGGAGGACCAGCACGGGCCCGGGGTGGCCTGCCCGGGCCACCGAGCAGTTTCCGGAGACCGCGTCGTAGATCGCGTACAGGCAGCCGGCTCCGGCGATCTCGGCGCCGTCGCCCGCCGCCTCGTCCTGGTCGATCCGGCTGACCAGTTCGTCGAGATGTCCGAGAAGTTCGTCGGGCGCGAAGTCCAGCGCGGAGAAGTTGTGGATGCTGGTGCGCAGCCGCCCCATGGTGGCGGCGGCGTGCAGCCCGTGACCGACCACATCACCGACCACCAGTGCGAACCGGGCGCCGGACAGCGGGATCACGTCGAACCAGTCGCCGCCCACCTCGGCCCGCGCCGGCAGATAGCGGTGGGCCACGTCGAGGGCGTTCTGCTCGGGCAGGTCGCGGGGCAGCAGACTGCGTTGCAGCGTCACGGCCATTTCGTGCTCGCGTGTGTACCTGCGGGCGTTGTCCACCTTGACAGCCGCCCGGGCCACCAGTTCCTCGGCGAAGGACTGGTCGTCTTCGTCGAACGGTTCGGGATTGCCCGCGCGCCAGAAGTTGACCAGCCCCAGGATGACGCCCCGTGCGTGCAACGGTACGGAGAGCACCGAATGGAATCCGTAGTCCAGGATCTTCGAGGCCCGCTCGGGGTCCCAGTACCGCCATCCCAGCTGCGTGATCACCTCGGACCCCAGCCCGACCTCGTCGATGTTCACGCACATGGCCCGGGTCCTGGAGGGAACGAATCCGACCAGTCGACCGATCGAGTGCAGGGGCTGTTCCGGGTCCGTGGCGGCGATGGCGGTACGGCGCATGTCCAGCGGGGCACTGTCCGGCGTGGTCGGTTCATCCCCGGGCAGCGCGAGATCGGCGAGGTCGACACTCGTGACGTCGGCGAATCCGGGAGTCGCCACATCCGCCAGCTCCTGGGCCGTGCGGCTTACGTCGAGGGTGGTGCCGATCCGGGCACCGGCCTCGTAGAGGAGCAGCAGGCGTTCATGGACGAGTTCCGCCTGGCCTGTGATCTTGCGGAGCTCGGTGGTGTCCCGCAGGGTCGCCACGGTGGCGGGCGGCCCGCCACCCGCGCCCGCCGGACGGAGGTTGACGGCCAGCAGCCGGTTGCCGACGCGCAGCACCTCGTCCGTGACGGTCCGGCCGGAGGAGAGCAGTTCCACGGCCTCCGGGGCCATTCCGAGGTCCGTCAACGCATGGCCCTCGGCATCCGGGGGAAGGGCGAGCAGCCTGCGGGCCTCGTCGTTGACCAGCGTCAGCCGGTGGTCGGCCCCAACGATGAGGACGGCCTCGCGGACCGCGTGCAGCACCGCGTCGTGGTGCTCGTACATCCGGGTCATCTCTGCCGGTCCGAGCCCGTGTGTCTGGCGGCGCAGCCGTCTGCTCAAGAGCACCGCGCCGCCCGCGGTGACCGCGAAGGCGGCCACCCCGACGGCAATGCTGAACGGGATGGACCGGACAGCCACGCTGTTCACCGACTTGTCGGTGAGCCCGACGGACACCACGCCGGCGACCGAACCGTCGAGCCGCTTGACGGGCACCACCGTGTTGATCGACGGCCCTTGGCTGCCGGAGAAGCTCTTGGTGAAGCCGTGGCCGGCCAGTGCCTCCTTGTACGGGCCGATGAGGTGCTTGCCGATCAGCGCGGGGTCGGGGTGGGTGTAGCGGACGCCCTGAGGGCTGGCCACGACGACGCTATCGACATGTGCCTGCCGGCGGACCTGCTCCGCGCGTGGCTGCAGGATGGCGGTGGGATTCTTGCTGTCCAGTGCCGGCAAGATCCCCGGCGAGTGGGCGAATGTCTCAGCCACGCTCAGTGTGCGCAGCCGGGCCTCCTCCAGACTGTCGCTGCGGCCCTGCAGCACCAGCGCGATCCCGCCGCCGGCGATGAGCAGGAGTACGAGCCCGAGCACGAAGCAGAAGACCTGGCCGGCCACGGTGTGCACACTGAACAGGGACAGCAGTTCGCGGCCCGGGGAGCGGTGGGTCATGTCCCGACCGGGCGGCGCGGGGGTGACTTGGCCCGAGCGCCCCCCATCGTGCCGATGTGGTCGCCGGACAAAGCGTCGCAGCCTCGCCCGGAATCGGCCGATACCAGACATAACTTCAGGTCTAGCATGAATCGCACCTGCCCGAGAGATAGCCGGTCAGTGGCTCAGAACCCGCCTCCGTCGAAGCCGCCGCCCCCGAGGTCGCCGCCACCGAAGCCGCCGCCGTCGAAGCCCGACGAGTCGAAGTCGGAGCCGGAGAAGTCCCCGCCGCTCCAGTCACCGCCGGAGCCGAAGTCACCGCCGCCGTACTCCGCCGCGTACGCCGGGCTCGACAGCGCCGAGCCGAGCAGTGTGCCGACCAGCAGGCCGGGGAGCAGACCGCCGCCGAAGTAGCCGCCCGCCCAGGGGCCGTACGCCGGGCCCGCCTCCCAGTACGGGCGGCGGCGGCCGTCGCCCGTGTCGACGGTGCGGCCGAGCGGCTCCTCGCCCTCGCGCAGCCGGATCTCGTCCGCCGTGCAGACCGGGACCTCACGGGCCGTTCCGCCGGACGGGGACCACCGGACGTCGGCGACCGAGGGGCCGTGGCGCGGGTCGAAGAAGCACGGCGGGCGGCGGGCGGGCGGTTCACCGCCTTTGCGGCGGGCGTCCAGGACGGCGAGGGAGAAGCGGCCGTCCTCCAGGGCCTGGGTGACCCCGCGCACATCGGACGGGTGCTGGGCCTTCGACATGCGGATTTTGGCGCTCTCGTAGGAGTCGAGTGCCCTCTCGTAGTCGGCGCGCATGCTGTCGTCGGCGCCCGGCTCGGCGGGGTGGAAGTCGAGCCGGTCCAATGTTTCGCCGTACGCGGTGATGTCCTCGTCCACGACAACCCGGAGCTTGTCGAGTGCGGCCCGCTCCTCGGCCTCCTTGCGCTTCCGGTTGCGCCGGAAGATCGTGCAGGCCGTGCCGGCGCCCAGCACCAGGATCGCGCCGACCGTGATCAGTCCGACGGTGGACGATGATCCGTCACCCGCAAAGGAGCCGCCCCAGGAGGCGGGTGCGCTGCCCCGGGCCTGTTCGACGGCCCGGTCGACGAAGGCGTTCAGCTGGGTCGCGGCGTCGGTGTCCGTGCCGGGTGTCTTCACGGCGGCGGTGAGGTTCTGGACCGCTCGGGTGGACATCACTCGGGGGTCGGCGCCCGCGTTGAACCCGTTGCCGAGACGGACCGCGTAGACGCCGGTGATGCCGGTGTCGGTGCGCAGGGTGGTGAGCAGGCTCTGCTCGGGGAACGCCGAGGTCCGCGGTAGCACCGCCACGAACACGGGCTTGTCGGCGTCCTTGATCTTCTTCGTCAGAGCGGCCGCCTGGCCCGGGGAGAGCTGGTCGGCGGCGGCCGGGTCGACGTACACCGGGCTCTTGCGCAGCGCCTGCGCGACATCGTTGATGGTGGATGCACCGACCGCTGTTGGCGCAGCGGGTGCCATGGCGAGCACGGCCACCGACAGGATCAGCAGCAGGCCGGCCAACAAGGTCGGGAACAGCCTGTTCCGCATATATCGAAGCTAACCCAGGTGGGCGGCTTGTGCGCCACCACCCACCCGGGCCCGCTTCCTCCTCACAGGGCTACGCGACCCGGTACGCCTCCTTCGGCTTCGCCACCGCACCGGTGAGGTCGCCGGTGCGCAGCAGATGGTCCGCGTCGAGAGGGCATGGTGGGGCTCCCGTTCGTCTCTTCGCAGGGGGCGCGGCTGCGCGCTGTGCGGCTACGCGTCGCGGGTGTGGCGGATCGTGTCGCGGTACCACTTGGCGCTGTCCTTGAGCGTCCGCTCCTGTGTGTCGTAGTCGACGTTTGTCCATCAGCGACCAGGCGAAGCAGCCCCGGACATCGGCCCCTTGGGCGCGGGCCGCGGCGACGGCGGCGATGTGGCCGGCGAGGTAGGTGGTGCGGTCGGCGTCATGGACCGTCTCTCCACCGGGCCTCCTGCGAATCCAGATCGGCGCGGTTCGCTGTGCGGTCGCGTACGGCGTTCAGCCGGTCCTGAACGAGCTTGTCGAACGCTTCACGATGTACTGCACTCAGTTGACCGTCTGCGGCGAACAGCGCCAGCGGTTCTCCCGCCGCGGGGGTATTGGTGTCGCAGGATCCGCAGAGCACCGTCTCCTTGAGGCCATCGGTCCGTTCTCCGGCCCGGTTGCGCCAGGTGTGTGGGTAGCGAGCCACCAGCAGCACCGGCGTATCGCAGCGTGGGCAAGGAGGGGCCGTCCCGGAGGTCCGTGGTTCGACAGCGGCAGTCTCGCCGGTCCTCGGCATCATGCCAGGCCCGCCCACGCGTCAGCTCCGAACGTGCCCTTCACGTCGGAGGCGACGGTGGCGGCGTCCACCTTGGCTTGCAGGGCGTACACGGTCGTCTTGCGTGCGCTGCGGACGCTGAGGTGGACTGGGCTGTCGCCTGGGTGGTCCGCAAGGATGCGCTTCAGTTCTCTGACGGACTGTTCGGTGATCCGGTGGGCGGGGAGGGCAAGTCGCACGGGGGGTTTCCCGCCGTGCTCGGCGGAGGACACATCCAGTACCGCGAGTTCTCTGCCGAAGACGTTCACGGTTCCGTCCCGGTCTTCGATCTTGCCCTTGACGGCAATGACGTTGTCTTCGGCCAGTGCGTGCTGCACGAGCTGGTAGGCGGCGGGGAAGAAGAGGACCTCGATGCCGGCATCACGGTCCGCGAGGTTCACGATGGCCCAGGCGTTGCCCTGTTTGGTCATCTTGAGCTGGATGCCGGTGATCAGTCCGGAGAGTTGCACGTCCCCGGTGGTGCGGCCGGAGGCGAGCAGTTCGGCGACGGAGCAGTCCCGTGCGCCGGAGAGGATGTGCTCGGCGCCGTCCAGTGGGTGGGCTGAGACGTAGAGGCCGAGCATTTCGCGTTCGGTCGCCAGGAGCTGTCTGCGGGGCCACTCTGTGTCGTCGATGGGGAAGTCGAGGCCGAAGGCCGGTTCGCCGTCTCCTTCGCCGCCCAGGTCGGCGAAGAGATCGTCCTGTCCGAAGCTTGCCGCTTTCTTCACGGGGATGATCGCGTCGATGGCGTCCTCGTGGATGGAGGTGAGGCCCTTGCGGGAATGCTCCAGGGAGTCGAAGGTGCCGGCCTTGATCAGGGACTCCACAGCTCGTTTGTTGAGTGCGGGCAGGTCGGCCTTGTCGAGGAAGTCGGAGAAGGAAGTGAATTTCCCTTTCCGGCGGCGGGCATCGACGATGGCCTCGATGACGTTGTCGCCGACGTTGCGTACGGACCGCAGCCCGAACCGTACGTCGTCGCCGACGGCGGTGAACTCCGCGACGGACTCGTTCACGTCGGGCTGGAGGACCCGGACGCCGTTCTTGCGGGCGTCGGCGAGGTAGATCGCGGCCTTGTCCTTGTCGTCGCCGACCGAGGTGAGCAGGGCGGCCATGTACTCGGCCGGGTAGTTGGCCTTGAGGTAGGCGGTCCAGTACGAGACGAGGCCGTAGCCGGCGGTGTGGGACTTGTTGAATGCGTAGCCGGAGAACGGGAGCATGACGTCCCACAGGGCCTTGATGGCTTCCTCGCTGTATCCGTTGCCGCGCATGCCGTCGTGGAACTTGTCCCACTCCGCGGCCAGCACCTCCGGTTTCTTCTTGCCCATCGCGCGGCGCAGCAGGTCGGCGCCGCCGAGGGTGTACCCGGCCAGTTCCCGGGCGATGGCCATGATCTGCTCTTGGTAGACGAGCAGATGGAAGGTGTTGCCGAGGATCGGGTCCAGTGCGTCGCGCAGTTCGGGGTGGATCGGGGTGATCTCCTGGCGGCCGGTCTTGCGGTGTGCGTAGTTGGTGTGCGCGTTGGCCGCCATGGGGCCGGGCCGGTAGAGGGCGTTGACCGCTGCGATGTCCTCGAACCGGGTGGGTTCCATCTGCTTCAGCAGTACGCGCATGCCGCCGCCGTCGAGCTGGAAGACACCGAACGTGTTGCCCTCGGCCAGCAGCTGGTACGTCTTGGCGTCGTCCAGAGGGATCACGACGGTGGACGAGTCGTTGTCCAGGGGATCTACGGTGGCCAGGCTGATGCCCCGGTTCTCGCGGATGTTCTCGATGGCCTGGTCGATGACCCCCAGGTTCCGCAGCCCCAGGAAGTCCATCTTGATCAGGCCCATGGCTTCGCAGGACGGGTAGTCGAAGCCGGTGATCTTCACGCCGTCCGAGGCACGCATGTGCAGCGGGATGCGGTCGGTGAGCTTCGTCTTGGAAAGGATCACCGCCGCGGCGTGCACGCCGGTGCCGCGAGTGAGGCCCTCCACCCCGCGGGCGGTGTCGATCACCCGCTTCACATCCTGCTCATTGTCATACATCCGCCGGATCTCGCCGGCCTCGCCGTACCGCTCGTGGGAGGAGTCGAAGATGGCAGCCAGTGGGGCGGACTTGCCGTTCTGGTCCGGCGGGAGCGCCTTGGTGATCCGCTCGCCGTGGGCGTAGGGGTAGCCGAGGATGCGCGAGGAGTCCTTGATCGCGTTCTTGGCCTTGATCTTGCCGAACGTGTTCACCATGGCGGTGTACTCATCGCCGTACTTCTCGGTGACGTAGCGGACCATCCGGTCGCGCTGACGGTCGTCGAAGTCGAGGTCCACATCCGGCGGGTTGATGCGTTCGGGGTTGAGGAACCGTTCGAACAGCAGGCCGTGTTCCAGGGGGCACAGCTCGGTGATACGGGTGGCGTACGCGACGATGGAACCTGTCGCCGAACCCCGTCCCGGGCCGAGCGGAATCTTGTTCTCCCGGGCGTGGCGACAGATGTCCGCCACGACGAGAAAATAGGAGCTGAAGCCCATGGGGCCGATGACCGTCATCTCGGTCTCGAAGCGATCCACGATGTGTTGGGGGACCGGTGCCCCGTAGCGCATCGCCAGCCCCTTGAGGACTTCCTTGCGCAGCCACGACTCCTGCGTTTCGCCCTCGGGCACGTCCGGGAACTGCGGCATCTCGTCCACGTAGTCGAAGACCTCGTCATAGGACTCGATGCGCTCGGCGATCAGCAGGGTGTTGTCGCAGGCTTCCGGAAGCTCCGAGAACAGGCTGCGCATCTCGGCGGCTGTCTTGAGGTAGTAGCCGGAGCCGTTGAACCGGAAGCGGCCCGGGTCGTCCTTGTTCTTGCCGACACCGATGCACAGCAGGCTGTCGTGAGCGTCGGCCTGGTCCTCGGTGACGTAGTGCGCGTCATTGGTGGCCAGGAGGGGAATGTTCAGTTCCTTGGCCAGACGCAGCAGGCCCTCACGAACCTCACGCTCGATGTCCAGGCCGTGGTCCATCAGCTCCAGGAAGTAGTTCTCGCGACCGAAGATCTCCTGGTAGGCCGCGGCAGCAGCCTTCGCCTCGTCATACTGGTTCAGCCGCAGGCGGGTCTGGATCTCGCCAGAGGGGCAGCCGGTGGTGGCGATGACGCCGTCCGGCCGTTCAGCGATCAACTCCCGGTCCATGCGCGGCTTTCCGGCAGGGAACTGGCCCTCGTAGCTGGCCTGCGTGCTGAGCCAGAACAGGTTCCGCAGGCCCTGACTGTTCCGCGCCCACATGGTCATGTGAGTGAAGCGGCCGCCACCGGAAACATCCTTCGCCCCCTCACCGCCCGCGCTCGTGGCGCGACGGCCTCCCGCCCCCCAGAACTCCTGTTTCCTGACGAACCGAGAGGAAGGCGCCACGTACGCCTCGATGCCGATGACCGGCCTGATCCCCTCGAATCCCTTCGCGACCTGCGCGAACTCGTAGGCGCCGAACATGTTGCCGTGGTCGCTCATGGCAATCGCGGGCATCCCCTGCCGGGCCACCTCGGCGAACATCGGCTTCAGCTTCTGTGCGCCGTCCAGCATCGAGTATTCGGTGTGATTGTGCAGGTGAACGAAGGAATTCGGCACGTGTGGGTCACCTCCGGGGTGAGTAGGAAGCCCCATCCCGGCCCGAGACGCGATGGTGGCCTTGTCGGTGGCCAACCGCACCGGCATCGGCGGATGGGTGGACGGCTCGACCCATCGCGGTGCCATCACGCCGACGGGACGGCCAATGGGCCGCACCGCCCGTGCACGCGATCAGTCCGAGCCCTTGAAGCGATCGCCCGCCAGCCGCCTGGCCGCCGGGCAGCACCCCTCCTGCCGCACTGCCTGCCAAACCGCACGTTGACCAGAGACATCAAAGCGAGCGTGGCGTACTGGAATCAAACAACCATTTCGTCGATCAGACTCAACGATTGGTTGTCCATCTAGGATGGTCAGCATGGACCTCGCCGCCGTGCGCACCTTCGTCACCGCCGTGGACGCGGGACAGTTCCAAGAAGCCGCCACCAACTTGTCAATCACCCCACAAGCTGTGTCCAAGCGCATCGCCGTGCTGGAGAAGGACCTCGGCGTGCAGCTGTTCAGCCGTACGGCCCGCGGAGCCCGGCTCACCATCGACGGGCAGGCGTTCCTGCCTTACGCCCGGGCTCTCCTCCAAGCCGAGGAACGGGCAGCCGCTTCCGTGCGGCCAGGGCGCCGGGCGTTGCGCGTCGACGTGATCGGCCGCCGGCTCTCACTGGCGGGTCTGCTGCGCGACTTCCACCGCGCGTGTCCCGAGACCGATCTTGATGTCGTGACCCTGTTCGACTCCGACACGGCCATCGCCGCCGTCCGGTCCGGGATGATCGACGCGACCTTCCGCGCCGTGACCATGCCGGGCCGGCAGCTCCCCGACGGTATCGAGGCCACTCCGGTCTTCGACGAACCGCTGCACCTGTTCACCGGACCGGCTCACGAGTTCGCCGCCGCCCGCGCGATCGCTCCCGCCCAGCTCGCCGGGCGCCGGATCTGGATGCCCGGCAACATGCCTGGCACCGAGTGGGCCGCCTACTATGACGAACTCGCCGCCACGTTCGGTCTCACCATCGACTCGGTCGGCCCCAACTTCGGTATCGAGCCCCTCCTCGACACAATCGCGGACTCCTCGACACTGGCGACCTTCGTCAGCGAGCAGACTCCGCTGGTCTGGCCCGCTGGCCACGATCTGCGGCGCATCCCCCTGCACGACCCGACCCCGGTCTACCCCCACTCACTGATCTGGCGCACCGACAACCCGCACCCCGCCCTCACCGCACTGCGTAACCACCTCACGTCTGCATACCCCGGCCGCCCCGACAACGGGATCTGGATACCGAAGTGGGCTCAGCGCGCTGCCCTCGCAGGATCCGGTCGTGCATCACCGGCTACGCCGGCAAAGCCCGGAGAGACGCGGAAGGTGTAGCGGCCCAGGACGTTGAGGCCGGCGTGCTTGAGCGGGGAGATGCGGGCGACGTCCTCGTCCAGGACGTCGTGCTCGCGCTCGTCGGCGGGCAACGCTCGCAGTACCTCGACGGCGGCGTCCAGGTAGCGGGTTGCCACAGCACCAGGGCGTTCAGGACCAGACCGAGCGCGCCGAGCTGGTCCTCCTGCCCCGACCGGTACGCCTGCATGATCTGCCCGCGCTTGCCGTGGCAGATGTCGCGGGCCAGCTTCCGCTTCGGCACGACGAACCGCAGCCCGCCCACCGACGCGAGCCGGCCCTCGCCCCAGTGCGCCACGATCGGCAGCTTCGCCTGCGCCTCGATCAGGCGGGCGTTCGCCGCAGCGATGGGGTCGGAGCGCAGCGGTCCACGTTCAGCTTGAGCCGGCTGTTGGGCTGGATCTCAAAACTGAGCTTCGCGTCCTGCCCGGCCTCCTCCAACCGCTCGGCCATCAGCTGCCAGGCCGCGCGGGTCCAGGGGGTTGATACTGGCGAGGTCGCGTATTCAACTGTCGCCAGTTCTCCGAGAAGTCCAACCGACTGGTGACCTTGTGTGATCGTCAGCGGCGTACGGCTCCGCGTCCCGCCGGTCTCCGTCCCGCAGGTCTCCTTGACGAGGCGGTTGGTGCCCCTGTCGTGGTAGCCGAGAGCGTTCGCGACGACGGGGCAGGCAGTTCGAGGAGCTGCAGTCGGATGGCGGCACCGCGGGCGGCTGCGACCGGGCACCGATCCCGCCCATGAGCGCGGAAAGGTGGTCGGGGCGGGCCGGCTGGGGAAGAGCCAGCGGGGTGCCTGATTGGTGGCGCAGAACCGGGTGCCGTCGGTCAGCGTCTGACGATCCGGTCGAGGACGGTGGCGATGCCGGACTTGACCGCGTCGCGGTGGTGGAGGGGTTCCGCGGGCAGTTCGCTGGTGGGGCGCACGCCCCGGTCGGCGAGGATGTAGAGCAGGCGCAGGGTGCGCAGGCAGTTGCTGATGTGAGCGGGCACCGGGGTGCTGATGCGGTCGGCCCCGAAGCGGTCGGCGATCGGATCCAGCCAGCCAACGGCGTCGCGCTCGCTCAGGTCGGTGCGGGTGAGGACCCGGGCGATCGCCCGAGCCAGGCGGTCGTCCTCCATCTGGTCGTAGACGTGGTCGGTGGGCGCCGTCAGCCGCGCGGCGGCGAGGTCCAGCATCCGCACCGGCGCCACCTCGGGGTGGCAACCGAAGCTGGCAAGCAGGTCCGCGCCGTGTGCCACCGCGTGAAGCCAGCCGAGCGTTTCGTCGTGGCCGCGCAGATCCTGCTCCGCCGGGTACCAGTGCTCGAACGCGTCCACCCAGCCGGCCTTGAGGTCCCCCGCGGCCACCAGCATGTCGAGCACGAGAGGCGCGAAGGTGCGCGCCTCGACCCGCGGGTCGGTGAACCGGGTGGCCATCTCGTCCCCCAGCTCCAGCCGCCGGGACGTCCCGATCGCCCCGCGGTCGATCCAGGTCGCGAGGACGGTGTAGGGCGCGCCGTCCCGGACCAGTGGATCGGGATCTGCCAGGGCACGGGACAGCTCGCGGACGAGGTCGTCCATGGGCCGGTCAGCGGGCACGGCACAGTCGGCGGCCTCGACGCTCTTCCAGTCGGTCATGGCGGGCAGAATAGGTCCTTGCCGTTGCCGCACGCCTGCGAATTATGTCCAGGTATCCATCTCAACCCGTCAACTGCCTGACCGGACGCAGCAGTTCTGGCGTCTGTATCACCCTGCCGCCGAAGCCGGACAGGGTGATGCGCAGCGGCTCGGTCCAGCGCGTGATCGCCGCGGGTCCGTGACCGGCCGAAGCCAGACCACTGGTCACGCGGCGCTTGGAACATCGGAACGAAAACCGGCGCTAAGGATCTATCGGCCCTGGTGGGCGGCTGACGGGGCGTCGGTTGCGGAACCGATTCGAAGCCTTCCGCAGATAACTCCCTACTATCTGTGGAAAGGCTGATCGCGACCTGCGGGAACGGCCGTCAGGCCGTACATGAAGCGGCCCCGTTATCTGCGGCAAGGGGGAAGTGGTGTCTGCCGTCGTACAACTGCCCGCCGGGAAGGCGCTGACCGTCCGCGCGGCGGCCGACGTCTTCCTCGACTCGCTCGGCAACCCGAACACGGTCCGCAACTACGGGATCGGGGTGGGCAAGACCGCCGAGCGGCTCGGCCAGGGCCGGCCGCTGGCGGCCGTCGCGGACGACGAGATCGGTGAGACCCTGGAACTGCTGTGGGGCAGCTCCGCGGTGAACACCTGGAATGCCCGGCGTGCGTCGGTGCTCTCGTGGCTGGGCTGGTGCGGTGAGCGCGGGTATGACGGCCCGGCGGTCCCGGCCTGGGCGAAGCGGCTCACCCCGCCGGACTCCGAGACCCCGGCCCGCTCGAAGATGGCGATCGACCGGCTGATCGCGCGGCGTGAGGTGCACCTGCGGGAGAAGACGCTGTGGCGGATGCTCTACGAGACGGCCGCCCGCGCCGAGGAGATCCTGGGCGTCAACATCGAGGAGCTCGACCTCGCCGGGCGCCGCGCCCCGGTGAAGGCCAAGGGTGCCCGCCCTCGTACGCGTCGCCGCGGCGCCATCCGCGAAGACTTCGTTCTGGAGACGGTCTACTGGGACGCGGGCACCGCCCGGCTGCTGCCCCGCCTGCTCAAGGGCCGTACGCGCGGGCCGGTGTTCGTCACCCACCGCAAGCCAGGCCCCGGCAAGGTCGTCAGCCCGCGCGACTTCTGCCCGGACACTGGGCTCGCCCGCCTCTCCTACGGGCAGGCCCGGATGTTGCTGGACGAGCACACGGCCCTCGGCGGTGAGCCGGGCACGGGCTGGGATCTGCATGAGTGGCGGCACTCCGGCCTGACCCACCTCGGCGAGGGAGGGGCGAGCCTGCTGATGCTGATGGCGAAGTCCCGGCACAAGAAGGCAGAGAACGTACGGAAGTACTTCCACCCCTCCCCAGAGGCGATCGCCGAAGTTACCAGCCTGCTCGCGCCGGGCGATCGCCGACGCTGACCGGGGGCGGGGTGCTTTCCCAGAATTGGGGATCAGCGGTAAAGCCGCAGGCACGAGCGGATGAGTCCGCGTCGTCCACACCGGCCCGCCCCACCACGCACCGATAGGCCCAAGGCTCTTCTCGGACACGGAGGGTTCGGGAGGGGCGGGGGGCCGGTGTATGGGGCCGGCTAGTGCATCAGCTCGGAGTGGGGGTGCTCTGGCGCTGCCGGACAGACGTAGAGCTGCTGGTCGTAGCCGCTGCCGATCTGGACGGCGGTCGGTTGCCCTGGAGCAGGGTTGGTGCCGAGGGGCGCGACGCGGGCATCGCGGGGGACGCGACCGCGGTCGTGCACCTCAATGCCTTGGGCGCGGAAGAAGTCGATCACGGCCTGACCCTCCGGCCCAGTGTGGCTGGAGGACGCACCGGTGTGTTCTCGGTCTTCGCAAACTTCGTTCGGGAGCCAGCTGCTGTCGTCGTCACCCTCGAACGTGGCGATGGTCAGTAGGGCATCCATGTCGCTGCCGCAGGCAGGGCAGAGCCGGGGGGCGGGGTCGGTGGCGCCCCAGCGAGGCCAGCCGCCGACTTTCCAGCCGGGTGCGCCGGCCAACTCACTGTCGTAGAACTCCTGCGGGTACGACGCGTAGGCGCTGTCCACATCAGTGTCGGCTGCCTGCCACACGCTCCAGTTCCCTAGCTGCTCCTGGAGTTCCTTGCTCAACTCCAGGTGGTCGGGGTATTCGGTGACCTGCTCTGGGTTGAGCAGGCACGGCTCGGGCAGGTAGCCGTCGAACTGCATCGCGGGCGGTTCGGGGGGCGTGGTGAGGATGTCGGTGACCGTGGCTGCTGACCGCCAGAACAGCGCGGTCTTGGGCATGATCGTGTGGTCGAAGGGGCACCACAGGACCTGGAGCAGGTCTGCTCCTTCAGGCGTGTGCAGATCGGGCACGTCCCGCAGGTACAACTGTGCGACCGGCAGCATCGCTATGGAACCCTCATACGGTGCGATGGCCACCCTCAGCGGAAACTTCCGAGGAGGGCGGATTCGCTCCAGGGCCTCTCGCTCCTGCGGGGTCAGGCCCCTGCCGCGCGAGGCGGCACGGATCTGCCGTTCCAGCCTCACGTCCGCTGGGGACAGAGCCTCGTTCATTCCGTCCACCACATGAGGTCCGTCGCAGTGCGGCCACGGCTCGTCGGCGGGCCATAGCAGCGGTCCGCCGATGGAACTGTCCTGCGGTGACGGAGACCCGGGGCGGGGGTGCAACCGAGTCGCCGTGCGCGCCAGGGGCGCCAGCTGAGGGAAGACCGCGGTGACGTCGAACGGCCGCGGTGGAGTGGTCGGAGTGCTGTTCATAGCCGCGATCTTGCCAACTCACTCTGACAACGCGTACAGCGAGTCGCGAGGGGTACCGGCCACGACCTTCCCGCCGAGCCCGGCCGCCTGGTCATTGATCACGTTGAGCCAGGTGGCGCCGCCCCGGCGCCCGAAGAACTTCGGGTTCGGCCGTGCGTACACGCTTGGAACGGGGACGACGAACCGCATCCCGTCGACCGAGGCGACCAGCCCGCCGCCCCACGCGCTCGCGAGACCGATGGCCGCCTGGTGCTCGATCAGTGTGGCGTTCGCGGCCCGGTACGTCGCGAGCCGCAGATACGTCTGGTCGACGTGGGAGAGCCGCCCGTACTTCAGCGCGTCAATGCCGCCGATGACCGGGGTGTAGCCGACGTTGCAGCCGTGCGCGACCAGCAGCGCCGCGATCGTCACGGGCAGGTCCTTGAGGCGGGCCTCGCCGCCGGTCACCGAGGTGAACGCCTGGTCGGCTCCGGTCCAGGAGAAGACTTCCAGCAGGACCTCGGGCAGATCGACGCGGGGAAGCATCGCGTTCACCGCGGCCCGCAGGTCGAGCAGCGAGGCGGGTTCCGGTTCCGGCTCCAGGGCGGCGAAGTGCAGCCGTCCGTCGTCATCGAAGGCAATCTGCGCGTTGTCCGGCAGCCGCCCGGCTACCTCGCGATACGTCCCATCCAGCAGCGCGGCACGCGCGGTCAGGTGCTCGCTCGCCCCCGCAGGCAGGTTCAGCGAGGCCAGCACGGTGGGCTTGGCCTGCTCCCACGCCTCACCAGCCAGCAGCTTCGCCCTGGGATCGCCCCACTTGGAGGAGTTCTTCGCGAACACCTCCCGCCGGCGCAGCATCCGGTGGAACTGCTCCAAGACGCAGAACGTGTACGCTTTCCAGTCCACCGTGCCCGGCTCCAGGTGCGGGGCCGAAAGGACCAGGCGCCGCCAGGAGCCGACGAGCAGATCGGTATCGATCTCCTTCGGACCGACCTTCTTGCGGCCCATCAGGTCCGGCAGCGACTTCAGGGCCGTGAGCACCGGCAGCCCTTCCGGGGTCGCGCCGAAATCGACGACCTTGACCAGGAGCTTGAGGAACGGCCTTACGGTGCCGTACCGGTTGACCAGCATCGCCCGCCATGCCTCGTCCGCGTCGGAGTCGAGCGGCGGGCCAGCTCGAACAGCGCGGCAATCGCGGCGGCCAGCTCGTGGCGCGGCACCACCGCCTCGATCCGCTCCCACATCGCCGTCAACGTCTCCACCTCCGGCGGGCTGACCTCCCCGGTGTCGGTGTCGACCTGCTCGCTCGTGGTGTCGAAGACGACCTGGAACGCCGTCGCCAGCTTCGCGCCGGCCCTCTCCACCTTCGGCAGCGTCTTGATCTTCTCCTTAACCGTCTCCCGCTCGGCCCTGGCCAACAGCTTCGTCGCGATCAGCACTTCGAGCAGATCCAGGGCGTCGTCCACGGCCCGGGTCGTCAGGTAGACCGCGGTGGCCAGCAGCGTCGCCAAGCGGCGCGAGTCGCCGTGCCGCTTGAGCAAGGACGCCTTGCCGTCCACCCCGTACCGCGACAGCTCCGCGAGACGCCGCGGCGGTATCCCCGACACATCCAGCGCCCGCATATCCAGGTCGGCGATCTCCTCGGCCCGGTCCAGAGCCCACTTCATCTGCGGTCCGGACACCCGCACCGGACGGCGCCGCAGCCGGTCCAGCTCGGACCCCCGGGCGCCGGACGGCACGGTCAACAAGGAGTCCAGCACCGCCCGCTGGCCAATGCTCAGCATCCCGTACAGGGTGTCCCACAGCCGCTGGTTCGCCGCCTCCCGCACCGAGGCGACCAGGCGGGTCAGCGTCGTCACGCCGGGCAGCAGCACCCGGCGCTCGCGCAGCTGGCCGACCGCCGCATCGAACAAGGCCTTCGGGCCCTCGCCTGTCGTCCAGGCTCTTGCGTCCACCCAGGTCCGCAGGTCGGCTTCCGCCTCGGCGAACTCCGTGTACTCCAGGACCCGCCGCAGCTCACGCACGTGCTCAAGGCGGGTGTTCTCCCGTTCGCCGTACGCTTTCAGCACCGACGCGTCGCCGATGTCGAGCTGCTCGGCGAGGTAGTCGATGACCTCCGCCGGAACGTCCGTGGGGTCGTCGAGGAACACCCCCAGATACCGCGCGGTCGTCAGCTGTAGCGCGTAGCCCAGGCGGTTATGGGACCGCCGCTTGCCCTCGATCAGCTCCCGGTCAGCGTCGTCCAGGAAGAAGAAGCGCTCCAGCTCCGATCGGGACGGTGCCCCGCGAAACGCCGCATACGCGGCAGCCTGCTCATCCGTCAAAAACTCAACCGGCACCCCGGGCCTCCAAACAGTCGATCAACAACAACTGCCGAAGGTTCCGCTGCCACAGAAGCCCAGGTCAAAGCCTCCCTGAGGACGCCCAGGGCTTAGCGCCGGTTTTCGTTCCGATGTTCCTCAACCCCCGTGAAGCCCGCGGGTTCATGGAAACTGAAGGTACTTCAACGCGAACCCGCGGGTGCGACCCCCTGATGCTGGGCGATGAGCCCGCGGGTTCGTACTCAACTCGCTGGAGTGATGAGGCTGATTGCACCACCCCGTGCTCGGAGAAGAGCCAGACCTCCTCACCGAGTTCCCCAGCCGGAGCATCGGCGACAGGTGCTCCGGCTCACGAGGCAGGCTCACGGGGCAATGGCGTCGTGCCGGTGCGATGAAGTCAATGTCTTCGCGTCTCCGCTTCGGTCGATCAGAGCGGCGAAGGCGTCGAGGATTCGTTGCAGGCCGAAGGAGTAGGCGTGGGCGGGGTCGTAGGCACTGCTGTGTGCGGCGCCTGCGGCTGCGCCGACGCGGACGGCAGTGGGGTAGGCGTTCTCGTCGAGGACCCGGGCGAGGAGTGGGGCGTTCAGCTCCCACCATTGTTGGTCGTTCAGGGCGCTGTCGTGCTGTGCGGCGCGGGTGTCGGCGACGGTGCGGGCGCATGCCTGCACGAAGGTGAGTAGGTGGGTCAGGCAGTCATCCATCTCGACGTCGCTGAGGCCGAGGCCGTCGAGCCCAGACAGTTCGTGCTCGTACTTTGACATCTGCCCCGGCCCCAGCGAAGGCCTGACGGTGGAGACGGCCGCGGCCCATGGGTGGCGTTCGAAGAGGGCTTTGTTCTCCTCGGCGATAGCGGTGACGCGTTGGCGCCAGGGCTGTCCGGTGGTGTCGGTGCGGGGCATGCGGGCGTAGGCGGCGTCGAGCATGAGGTCGAGGAGCTCGGCCTTGCCGGGGACGTAGGTGTACAGCGTCATCGGCACCACGCCGAGTTCCTTGGCCACCCGGCGCATGGTCACCGTGTCCAGGCCTTCAGCGTCGGCGATGGCGGTGGCAGCCTCGACCACCGCGTCGATGCTCAGCCCCCGTCGCGGTCCTCGGCGACGGTCAGAGGAGGAGCCGCGCCACAGCAGTTGCAGGGTGTGGGCCGGGTCGCCCGAGCTGGTTCGTTCCGTTGGCATGGAGTCATCCTCTCCCAGCCGAACTCTGTACAATGTACACTGTACGTCGTACAGAGAATATGCTCAGTGGATCTCGGAGGAGTTTTCATGAAGATCACCTCTAGTGCCGTGTCGCTCAACGTCGACGATGTCCCCGCAGCCAGCGCCTTCCTCGTTGAGCACTTCGGGTTCCGCGAGGAGATGGCCGCCGACGGCTTCGCGTCCCTGACGCGCGACGACGTCGGCATGAACGTCATCTTTTTGCGGCGGGGGCTGGACACCCTCCCGGCAGACCAGCGCGACGAGCACACCGCAGGTCTGATCCTTGCCTTCGTCGTCGAGGACCTCGAAGGCGAGCTGGCGCGCCTGCGCTCCGAAGGCGTCGCGATCACCATGCCGCTGACTGACGAGGAGTGGGGCGAGCGCGCCTTTCAGGTCCGTGACCCCAATGGCGTCATCGTCCAACTGGTCGACTGGAACGCAACCAGCCGCTGAGACAACCGGCGGCGCCGCCCCCAAACGATGACGCCCAGCTAGGGTCACAGG
This sequence comes from Streptomyces sp. NPDC037301, assembly GCF_055602785.1. Taxonomy (NCBI): domain Bacteria; kingdom Bacillati; phylum Actinomycetota; class Actinomycetes; order Kitasatosporales; family Streptomycetaceae; genus Streptomyces; species Streptomyces sp. NPDC037301. The sequence goes on from NZ_JBVJWD010000018.1 coordinate 148,025, forward strand.
GGCGCCGCGAGGAGAGGCCCCGACCTGTTGTTGAGCCCCTCAATCAAGTAGAGAACGCGAGCGGCCCTGGAGATTTTCGAATTTTCGAGGAGCCCCAACAGGGCCGACCTCGGCGGCCTGCTCCAGCAGGGCCCGTGCGGAATCCGCGTAGCGGATCGCGGTCTTCTCGTCCAGGCCGAAGACCTCGGCGAGGTGGAGCGGGTCGGGACCGTGGACGAGGGCTTCTTCGAGCTGGCGGTCGACGCGGAGCCGTTCCAGGGTGGCGTCCTGGCGGTGGAATTCGTGCTTGATCCACCAGCCGCTGACCGGCCCGGTCTCCAGCGCGGTCATCTGGTTGATGAGCAGGTGGGGGTTGGCGGTGTTCGGCCAGCGCCGGCGCCGGTAGTCCAGCCAGGCCAGCAGCATCTGGTGGGTGAGGTCGTCCATGGGGCGGGTGCGTCCGGCGATGGTGAGCCGGCGGTTGCCCAGGTCCACGTCGTCCAACTGGAGAGCGCGTATGGCTCCGGCCCGGGCGGCGTGGGAGGCCGCGAGTGCGAGGGCGAGGCGGGCGGCTGGGCTGCGGACCGCTTCGACGGACCGGGTCACCTGCTGGGGCAGCAGGGGCTGCAGGACGGAGTACTCGAACGTGCCGACCTTGATGCGGGCGGTCGGGTTGCGGAAGACGATGCCGTTCTTCTTCGCCCAGCCGAACAGCGACCGCAGGGCGACGAGAGTCTGGCGCCGTTCGTGCCCGTGGAGAGTCTTGACGTGGGCGAGGACATCGTCGCGGGTGACCTCGCGCAGGTGGTCGTAGCCCGCGGACCATTCCAGCAGGGCGGGACGTATGGCGTTGAGGCAGGCCCAGACGGTGGCCTGGTCGCGGGGGCGGGTGCGTGGTCCGCCGTCACGCAGAGTGCGGTTCCAGCGCTCGGCCTCCCGGCGGATCCCGGCAGCGAGGCCGTCGAGCCGCTTCTCCAGCCAGTCCTCGTAGGACGGCCTACGGTCGTCGACCAGGATGCTCATCGCCTCCAGGACCTCGGCGGTTCGCTCGATGCTGCTGTCGAGGGCCCGCAGCGGCGCGATGATCTCCGAGTAGCGGATGACGTCGCCCTCGGTGTGCGGGGACAGCAGCACGACCAGGGCCCGTTCCACGTCGAGACGCACGCGGCGGCTCCAGCCGCGGGCCTCGGCCAGGCCGTGCGCGAGGTAGCGTCCCCAGGCCAGCCAGGGGTTCTCGGGATTCGCGTACACATCGTGAGCGAAGCGGCTGTAGTCGCGGGGGACGCCGTCGAACAGGACCGGCTGGCGCCAGCGGCTGACCGGACGGACTGCAGCGGGCGGTGGCGGTTTGCGTGGGCGCCCCCGTCGTGCCTGGCCACGGGGCCGCGGTGCCGCGGAGGAGCCGCGGTGGTGGTGCATGCCGACGAAGAACAGCTGAAGGTCACCGACCTGACGAAGCCAGGGTGCCATCACGTGCCCGGCCGAAGTCGGCTTGCCGGTCGCCAGACGGATATTGCGGCGGGCCTGGCACCAGCACAGTCGGCAGTAGCCGGACTTCAGCGGCTGTCGCCGACAGCAGGCCCCGCACTCGTCGGCGGCGTGCTTGTGAGCAAACTGCCAGCACGCCGGGCAGAGCCTGCCCGTGAACACGCCCCAGGCCAAGCAGCCGTCACAGCTGGTAGCGGGCTTGCGGTAGCCCTTGCGCGGACTCACTGCGTCACATCGGCGGCAGGGACCGGCCGTCCCGCCGACGCGGCACCACCGCCGGGGCCGGACCGGATGCAGCGGCGGCCTGCTGGCCGGTCTCCTCGCCCGGGCGGCGGACCTTGTCCGGCTCGGGGATCAGCAGGTCGCCGATCTCGCAGCCGAGGACGACGCAGATGACGTCCAGGTCCTCCAGTTTGAGGGAGACCGGCTGGCCGGACCACAGCCCGGACATCTTCCCCGCCGAGATCACCAACCCATGCTCGGCCAGGCCCCGTTGGAGCTCGGACGCCTTCCAGATACCCTTGTTCGCGGCCGTCAGCCGCAGGTTCCACCTCATCGGATCAGCCCTTCCAGCCGTTTCGCGGCTCGCTCGGTCCCGGCGGCCCAGGCGTCCTCGACCCGGGTCTGCTGGACGTGGACGTATCGCATCGTTGTAGCGATCCAGGAATGTCCCAAAACCTCCTGAATCGCGAGCAAGTCCAGCCCATTCCCATAGAGTTGGGACGCACAGAAATGCCGCATGACATGCGGCGTCAGCCTCTCGCCCCACCTCGGCAGGTGCGCCTTGGCTGCCTCCTTGAGTCCGCCGCGCAAAGCGTCGTCGCCCACCCGACGCGAAGAGCCGTCGGCGTTCTTGCGCTCGGAGGGGAACAGCGGGGCGCCGGGGCGGGTGTGGTCGTCGTCGAACTGACCCCAGACGTCCTCGATGAACCACCGCAGTGTGCAGTCGGCGCCGTTGATCAGCGGTACCATCCGCTCGCGCGGCCCGGAGCCGCGGGCGCCCTTGCCGTGACGGACGTGGAGCTTGCCGAAGCGGCCCAGCTCCCACTTGATGTCGTCCAGGTCGAGCTTGCACGCCTCGCTCACCCGCAGGCCGACCTGGGACATCAGCTTCGAGGCGGTGTAGTTCCGGGTGGTCGGGGCGAACTTGCGGCAAGTGGCGAGCTCGCCACCCCAGCCGGTGAACAGGGTCCCGACTTCCGGCTCGGTCGGCGGGATCCGCAGCTGGGCGTCCTTGGCCCCGCGCGGCCGGTTCATCTCATCGATCGGGCACTCGACCACCCGGCCGGTCATGCGGTGGAGTTCGGCCTTGTGCCGAAGCTCCAGGAACATGAAGTAGGTGGTCAGCGCCTGTGACCGGGCCAGTCGGGTGCCGCTCGGCGAGTTCCGCAGGACCTTCCCGAAGTACGCGTCGGCGTCGGCGGGCTCCATGTCCCACAGCGGCCGGCCGAACCACGTGCGGATCTGTTCCAGGTGCCCGACGTCCCCGCGGATGGTGCCGTCCGCCAGGCCCGCCGAGGCTCGCGCGAGGACGAACCCGGACAGTACGTCGGTCTCGAACCGCTCCAGCTCTTCCGCCGACGTCGGCGCCCAGTGCTCACGCAGGTCCCGTACGACTGCCAGCGCCGCCAACCCGAGCCTCCTCGCCTTCGGCCCGACTGCGGATCGGTCGGACGTGGTGAGAACGCTTCAAGAATCCCGAAGTTACGTCACAGAGCCTCAGAGCACTCGAAGGAGGAAGAACCTCCTGGCCACAGGGACAGGGACTCAGCGGGGCTCAGAGGAACTCACGGGATGTCGCACACCACGGGTGACATCGTCAACACGGCCGCGGACAACTGCCTGGACATCACCGACCAGTCGACGGCGAACGGGGCCCGCGCCCGGATCTGGACGTGCACGGGGGCGGCCGACCAGAAGTGGCACCTGCATCAGCCGTCGTTTCTTCCTCGATCGCCGGTCGGGCTCGCTTCCGAGCCCGACCGGCGATCGAGGACCGACCGCGTTACTCCGTCGGCTCGATCCCGGCGCGCAGCAGCCCGTACGTGTAGGCGTCCTCCAGCGCCTGCCAGGACGCCGCGATGACGTTCTCCGCGACGCCGACCGTCGCCCAGTCGCCGGTGCCGTCGCCCGTGGTGATGAGGACTCGGGTGGTGGACTCGGTGCCGGTGCGGCCTTCGAGGATGCGGACCTTGTAGTCGACCAGTTCCAGCTTGGCGAGCTGCGGGTAGATCCGCTCCAGCGCGACGCGCAGCGCCCGGTCGAGTGCGTTGACCGGGCCGTTGCCCTCGGCGGTGGCGACGATGCGCTCGCCCTTGGCCCAGAGCTTCACGGTCGCCTCGTTGGCGTGCGTGCCGTCGGGGCGGTCCTCGACGATGGCGCGCCAGGACTCGGTGCGGAAGTAGCGGCGTGCCCGGCCCTCGGCCTCGGCGCGCAACAGCAGTTCGAAGGAGGCGTCGGCGGCCTCGTACGTGTAGCCCTTGAGCTCGCGCTCCTTGACGCGCTCGACGACCCGGCCGACGAGTTCGCGGTCGCCTCCGAGGTCGATGCCGAGCTCCTTGCCCTTGAGCTCGATGGAGGCGCGGCCCGCCATGTCGGAGACGAGCATCCGCATGGTGTTGCCGACCAGCGCGGGGTCGATGTGCTGGTACAGGTCGGGGTCGACCTTGATCGCGGAGGCGTGCAGTCCGGCCTTGTGGGCGAAGGCGGAAACACCCACATAGGGCTGGTGGGTTGAGGGCGTCAGGTTGACGACCTCGGCGATCGCGTGCGAGACGCGGGTCATGTCGGCGAGTGCGCCCTCGGGCAGGACGGTCTTGCCGTACTTGAGTTCCAGGGCGGCGACGACGGGGAAGAGGTTGGCGTTGCCGACCCGCTCGCCGTAGCCGTTCGCGGTGCACTGGACGTGGGTGGCGCCCGCGTCGACGGCGGCCAGGGTGTTGGCGACCGCGCAGCCGGTGTCGTCCTGGGCGTGGATGCCGAGCCGGGCGCCGGTGTCGGCGAGAACGGTGGAGACGACGGCCTGGACCTGGGCCGGGAGCATCCCGCCGTTGGTATCGCAGAGGATGACGACATCGGCGCCGGCCTCAAAGGCGGCGCGGACGACGGCCTTGGCGTACTCGGGGTTGGCGCGGTAGCCGTCGAAGAAGTGCTCGCAGTCCACGAAGACCCGGCGGCCCCGCTCACGGAGGAAGGAGACGGTGTCGCGGACCATCTCCAGGTTCTCTTCGAGGGTGGTGCGCAGGGCGAGTTCCACATGGCGGTCGTGAGACTTGGCGACCAGCGTGATCACGGGCGCACCGGAGTCCAGCAGGGCCTTGACCTGGTGGTCCTCGGCGGCCTTGCCACCGGCCCTGCGGGTCGCACCGAAGGCGACCAGCTCGGCGTTCTTGAACTCGATCTCCTGCCGGGCGCGGGCGAAGAACTCGGTGTCCCGGGGGTTGGCGCCGGGCCAGCCGCCCTCGATGAAGCCCACGCCGAAGTTGTCCAGGTGCCGGGCGATGGTCAGCTTGTCCGCGACCGTCAGGTTGATGCCTTCACGCTGGGCCCCGTCGCGCAGTGTGGTGTCGAAGACATGGAAACTGTCGTCGGTGGCCTTGGCCTTGGTGGTCATGCTGGTCTGACTCCTGTCGGATGAGCGGATCCGGACGATCTGGCTCCACTTGCCCCCATCATCCCGTGCGCGTCTCGCCCCGGCCGAGGTGAGGGCCGGAAAACGAAAAAACCCCTCGCGGGTGCGAGAGGTCTGCGCGCGGGTCTGGGGCACGGTGGCCGTGCCGCACATGGTGGTACGGGACGGTCACTGCGGACCGGCGCGCCTGTTGCCGATAATCATGACGAACGAGGGCACGGAGGCAGTCTTGCACAGGGCTGCCTCCGTGCCGTGGCCCGTCTCAGGATGCGGGCGTGACGCTCGTCGATCCGGACGACTCCGCCGGGGCCGCCTGACCTGTCTCCCGGTCGGCACCGACCCGGCCGAGGTCGATGTCGCGGGTCTCGCGCATGGTCAGGTAGACGACCAGGGAGACCGCGGCGCAGCCCGCCACGTACCAGTAGAAGCCGGACTCGACGCCCGACTTCTTGAACCAGAGCGCCACGTACTCGGCGGTACCGCCGAAGAGCGCGTTGGCGATGGCGTACGGGAGGGCGACGCCCAGGGCGCGGATGCCGGTCGGGAAGAGCTCGGCCTTCACACAGGCGTTGATCGAGGTGTAGCCGGTGACGACGACCAGCGCGAGGAGCGCCAGGCCGAACGCGGGCCAGAAGGTGCCCGCGTGTTTGAGCATCGTCATGATCGGCACGGTCAGGAAGGTCGAGCCGACGGCGAAGGTGATCAGCAGCGGGCGGCGGCCGATCCGGTCGGAGAGCAGTCCGGCCAGCGGCTGGATGCACATGAAGACGAACAGGGCGCAGAAGCTGACGAGCGAGGCGGTGGACTTGTCCATGCCGGCGCTCTTGGAGAGGAACTTGGTGAGATAGGTCGTGTACGTGTAGTACGCGACGGTCCCGCCCATGGTCAGCGCCATCACCAGGAACGCCTCGCGCTTGTGCTGCCACAGCGCCTTCAGCGTGCCGCGGTCCTCCTGCTCGGCGGCGCCGGACTCCGCGTACACCTCGGTCTCCAGCATCGAGCGGCGCAGATAGAAGACGATCGCGGCACCGAGCGCACCGACGATGAACGGGATGCGCCAGCCCCAGCTGTGCAGGGCCGCGTCGGACATGTTGCGCTGCAGGATGATCTGGAGGCCGAGGCCGATGAGTTGTCCCGCGGTCATGGACACGTACTGGAAGCTGGAGGCGAAGCCGCGCCGGTGGGGCGCGGACGCCTCGGTCAGATAGGTGGCGCTGGCGGCGTACTCGCCCCCGACGCTGAGGCCCTGCAGCAGCCGCGCCACCAGCAGGACGGCGACACCGCCGTATCCCGCGACGTCGTACGTCGGCGCGATGGCGATGAGGATCGCGGAGGCCGACATGAGGGTGACGGTGAGGGTGAGCGCGGCCTTGCGTCCTCTGCGGTCACCGATCCGGCCGAGCATCCAGCCACCGACCGGCCTCATGAAGAAGCCGACGGCGAAGATGCCCATGGTGTTCATGAGGTTGGCGGTCTCATTGCCTTCGGGGAAGAACGAATCCGCGAAGTAGACGGCGAAGGTCGCGTACACGAACCAGTCGAACCACTCGACCATGTTGCCGGCGGAGCCGACCCAGATTTTCTTCCACTGCTCTCGTCCCATGGTCCGCCACCGTGCCCGAACAGCCGGGAACGCAACAAGGCCGCAACGGGCAACGATCACGCGTACTTTAGTGCGTTTAGTTCACGGCAGAGCGGGCCGCTCCGGGGCGGTGAGCGAGTCGTCGATGAACTCCCGGACCTGGTCGAGGACTTGGGAGCGGCTGGTGCCGGGGATGCCGACCGCGACATGGACGCTGAACCCGTCGAGCAGGGCGCGCAGCCGGGTCGCGAACCGTTCGGCGTCGACGGTACGGAACTCCCCGCGCGAGGCGCCTTCCGCCAGCAGAGCCACCAGGTCGCGGTGCCAGGCGCCCTCGATCGCGGCCTGCCGGGCGCGTGCGTCGTCGTCGGCGTTCTGCGAGCGGTTCCAGACCTCCAGCCAGAGCGTCCAGTGCGGATCGCGGTGGCCGTCGGGGAGGTACAGATCGATGTACGCGTCGAGCCGTTCACGGACCGTCGCCCGACCGGACAGCAGGGTGCGCCGCTGTGCGCCGAGCCGGCCCTCGCTCCACTCCAGGGTCTGGAGCAGCAGCTCGTCCTTGGTACGGAAGTAGTAGAGGAGGTGTCCGCTGCTCATGGAGACCTCACGGCCGAGCCCGGCCATGGTGAGGCCGTCGAGGCCCCGTTCGGCGATGGTGGCCATGGCGGCGGCCAGCAGTTCCTCGCGGGGCGGGGCGGTGTTGCGACGGCGTGGAGCGGGGGGCACGGTTCAGACCTTCGGCTGCTGCTGCGTGATGCAGTGGATGCCTCCACCGCCGGCAAAGATCGTACGGGCGTCGACGAGTGTCACCATACGGTCGGGGAACAGCTCACCGAAGATCGCCGCCGCCTCCCTGTCGCGCGGGTCGTCGAAGGCGCAGAGAACCACGCCGTCGTTGCAGAGGTAATGGTTGATGTAGGAGTAGTCGACCCACTCCCCGCCGGCCTGCAGCACGGTGGGCGCGGGGACCTCCACCACGTTCAGGGAGCGGCCCCTGGCGTCGGTGGCGGCGCGCAGGATGCGGACGGTCTCACGGGTGATCTCGTGGTCGGGGTGGGCCGGGTCCGGCTGGACATGGGCGACGACGGTGCCGGGGCGGGCGAAGGCGGCGACGATGTCGACATGACCGAGGGTGCCGTACGTGCCGTAGTCACCGGCCAGTCCGCGAGGCAGCCAGATGGCCTTCTCGGTGCCGAGCCTGGCGTGGATCTCGGTCTCGACCTGCTCGCGGGTCCAGTCGGGGTTGCGTTCCTTGCCGAGCTGGACGGTCTCGGTGAGCAGGACGGTGCCCTCGCCGTCGACATGGATGGCGCCGCCCTCGTTGACGAGCGTGGAGCTGTGTACGGGGAGGGCCGCGAGCTCGGCGACGGAGCGGGCGATGTGCTGGTCGTGCTCCCAGCGGGCCCATCCCTGGGCGCCCCAGCCGTTGAACGTCCAGTCGACAGCGGCCAGTTGACGCCCGTCACTGACGAAGGTGGGGCCGATGTCGCGCATCCAGGCGTCGTCGAGCGGGCGGACGGCCAGCTCGATGTCCGGACCGAGAAGTGCGCGGGCGCTGTCCTCCTGGCCCGGGCCGACGACCATCGTGACGGGTTCGAAGCGGCGGACGGCGCGGGCGACGGTGGCCCAGGCACTGCGGGCCTCGTCCAGTTCGGCATCGGTGTCGAAGGTGGGGTTGGGGCCCGGCCAGGCCATCCAGGTGCGCTCGTGCGGGGCCCACTCGGGCGGCATGCGGAAGGTCATGAAGCGTCCTTGAAAGGTGTCAGAGGAAGTAGAGGCGGTTGAGGGAGACGGAGTCGGCGGGCTCGGAACGCAGCGGGTCGCCGTCCAGGGTGACCAGACCGCTGTGGGCGTCCACCGCGACTTCTCCGGTACGGGAGTTGTGGACGAGGTCGCCGGGGCCGATGCCGCGGGTGCCGCGCACTGCGACACGGCGCCGGCGCGTGGGCATCAGGTCAGCACCGAGCTGGGTCGCGGCCTGCGAGACGAAGGCCACGGAGAGATCGGCCGCAGTGGCTCCGTACGCCCCGAACTGCGGTCCGAGGACCAGGGGTTCGCAGGTGTCGGTGGCGGCGTTCGGGTCGCCCGTGACCCCGTACGCCGGGAAGCCGGACTTCAGCACGAGCTGCGGCTTCGCACCGAAGAACTCGGGCCGCCACAGCACGATGTCGGCGAGCTTCCCGGTCTCGATGGAGCCGACCTCGTGCGCGAGGCCGTGGGCGATGGCGGGGTTGATGGTGAGCTTGGCGATGTAGCGCAGCACCCGGGCGTTGTCGTCCGCGGGGCCGTCGCCGTCCATCGGGCCGAGCTCGGCCTTCATCTTCCCGGCCATCGCGAAGGTGCGGCGTACCGTCTCACCGGCCCGTCCCATGCCCTGTGCGTCGGAGGACGTGATGCCGATGGCACCCAGGTCGTGCAGGACGTCCTCGGCGCCCATCGTTCCGGCGCGGATGCGGTCGCGGGCCATGGCGGCGTCGCCCGGCAGGTCCGTCTTGAGGTCGTGTACGGAGACGATCATCCCGTAGTGCTCGGCGACGGCGTCCCTGCCGAAGGGCAGCGTCGGGTTGGTGGACGAGCCGATGACGTTCTCGACGCCCGCCATCTTGAGGACGTTGGGGACGTGTCCGCCGCCGCAGCCCTCGATGTGGAAGGCGTGGATCGTGCGGCCTTCGAGGACACGCAGGGTGTCCTCGACCGACAGGCACTCGTTCAGCCCGTCGCTGTGCAGGGCGACCTGGACGTCGTGTTCCTCGGCGACCCGCAGTGCGGTGTCCAGGGCGCGGGTGTGGGCGCCCATGTCCTCGTGGACCTTGAAGCCGCAGGCCCCGCCCTCCGCGAGCGCCTCGACCAGCGGCGCCTCGTGGGAGGACGAACCGCGTCCCAGGAAGCCGATGTTGACCGGCCAGGCGTCGAACGCGTTGAAGGCATGGCGCAGGGCCCAGGGCGAGTTGACGCCGACGCCCCAGACCGGGCCGAACTCCTGGCCGATGATCGTGGTGACACCGGAGGCGAGCGATGCCTCCATGATCCGCGGCGAGAGCAGGTGGACATGGGTGTCGACAGCGCCCGCCGTCGCGATCATCCCCTCGCCGGAGACGATCGTCGTCCCCGTGCCGACGACGACATCGACGCCGTCGAGGGTGTCCGGGTTACCGGCCCGCCCGATCGCCGAGATCCGGCCCTCGCGGATACCGATCGACACCTTGCGGATGCCCTGCACGGCGTCGATGACCAGCACATTGCTGATGACGACATCGCAGGTGTCCCGGACGGCGGCTGCCTTGAGATGCAGCCCGTCGCGGGCGGTCTTGCCGAATCCGGCGAGGAACTCCTCGCCGTACTGCTGTGCGTCCGACTCGACGCGGACGGTCAGCCCGGAGTCACCGAGCCTGACCCGGTCCCCGGCGCGCGGGCCGTGCACGGAGGCGTACTCGTGACGATCGATACTCATCGCTCCGCTCCCAGGTATCCGCATGCCCCCGCGCGCCGCAGGGCCTCTTCGCGTGCGCCGGGCGCGTCGAGCGGTCCGTCGACCAGTCCGGCGAACCCGATGGCGATCCGGTCTCCGCCGATGGGCACCAGCCCCACCTCGACCGACTCCCCCGGCCCGAAGCGGACGGAGGACCCGGCGGGGACGCAGAGCCGCATCCCGTACGCCGCCGCCCTGTCGAAGTCGAGCCGCGGGTTGGCCTCGAAGAAGTGGAAGTGCGACGTCACGGAGACCGGCACGGTCGCGGTGTTGCGGACCGCCAGGCGCGCCGCCGGTTCCGGCTCGGGCGTGGCGGGACCCGGGACGACGGCCCCGGGAGCGTCGTCGCCGAGCCCGCCGCCCAGCGGCCTGGAGACCACGGCGAGCCGCGAACCGTCGTCGAAGACGGCCTCCACATGGACTTCGGCGACCACATCGGCGACCCCCGGAAGGACGTCGTCGGGACCGAGCACGGACCGTGCGGCCTCGATGGCCTCGGCGAGCCTGCGCCCGTCGCGGGCGGCCTCGCAGACCGTGTCCGCGATCAGAGCGGTCGCCTCGGGGACATTGAGCTTCAGCCCTCGGGCGCGGCGGGCCCGGGCCAGTTCGGCGGCGCCGAAGAGCAGCAGCCGGTCACGTTCCGTCGGGGTCAGTCGCACGCCCGCACACCTCCTGTTTAGAGCAGCACTCTAACCGTGGATCGGCGGTAACCAAAAGCTCGACTTCGTCACTTTTGAGCAACGCTCCAACCACGTCGGCGGTCCGGGAACACGACGAAGGCCGCGCCCGGCAGACCGGGCGCGGCCTTCGCGCATACGACAGGGGCGGACCAGGAGGCCCTGGGGCCTCTCGTCAGCCGAGCGGGTGCATCCAGCCGTGGGTGTCCTCGGCGACGCCGCGCTGGATGTCCAGCAGGCGCTCACGCAGCTTCATCGTGACCTCGCCGGGCGCGCCCTCGCTCTGGGTCCACTCGCCGCCCGCGGACTTGACGGTACCGACGGGGGTGATGACGGCTGCGGTGCCGCAGGCGAAGACCTCGGTGAGGGTGCCGTTCGCGGTGTCGGTCCGCCACTGGTCGATGGAGACGCGGCCCTCCTCGGACTCGTAGCCGAGGTCGCGGGCGACCTTGAGCAGCGAGTCACGGGTGACGCCGGCGAGCAGGGAGCCGGTCAGGGCCGGGGTGATGATCTTGTTCCCGTACACGAAGTACAGGTTCATGCCGCCGAGTTCCTCGACCCACTTGTGCTCGACCGCGTCGAGGTAGGCGACCTGGTCGCAGCCCTTCTCCGCGGCCTCCGCCTGGGCGAGGAGGGACGCCGCGTAGTTGCCGCCGGTCTTGGCGTCGCCCATGCCGCCGGGGACGGCGCGGACGCGGTCCTCGGAGAGCCAGATGGAGACCGGCTTGACGCCACCGGGGAAGTAGGCGCCGGCAGGCGAGGCGATGACGACGAAAAGGTACTCGTTGGCGGGCTTCACACCGAGGCCGACCTCGGTCGCGATCATGAACGGGCGCAGGTAGAGCGACTCCTCGCCGCCGTGTGCCGGAACCCATGCCTTGTCCTGCTGGACCAGCACGTCGCACGCCTCGATGAACGTCTCGACGGGCAGTTCCGGCATGGCCAGCCGGTGCGCCGATGCCTGGAAACGCTTGGCGTTCGCCTCGGGGCGGAACGTGGCGACGGAGCCGTCGGGCCGGCGGTAGGCCTTGAGGCCCTCGAAGATCTCCTGCGCGTAGTGCAGGACCGTGGTCGCGGGGTCGAGGGCGAGCGGGCCGTAGGGGACGAGCTGGCCGTCGTGCCAGCCGCGGCCCTCGGTCCACCGGATCGTCACCATGTGATCGGTGAAGTAGCGGCCGAATCCGGGCTTGACCAGGATCGCCTCGCGCTCCGCGTCGGACAGCGGGTTCGAGGAGGGCTTGAGCTCGATCGTGGGCGTCGTCATGTGTGCGTGTCCTTCACCGGTTGTGTGTGTTGGACCGCGCTCACGCCGCTCCTGTCAGACAGGTGCTAGGACGTCCGAGCTTCACCGCGAGCCACGGCCCCGTTCGATTATCGCTCCCGGGTGGCCGTGCACGAAATGACGTGAATGCGGTCCAGTGGTCGATGGTGGCACCCGGGACCACATAGGAGAAGCCGCCGGGTGCGGTTGCGACCCGGCGGCTTCGAAATGCAGTCGTCGGGTCAGCTCGCTACGCGTACCGCGAGCGCGTCGCCGATCTGGTCGGTGGTACGAGTCGTCGCGCTGTCGCGCTCCGCGAGGTCGGCGGAGACGGCGTCCTCGATGCGCACGGCCTCGGCCTCGTAGCCGAGGTGGCGCAGCAGAAGGGCGACAGAGAGGATCGCGGCCGTGGGGTCGGCCTTGCCCTGGCCCGCGATGTCCGGGGCTGAGCCGTGGACCGGCTCGAACATCGAGGGGAACTCGCCGCTCGGGTTGATGTTGCCCGAGGCCGCGACGCCGATGCCGCCGGAGACGGCCGCGGCTAGGTCGGTAATGATGTCGCCGAAGAGGTTGTCGGTGACGATCACGTCGAAGCGCTCGGGCTGCGTGACGAGGAAGATCGTCGCCGCGTCCACGTGCAGGTAGTCGGTGGTGACGTCCGGGAACTCGGCCGCGACCTTGTTGAAGATGTTGGTCCACAGGTGCCCGGCATAGGTCAGCACGTTGTTCTTGTGGACCAGCGTCAGCTTCTTGCGCGGGCGGGCCTGGGCACGGGCGAAGGCGTCACGGACCACACGCTCGACGCCGAAGGCGGTGTTGACCGAGACCTCGGTGGCAACCTCGTGCGGGGTGCCGGTGCGGATCGAGCCGCCATTGCCGGTGTACGGGCCCTCGGTGCCCTCGCGGACCACGACGAAATCGATCTCCGGCTGGCCCTTGAGCGGGGACGCGACACCCGGGAGGAGCTTCGACGGCCGCAGGTTCACATGGTGGTCGAAGAGGAAACGGAGCTTCAGCAGGAAGCCGCGCTCCAGGACGCCGGACGGAACCGAGGGGTCACCGATCGCGCCGAGCAGGATCGCGTCGTGCTGCTTGAGCGCCTGGGCATCCGCGTCGGTGAGGGTCTCACCGGTCGCCTGGTAGCGCTTGGCGCCGAAGTCGAACTCCTTGGTCTCCAGCTTCACATCCTGCGGGAGAACAGCATTGAGGACCTTGAGGCCCTGAGCCACTACCTCCTGGCCGATACCGTCACCAGGGATCACTGCGAGATTGATGCTGCGAGACATGTCCGCACCTTACTGCGCGTCCCACACCATGACACGCCGCGTCCACTATGCGGACACCCGAACCCTGCAGGGGTGCACTCGGGCGAACGGATCGTGAATATTTGAGCCACGGAACCAAAGGAACCAGGAACCCAACTCAAGGTGCACCGCACACGCGGACATCAGGGAGAAAATCGCCCCACTTACGGAGGCGAAACCGGCTTCTCGTTCCTGGCCGTGAAGGTGCAGCCCGGACGGCATGCCCAGATGAAGGTCACCGCACTGGCCGAGTCGGGCGAGCGCATCGACCACTTCAAGATCAGCCGCGGCTGACCCCCCGCTGACCGGGGGGGGGGGGGGGGGGGGGGGGGGGGGGGGGGGGGGGGGGGGGGGGGGGGGGGGGGGGGGGGGGGGTTTTTTTGGGGGGGGGGGGGGGGA
>NZ_JBVJWD010000019.1:0-50386 GCF_055602785.1 Streptomyces sp. NPDC037301
ACCGCCGACTTCTCCACGGACTCCTGCTCGACAACGGACTCGGTCATCTCTGGCGTCTCCTTGATCATCAGATCCGCCGTTGATTAGACACTCCCACTACGAGGAGAAGTTCCCCACCGCAGGCCCCCTGCTGACGAAGAAGGCCAACCTCGACCTGGTGGCCGCCCACTGGGACGACCTGCTGCGGCTGGCCGGGTCGCTCAAGTACGGGCATGCCACCGCCTCCCTGATCGTCGGCAAACTCTCCGCGTCCTCCCGGCAGAACGCCCTGGCCGCCGCGCTCAAGGAGTACGGGGCCATTCGGCGAACGATCTACGCCGCGATTCTGTGGAATCTGATTTGTCAACGTCATGCCTGTTTGAGCAGTTCCATCGTCCACTCTCGCTGCTCGGTGGTGTCTGGGACGGCGAGCCCGCGAGCTCGTTCGATCTGGTGCCAGGAGGTGTCGGGATCGACGCCGTTGAGGATGAGGAGTGCGGCGGCAAGGAGGGATGAGCGTCCGATGCCGGCTCGGCAGTGGGTGACGACGTGTGCGCCTTCGTGTAGCTGTTCGGCGAGCCTGTGCAGGGTGGGCAGGATCGTGGTGAGGTCGGGGACGGTGCGGTCGGGGATGGGTATGTCGACGAACTGCAGCCCGGCTGTGACGGCTGTCCGGGGTTCGTCTACGAGGCCGAGCTCGTCGAGTTCGGGTGCGGTGAGCGCGCAGACCAGGATGTCGACGCCGCAGTTCTTCAGCGCGTTCATCTCGTCTTCGAGCCAGTCATTGCCACGGGGTCTGGCCATCGTGCTCAGTCGTCCCGGGCCGGGGAGGTCGATGGTGAAGAGGGTGGGTCGCATGTCAGCAGCACTTTCGTTCGGTGGCGTCAGGTGATGATCGGACGGTCAGTGGCAGGGGTCGGCCGGGTTCGGCGCGGAGCTCGTTCGGGGTCGGGCCGGCTGGGGTGGCCACCTCGGCGAGGCGCTCGATCAGGCGGTCGAGGGCGCTCTGGCCGTCGTCAACGGCAGCGCGTTCCTCTTCGGTGAGTGGAATGCTCACGAGCATGCGCTGCAAGTTGGCCTTGGCTTCGACGAGTTGGGATCTCGTCGATTCCTTGGGGGTGTAGAAGTCGCAGCGGGCGCAGGCCATCCGGTGCTGGCACTGTTCGAAGAACGAGTAGGAACACAGCCCGTGACCGAGATCGTAGTACTGCCATGGTTCACCGTTTGACGCGGCCCCGGAGGTGATGGCGTCGCGATCGAGAAGGACCTCGATGGTGCGGACGTTGCGGGCGAAGTAGCCGGCCTCGGTGTATGCCTTCGTGAGGGTGTTGGGGGTGATCTTGGCGTAGTGCTGGGTGGACTCCGGACTCCGGTGACCAAGCCAAGCTTGCAGCTCGAAGAGCGTCATCGGCTCCTTGGCGTTGTAGAGCTGGCTGGCGATCGTGGAGCGGGCCCGGTGGCTGGTGATGTTGCCCCGGACATCGGCGGTCGGGACGCCGGCCTTGCGGCAGAGCGAGGAGATGACCGCGGTGTTGATGTAGGTGTTCGCGAGGCGTTTGGCCCGGTGGGCGAACAGGAAGTCCACCTGCTCGCCGGTCTTGCGGTCCAACATCTTCGGCTGCTGTGGCCGGGCATGCTGCCATGCCTCGATCGCCTTGCCCAGCAGAGGATCGACGGGCTTGGTGAACGAGGTGCCGGTCTTGTGGGTGGGGACGTCCAGCAGGCAGACGGCGTCTCGCGCCAGCACCTCGTCGGAGTCGCCGGGAATGGGGAAGCCGCCGTGTTGCCAGCGGATGCAGCCCATGCGGAGGCGGGCTATCTCGTCGCTGCGCAGGCCGCTGAACAGCCAGGTCAGGGTGACGGCCCGGATGAGTTTGATCGGATAGCACAGCCCGTAGGTGTTGGTCGGGAAGTCCTCGTGATCGACGTTGAGTCCGGCCCACAGCAGCTTCGCCCATATGTCGTCGGCGATCACCCGGGGGTTGGGGCCGATCAGCGCCGCGACGCTCCTGGGGGTGGCCAGCGCGCGAACGGGGTCGAACCGGCGGGGAATCCACTCCCACTCCTGACAGTCCCGGAAGAACGTTCTGGTCGCCGTGAGATAACCGGCCTTCGTGCGAGCAGACAGCGGTTCGCCGCCGCGCTTGTCGAGTCCCGCCCGGCGCTGCACGTGCTCGCCGACGGTCATCCGGTCCAGCGCCGCGACCCAGGCTGCGCAGGTCTCGCGCGTCCACTGGGCGGGTTCGACGATCTCGGGGTGCTCGGCGGCCAGCCACCGGCCCGCCTTGGCCACGATGGACCGGAACCCGCCTCTGACCTTCGGCGTGAGCGTCGAGGTGTCGTGCCACCGCTCCACCATCGCAGCCCAGGGCTCGGGAACGCCTCCGAGACCGGGCATCACGGCGTGGATGGGCTTGGGCGGTGGGCTGGCGTGTCCGAGGGCGGCGATCGCCCGGTGAACACCATGGAGGCTTCCGCGCCGGGCCCCGGATGGGAGTGCAGGGCTCTCGCGAGCCCGTTGCAAAGCGTCGGTGGTCATGTCCTGCAGTAGCGGGCTGCGGTTGATGAGCATGATCTGGACCAGCACGGTGCGGAACTGGCCAAAGGCGCCGTTCGACGGGTGGTAGCCCCAGCCCTGGAGGGTGGCCGCCACCTGCGCGATCGTCTCCTCGACCGGTTCCTGGCCGAAGACCCGCCAGGCCAGCGAGCGGCGGATGAACCCTCCGATGCGGTGGAAGTCGGTGAAGTCGCCGAGCAGGTAGGCGAACGCGGCCACGTAGGGCCGGACCGTGCCGTCGATCCAGCCGGGCCAGGCGGCCTCGAACTCCTTGTGACCAGGGGCGATGAGGCGGACCCAGTCGTCTGCCGACCACGCCCAGAACGCCGTGCCGTCCTCCAGGCAGCGCCGCAGGATCAGGCCGATGGCGTCGGTGACCGCGCGGCGATGGGCGGGCGTGTCCGGGCACCACCGAAGCGCGGCTCGTGCATCGTCGAGCGGGCGGAGCAGTCGGGAGATCGCCCGCCACTCGACCCGGTCCGGGTCGTAGCCGCGGCGTCGGCGAACCTGCCAGCCCAGACTGGCCAGCGCCGTGCTCTCGCGTTCGCCGAGGTCGGGTCGACGGTCGTATCGGGTCAGGTCGATCGGCCATGGCCAGGAGGGGGCCGCGGCCGTCTCGGTAGCAGCCGCCGATATCGCCGTGGTCACAGCGCGACCGTCCCGGTCGCCTGCTCGCCCAGGCGGCCCAGCATCTGCACCCGCCAGCCGTGGATCTGTTCCATGCCGCGGTTGAGCTTGTCGGCCAGGTCCCGGCCTGAGAGGTGGATGTAGGTGAGGGTGGAGTCGGTGTGCCGGTGGCCGGCGAAGGTGGCGATGGCGTGCAGTTCCCAGCCCATCCGGGCCAGGTCGGTCAAGCACAGATGCCGCGTGGTGTGGGTGGAGAACCGCGGGACGTCGGCGGCCAGCGCGATCCGGCGGACCACCTTCGACCAGGTCCACAGGCTCAGCGGCTGGGCGTGGTTGCGCCGGGATTCCGACAGGAACAACGGCCCGCGAGCCCGGCTGACCGTCGCCCGGTGCGCGAGGTAGCCCTACAGCAGGACGCCGGTCGGTGCGGAGTACGGGACGACGCGCTCCAGCCGGTTCTTGGTCGTCTCAGCCCGAACCCGCAAGGTCCGGTGAGCCGGATCGAGGTCGTCGGTCCGCAGCGAGCACAGCTCCTCGCGACGCAGCGCGGCGTCGTAGGCGAGCGCGAGCATCACGCGGTTGCGGACCGGCTCCTAGGCGGCGACCGCGAGGATGTCCATCCACTGCTGCTCAGTGGGTATCCACGGCAGCTTCGTCAGCCTTGGCACGAGGCCACGCTCGTGCCCGCCGCGACGGCAGCCGGGCGTGTAGCGGCCCCGGCCGACCGGGTTGGAGTCGTGCTGCCCGTCCTCCATGAGGAAGTCGTAGAACAGCCGGACCGGCACAAGGCGCTGCTGAATAGTGGCGTTGGCCAGGCCCGAGCCCGAGTCGATCGAGACCACGTTCGCGCCCCGGCGGCTCGGCCGCGAGGTCAATTCCCGTACGTAGACGGCGATGTGCGCTCGGTTGGCGGTCAGCGGGTCGACGTTCGCCCGCTCGCACATCTCCAGGTACTCGGCCAGCCCCCGGGCGTAGGCGTCGATGGTCCGGGGCGCCCGTCCCAGGTCGCTCCACACCTGCAGCCACCCGGCCGCCTGCTCGTGTCAGCCGAGCACCGGCCACTTCTCCTCCAGCACCACCGTGCCCAACACATCTCCTCAGTCCGTGGTCGTACCGCAGGGAGATGATCTCCGCTGCGGTCAGATTCCACGTAACTGATAAGTATCTGTCCGATCCGGCCTACCGCCGCAAGATCGCCCGGCAGCTGAACAAGGGCGAGTCCCTGCACGCGCTGCGCCGCCAGCTGCACTACGCGCGCGAGGGCAAGGTCATCCGGCGCCGGCCTGAGCAGCAGAACGAGCAGGCGTGGTGCCTGACGGTGGTGACGAACGCGGTCGTGTGCTGGCACACCGAGTACATGGGCCTGGCTGTGGACGAACTGCGAGGTGCCGGCCGCGAAGTGGACGCCGAGGTGCTCTCCCACATCTCCCCGGCCCGCAGCTCGGCGGTCAACTTCTACGGCTCGATCACCGTCGACTACGACCGCGAACTCGCCCAGCTCGACGACCAGGGCCACCGGCCGCTTCGGACCGTGAACGTGGACGAGCCCGGAGCCGGGCTGTAGACGGCGGCCGGCCCCGGTGCCGTCCCACGGGGGAGGGCGGCACCGGGGCCGACGGTTCAATCACCCTAGCCGGATTGCTCACCGGTCCTGGGAGAGTTTGTACAGCTCGGCGAAGATTCCGCCCGCGTCCAGGAGCGCCTCGAACTAAGCCTTGATTGGTGCGGCCGACCTGGCGGCCTGCTCGATCTTCGCGCAGTAGGCTGCACGGGCTTCCTCGTCGATCTGCTGCTCGTTTTCGGCGCGCACCCCGGTCCGGCCGCCGAGGCCCTCGCGCAGGATATCGGCGTGCCCGGCATGCCGGATGGACTCGCCGAGGACATGGACCATGATGGCGAACAGGTTCGTGTTGGGATGAGGCTCCGGCCACCACGGCACGTGGCCGGGGGCGTCGAGGGGAAGCTCGTTGATCGTCGCGTCCGAGTGTTCCCACGTGCGCCGGTAGAACCCGATGATCTGATCGCGGGTCTCGTCCTCGGTCGCCCACTGATCGCTGCTGTCGGAGTCCTGCCACCGGGGCAGCGGTTCCGGGGAAGGGCGGTCGAAGACCTCGCCGAAGTACCTGGCCTCGACGGTGGCCACGTGTTTGACCAGGCCGAGGAGGTTGGTCCCGGTCGCTGTCAAAGGTCGGCGGGCGTCGTATTCGGACAAGCCGTCGAGTTTCCAGAGCAGCGCCTCGCGGTCCCGCCGCAGTCTCCCGTGCAGGTTGTCCTTCGCAAATTTATCGATCATGCGGCATGAACCTTCCATGGGCTGTTCGTGGTCTCAAGATCCCGTACGTGGTCCGCAACGGCGGGCAGAGCCGAGGCTTAGGACTCCTTACACAATGAGCTACCGGGAATGACTGTCTGTCAGAGAGACGTGGGGGTGGGGTGCGTGACGGCACGCGGCCGACCCGACCTGCGACGGTTACTGCGCAGGAGAACTACACGCATGCTGTTCGGTGCCGTTCTCTGATCCCGTTGAGTAGTTCGGGACGGGGACCGGGGATGTGGGCAGGTGCCAGGTGAGAATCCAGCCGGCGGTAAGCGCCGCCGCGCCGCCTGCCAGGGCGATTGCGCCGCCTGTTCCGATGCCTGCGGCCACCGAGCCGAAGCAGACCGGCCCGACGCCCTGAAGCGTCATGCTGCCGGAGCCGAGCAGACCGAAGGCCTGGCCCTGGCCATCCTGCGGCAGGGCGTCCAGGAACGGCCGTTGCAGGCCGAGACCGTAGGCGAATCCGAAGCCGCAGAGCAGCAGCAGACAGGACGAGACGCCCACTCCGGGCTCGGCAGCGAAGC
Organism: Streptomyces sp. NPDC037301; assembly: GCF_055602785.1. Lineage (NCBI taxonomy): Bacteria > Bacillati > Actinomycetota > Actinomycetes > Kitasatosporales > Streptomycetaceae > Streptomyces > Streptomyces sp. NPDC037301. The sequence continues at coordinate 6,005 of NZ_JBVJWD010000019.1, forward strand.
CGACCAGCGGCAGTCCCATCAGCGCAATCAACGGGACTACCAGTCGCTCCCGGGTGGGCGGCCGTAGCAGTCGCCCCACCAGCAGGTCACCGACAAGCATGCCGACCGGCAGACAGCCCATCAGCACCGCGTACCAGCCGGGCGCGAAGTGGCGTCCTCCCGCGTAGGCGACGATCAGACCTTCCGCGCCCGCTACGAACGCGGGCGGTAGCCACTGGGCCAGCATCAGTCGTCGTACCGTGTGTCCGCGCAGCAGCAGGCCGGCACCGTGCAGGCTTGCCCGGACGGCCCCGCCATCGCCCCGAGCGCTGCCAGGTGTGCCGCCGAACTCTCCCGGCTGCAGCCGGGGTAGCCGGATGTGGATAGCGAGCGCGCAGCCGAGGTAGAGGGCTGCGCTTACCGCGAGCGCCCGGTGCGGGCCGAGTACCGCGACGACCGCACCTCCCAGTGCCAGACCGAACAATTGCGCGCCGGAGGCAGCGATGTTGTTCAGTGAACGGCCAAGTACATAGGCGTCGCCCTCCAGCGACTGCGCGACCAGCCGACTCGACGCGCCGTGAAACACCGGTGTGGCGAGGGCGACCAGCGCCACGACACCGAGGCTTGCTGCGACCGGCATCCGCACCAGGGCGAGCAGCAGGGCGGCGGCGCACGTCAAGGCGTAGCCGCCGGTGATGAGCGCGCGGGGCGGCAGTCGGTCGGCCAGTGAGCCCAGCAGCAGCGAGCCGAACAGCTGCGGGATGAAGCCGATGCCGAAGGCCAGTGCGCTCAGCAGCGCGGAGCCGGTGGCCGAGAAGACCAGCACCGAGAACGTGGTGATCCGCAGCGCGTCCGCAGTGATCGCGACGGTGCGGGTTGAGAAGAGCAGCCGGAATCGTGGCTCGGCCAGCACCTCCCGGTAGGTGGCACGGTGGTTGCCCTGCGCGGGTTCGGCGGTTGGAGTCATGACGCGCAGCCTCGCCGTGCGCCCACGCCACTCACCAATGATTCGTCGCTGGACGAATCGGAACAGACGTCCTTCGGTAGCATGGCGCGGTGCTCCGCTTCGAAGTCTCCGTCGAGGACCTGCTGCGCAGCCGCTTCGCACTGTCGCCCGCGATGGACCTGTGCTTCCTGCTACGCTCGCTCGCCGGCCAAGACAGGCCGCTGCCGCGAGCCTGGGCCACCCGGCTCCTGCCGGCCTTTGAACGGCTTCGCCGCGAGAGCGAACTGAACGCCGCCCTCGCCCTGCACACCCCGCAATCCGGACCGAACTTCGTCGCCCCGCCCCCGCGCGGCCTCAACCAGACCTGGGCAGACGACCTCGCCATTATCCGGGCCACACCGCTGGAAGCGGCCCGCCACGAAATCGCCACCAGCGCGACCGGCCCGTCCGCCCGTGATCCCCGCGTACGCGCAGTGCTGGACTCGACGGACGCCGTCTCCAGGATCGCCGAGGCGATGGACCAGGCGTGGCACGAGCTGCTCGCCACGGACTGGCCGCAACTGCGCGCGATCTGTGAGCGCGACGTCGTGCACCGGGTGGGTGTGATCGGCAAACACGGCTGGGTCACGACCATCGAGAGCCTGCACCCGAGCATCGCCTGGCAAGCCGGCGGTATCGAGATCGGCCACTTCCCCCAAGTCGGAACAGTTCGCCTCGCCGGCGACGGGCTACTGCTGATCCCTTCGGTCTTCGTCGCGAATATCGCCGCCCACCTGGAAGACCCCTGGCCCAGGACCTTGATCTATCGTGCCCGCGGCACCGCCGCCCTGTGGGGCGAACAGGAGAGCGTCCCCCGACCGGACGCGCTGACCGCTCTGGTCGGCCGGTCCCGAGCCCGGCTGCTGTTGGCGCTGGACGCCCCGGCCAGTACCAGCCACCTCGCCCGAAGCCTCGCCATGGCACCCGGCGCGGTGGGAGACCACCTCGCCATCCTGCGAGGCGCGGGGCTGCTCGTCCGCGCCCGGTCCGGACGGTCGGTGCTCTACCGGCGCACCCCGCTCGGCGAGGCGCTGGTCGCCGGTTCGGGCTGAGGGCTCAGATCAGCACTCGCCCCGGCGGTCCCGGCTCAGCACAAAGCCCGCCGCAAGTACGAGAACCGCGGCACCACGCTCGTACCGCCCGGACCATGATCAATCTCACCGATAGCCGCTGTACCGAGGCCGGCGCCGTCGCCGGCCTCTGGCGGCCGCGAGGGCGTAGGGCCGAACGGGGTGGTGGGAAGCGGGCAGGCTGGACACCCTCACCAGGGTTCAACCCTGCGACCGAGGATCGAAGCCTGCTCGCCTGTCGTTAAACGATCGTTTAACGACAGGCATGGCGAGCGTCCAATGAACCCGGACTTTTCGGAGCCTGCCGACGGCTCGGATCCAATCAGATCCGATGACTGCTGATGACAGGGTTTGCTGACAGCTAGGGTCGGATGCGACCACCACAACGGGGAGCGGCATGGCCAACCTGGTCTACAAGCGGGTGTCGACCGACCAGCAGTCGACCGACCGTCAGAACCTCGTCCTGGACGAGGCCGGGATCGACGAGCCGTTGATGTTCGAGGAGGAGGCCGGGACCTCCAGCCGCCTCCATCCGCTGGAGCGGCCGAAGTTCGGCGAGCTCCTCACGTACGCGCGGCCGGGCGACACCGTGCACATCTCCGAGATGTTCCGCCTCGTGCGCGGCACCGGGCACATCCTCGACGTGCTCGACGTCCTCCACCGCGACCGTCTCGCCCTGCGCATCCACGACGGAGCGTTCTCCGCCATGGACCTCACCGCCCGCCACCCGCGCACAGGCGAGCTGCTGTCCACCGTGAAGTTCATGGTGCAGACCCTCGCCGCCGCCGGCGAACTCCAGCGCGATCTCCAGCGCGAGCTGACCTACGACGGGCTGCGGGCCGCCGAGGCGAAGGGCAACAAGGGCGGGCGCCGGCCCGCCGTCCCGACCGACAAGACCGACGCCGTGCGCACCGCGTACCTGGAAGGCCGGTCCATCGCCGCCCTCGCTCGCGATCACGACGTCAGCCGCGGCGCCATCCGCACCGCCGTCGCGGACCTGCTGCCCGAGTACACGGCCGTCGACGCGGGCACCCCTGCGGAGCTGCTGGTGGTCCTCGACATGCCGGGCAAGGTCGCCGACTTCCTCCGCGCCGCCGATCTGGCGCCCGTCGAGCGCACCGCGCTCGACCAGGGCGTGACCGTACGGCGCGGCCAGGGCTACACGCTGTGCGTCAGCGCCACCCCCACGGTCCACCGCCAACTCCTCGCCCGCTGCCAGCCGCTCGACGGCGCCCCGGGGACCTCAGCCATCCCAGCACAGCGCAAGGCCCGGCGCGAGTACGCGAACCGCGTCAACGACCTCGGCGAGTGACCCGCCCCAGCTGCCGAGCCTCCTGAGCTGGGGCGCAGCCGCTTAGCGTTGTTTTCTCCGCGAGAACTACTGGGATCCCTGTAAGCCTCGGCGAGGGCGGCGGACCGCTGATCCCTCACCTCCTGGGCGGTGCCGAAGTGGACCGAGGCGGGGTGTGCAGGCCGATCCCGGAGTGCCGGTGCTCGTGGTTGTAGTAGCTGGTGAACGCGTCCAGCCCCTCCCTGGCGTGGGGCCAGGGAGTCGAGGCATTCGGGGTAGTCGGGTGCGTACTTGGTGGTGCGGAACTGGCTTTCGCTGAAAGTGTTGTCGTTGCTGACCCTGGGACGGGAATGGCTCCTGGTGACACCGAGGTCGATCAGCAGCTGGGAGACCTTCTTGCTGGTCATGGAGGTACCGCGGTCCGCGTGGACGGTATGGGGCACGATGCCGTTGCTTTCGACGGTCGGCTTCACGTCGTCGTTCTTGGCGCTGATGATGCGTCCGCCGCTGCAGACGGCGATGCCTTCCCAGCACTCGATGGGCTGGAGCCCGTCGGGGTCGCTCTTGGTGATCGGGTTGTTGTTGGCGTAGGCGTAGCCGTTGATCTGGAGCGGGTCCGCGAAGTCGACCACGGGGTCGCCGAGGATGCCGGCGCCGGTCGACTGGTCGCAGCGCGGGTCCCGACTCCGTGGAGCCGACCCGCTCACCACAGTCAGCCGGCCAGCCAGAACCCGAGCCGCCAGGGACTGACGCGCCGTCAGTAAAGTCAGCATTGGGTCAGCATCAGGTCTACCAAAGCTGCTTACGCACGACCACACCTTGGAATCCTGGGCGCGTGCGGCAAAAGTCTCCACCGCGACGAGGGACCGATTCCGCTTGCGCGTACGGGACCCAGCTGCCGCAGCCACGGAGCACACTGGACCCAACCCGCAACAATGGAGCTCAGCGCACCCTTCCCCGCGGTTTCAGCGCCACAGGCGGCAGTTGGGGAGCGGGCAGCCGACCCCCCTCATAGCCCTCCACTTCCCCGAACCGGGCACTAGTCATCCAGTCCGCACGAGCCTGTGCGATATCCTCATGAGACCGGCCGATGAAGTTCCACCACATGACGATCTCCTCCTCGAAGGGCTCGCCACCGAGGAGCATCAGGCCCGCGTCGGTGTCCGCGCGCAAGGGGAGTTCGGCGCGGCCGCAGCCGAGGTAGAGCATGGAACCGGGCAGCACGGGTACGCCGTCGACCTCGGCCTGGCCGGACATCGAGAGCACCGCGTACTCGAAGTCCGGATCGAGTGGCAAGCGAGTCTCGGCGCCGGCGGACAGGGCCAGGTCGGCGCCGACGATCGGGGTGTACGCGGTGCCGGGCGAAGTGGCGCCGTCGAGTTCGCCCAGGATCAGGGTGGCGGTGAGGCCGGGGGTGGTGACGATGGGCAGCTCGGTGTGGTGCTGGAAGTGCGGCTCGACATGGCGGTGGGCATCCGGCAGGGCGACCCAGAGCTGGGCGCCGTGCAGAAACCTCGCATGCGACTTCGGGCTCTCCTCGGAGTGACTGATGGCCCGGCCGGAGGTCATCAGTCCCAGCTCGCGCGGGCGGATCGTGCGGAGACTGCCGAGGCTGTCCCGGTGCAGGACCTCGCCGTCGTGCAGCCAGCTGACCGTCTGCAGGCCCATGTGAGGGTGGGGCGGTACTTGCATCCCTGGTTCGCCGGCGATGTCGTCGGGGCCGTAATGATCGACAAAGGCCCATGCACCGACCATCCGACGGCCCAGATTGGGCAGCAGTCTGCGGACCTCGGTGGACTCACCCAGCCGGACATGGCGCGGGGTGAGGAGTTCACGTACAGGCTCGGCGACGACGAAGCCCCGTCCTCCACAGACGGAGAGTGTGGCCTGGCGATCGAGATTGCTCATGGCGCTCAACCTATTCCCGTGCGGGCCCGGGGTGCCGGTACCCACGCCGATAATTTAGTGGAATATTCAACCAGCGTGCCATGTTCGGGTGACTGGAGCACGGCTGAGCATCTGGCCGGGCCAGTGGCTGGACAGGGCCGGGAGCGATCCCGGGACGGTCCGTGAACGAGGAGTTCAAGTGAGCGACACCTATTTCGAGTTCGGTACGCCCGCCGACCGCTGGGACCGTGCGCAGATGTTCTTCGAAGCGAAGGAGTACATGACTGCGGCCCGGATTCTGGAAGGTCTGGTCGAGGAGGCGCCGGAGCAGGTCTCCCCGCGTCTGCTGCTGGCCCGGGCCTACTACCACTCGGCTCGGCTCGGCAGGGCCGAGACGGAGCTGCGGGCGGTTCTGGAGCGCGACCCGGTGGAGCACTACGCGCGGCTGATGCTCGGCCGCACGCTTGAGCGCCAGGGGCGAAGCGCGGAGGCGACCGGTCATCTGCGGATGGCGGCTGCGTTCTCCGGGGACTTCGACGCGGACCGGGCAGGGCTCTAGCGGTCGCGTGGAGCGTTCGACAGGCGGTTCAGCCATTCCGTCAGGAGGGCACCCTCGGCCGCGCTGAGTGCCGGATCCGGCGACTGCCGCAGCAGTGCGTTCAGCCGGGCCGCGGTGGACGGCACGTGGGCCTCGGACACGGCGGCCCCCGTGTCGTCCGCGTCTGCGGAAGCGCCGGACACATCCGGGGTGAAGACCGCGGCATGCACGGCGTCGCGTACCCGCCGTGACACGTTCGCGTCGCCGAAGGTCGCGGGGCGGGCGACGAGCATCAGCGCCACGCCCACATTGGCCGACATCACCATCTGCGCGGCCAGTTCGGGGGTAAGGCGCAGCCTGCCCACAGCCGCGGCCCGCTCCAGGTCCCTGGTGAGGATCTGATGGGACTCGAGGGCCGCGGCCGGTGGCGTATGCATGGCCGGTGAATTCATCAGCCGGTACAGATTGGGGTTCTGCAGGGCGAACTCGACGTGGCTGTCCCAGCCGTTGCGCAGATCCTCGATGGGGTCTGCGCTCTCGCCACGCTGTCGCTTCGTCGCCAAGTATGTGTCGAAGCCGTGGTCCACCACCGCGGACAACAGGCCTTCCTTGTCGCCGAAATGGCGGTAGAGCGCCGGGGCGCCCACCTGCGCGGCCTCACACACGGCCCGGGTGGAGATGTCCCCGTTCGGGGATTCCGCGACCAGGCGCGCCGCCACTTCCAGGATTCGTGCTCGTGTGCTCATCGCACGGACGCTATCAAGTGCGCCCTGACGGGTGTCAGACGACGGCATGAGGGGTGAGCAGGTCGTCGAGGCCGATCCGGGTGAGGAACTCGGCACGGATACGGTCGGCGACGGCGCTGACCGCCTCACTGCCGTCGTCCGCCGGGTCGACATGGACGCGAAAGGGCCGCTTGCCGTGCTCGGTCTCGACAACGGCCACGATCGCGTCCGCCACCTGGGACACATCGGCATCGGCCGGCGCCAGGGCGGCCAGACGCTGGGACACCTGGTCCATCAGGCCCTCGTAGTGCTCCTCGTAGTCTGCGACGATCGTTTCGTCGGAGGGGTGCCCGCCGGTGACGAAATGGTTGGTCCCCGTGGTGAAGGAGCCGGGCACGACGATACTGGTCTCGATGTTGAAGCGGGCGAGCTCGGCCGCGTACGAGACGGCGAGAGCGTCCATGGCGGCCTTGGCGGCGAAGTAGGGGGCGAGGCAGGGCGGGGTGCCGCCCTTGGTGGAGGTGGAGCCGATCCACAGGACCAGGCCGTTCTCCTGGGCCCGCAGGTGCGGCAGGGCCGCGCGGTTGACGCGTTGGGTGCCGAGAACATTGGTGTCGTAGACCGCTGCCAGTTCCTCGGGGGTGAATGCCTCCGTGGGGCCGGTGACCATGTGCCCTGCATTGTGGATGATCACATCGAGACGGCCGGCTTCGGACAGGACCGTGGCGACGGCGGCGTCGGCGGACTCCTGGGAAAGCACATCGAGTTCGACGGTGCGCAGGTCCACGCCGTGCTCGGCGGCGTACCGCGCCGCGTCGGCGACCCGGTCGGCATTGCGTGTGGTGGTGTTGCGCATGGCCGCGTAGACGGTGTGCCCGGCATCGGCCAGGGCGCGTGCGGCCAGCGCTCCGAAGCCGGAGCCCGCACCTGTGATCACGATGGTCCTGCTCATGGCTGTCCTCCTGGGGCGTGGATCAACTGTCGAACGGGGCAGGCGGGGCAGTGCTCTGGCGGCCGCTCAGACGATGCCGCCGTTGGCGCGCAGCACCTGGCCGTTGACCCAGCGGGCCGGGCCGGCGAGGAAGGAGATCACCTCGGCGATGTCCTGCGGGGTGCCCAGCCGCTCCAGCGGTGCCTGGCCGGCCAGCCTCGCGATGGTCTGCTCGTCCTTGCCGTCCAGGAACAGGGCGGTGGCGGTCGGCCCGGGGGCCACTGCGTTGACCGTGATGTCCCGCCCGCGCAGCTCCCGGGCCAGGATCAGGGTCATGGCCTCGACGGCGCCCTTGGTGGCGGCATAGGCGCTGTAGCCGGGCATGGCAAGCGACAGCACGGAGCTGGAGAAGTTGATGACCGCCCCGCCCTTGCGCAGTCGGCGGGCCGCCTGCTGGTCGACGACGAACGTCCCGCGGATGTTGGTGCGGTGCATCCGGTCCAGTGCGTCCAGATCGGTGTCGACCAACGGCGCCAGTGTCATGACACCGGCCGCGTGCACTACCACGTCGACTCCGCCGAAGGTCTCCTCGGCCGTGTCGAAGAGTGCCGAGACCGCGACCTCGTCGGCCACATCGGCACGGAAGGCGACGGCCTACCCGCCCGCCGCGGTGATCGCCGCCACCGCCGAGTCGGCCTCGGCCTGGTTGCCCGCGTAATTGATGACGACGGCGAATCCGTCGGAGGCCAGTCGCTCGGCGCTCTCGCGGCCAATGCCCCGGGATCCTCCGGTGACGATCGCTACCCGGCGTGTGGTGGTGTGCTGCTCGCTCATGACGGCGCTCCCTGTCTCAGGCGGGCCGGTGAATTCCGCACCCCGGCGTGAGCGACGCTAACACCAATACCGTAACGACGCTACCCATCTGCTAACAGTGCTACTCCCAGCGCTACCCCGCGCCCTGCAGGGCCTCTGCAGGACCCCACCGGGGTCCCCGCCCCGCTTCGCACGCTCCCGTCGGACAATCCGGATGCCTTCCGCCCGTCCCGCGTGATACTTCACTCGGTCATGACCGACCTTGAGACTCCCCGCCTCTTCCTTCGCCTGATGAGCGCCTCCGACGCCTTGCGGGTGATGGCGGGCAAGCCGGGAGACGGTGCCCGCTGGGCGCCCGGATACCCGTCCCCCGGCGAGATGGCCGCGGCCGAGCGCTTCCTCGATACATGCGCGACGACGGGTGATCCCAGCCCCTTCGGTTCGTACGAGATACGTCGCCGCGACGACGGAGAGGTGATCGGCGGACTGGGATTCCATGGCGCTCCGGACGAGAACGGACACGTCACGATCGGCTACGGCCTCGTCCCCTCGGCTCAGGGCATGGGTTACGCCTCCGAGGCGCTGCGCGCACTGCTCCAGTTCGCCCGCGACCAGGGCGTGAGCTGCGTGCACGGCGACACCGATCTGGACAACCTCGCGTCGCAGCACGTCATGACAGCCGTCGGTATGCACCTGGTGAAGGAGGACGCGCTGCTGAAGCACTACCGGATCGACTGGGATCAGCAGGCCGAGGATTGAGCCCCCGGTCGTCCGGCCCCTTGCGGGTACGTAGGCGCCGGCTCGGCTGCGCATTACGGGACGACAGAACCCGCCGGGAAGCTCCCGGCGGGTTCCGATGTCTTGTGGTTGCCAGTGGTGCGTCGGTCAGCCGGCCGCGGTGGCAGCCCGGTTCGCCGCACCGTTTCCGGTCCTGACGGAGTCGGTCCTCGGCACGAGAAGCCGTTCCGTCAGCCGGCCGAAGACAAGGCCGAAGGTGATCCAGAAAGTGGCCTGCACGGCGAGCGTGGCCAGACGGAACTCCCACAGCAGGCCGGCCGGGAAGTCCTTTCCGACCTCGTTGAACGAGGGCAGGAACGCGTAGGCGAACCCGATCACGACAACGTAGCCGGCGGATGCGGCGATCGTCGCGTTCCAGTTGCCCAGGCGTGGAGCCAGCCGCTTGCCGAAGATGACGGCAGCGACGGCCAGCAGCACGCTGAGGGCGACCATCAGGAAGAACAGGGCGGTGCGCCGGCCGATCGTGTCGGGGTTGCCGACGGCCGGCGGGTTGGCCGGGTACTTCAGGAACGGCACGATGTACACCGTCAGCAGGGCCGCACCCGCGATCAGGGCGGCCGTGGCCCGTGGGCCGAATCTGCCGATCCGGCCGAGGGCGTAACAGAAGACGAGGGCGGCGATGCCGCCGATCGCCACACCGAAGACGAGCACACCGGTGGCGAGGCCGGCGGTGGACTGCATGGTGCGGCTGACAAGTTCCTCGCCGCCGCCGTGGTCATGGCTGTGCGCCTCTTCGAGAGCGATGGCCGCGTCCACCCGGGACTCGCCGAGGAAGTAGGCGACGACCAGAGCGAGCGCGCCCGCGGCAAGGCCTGCCAGCATGCCGCGGACGAGCAGGGCTCTGACGGATATGGAGTTCATGAGGATTTCCCCTGGATCGGACGGTACGTCAGTGACAGGGGAAACCGAGGAGGTGGCGGCCGTCGTGGACCCACTCGTGGACACTTTCGCCGGAGATGACCGCGGTGGCGCCCTGCTCGGCGCCGACGAAGTACAGCAGTACGAGCATGAGGATGCCGAAGAAGACCGCCCAAGGGGCAATGGCCTTCAGGGAGATGGGGGTGATCGCCGGTACGGCGGTGGCGGGGGCAGCAGTCTGTGCCATGGCAGAACCTCCTGAGGGAACACGCGTCCCGTTCGTGGTGCCTGAGACGAAGGTGCTGGGTCTGACTTCCCGTACGGGTACGGGTTCACAGTGGCGCGACCGTGCCGGATTCTCACCGGACTTCCGTCACACTTCGTCATGCTCATCGGACGATACCGCCTGGGAGCAGGCTCGGCCATGGTGCCGTCGGCGGGACCGGAACGCCCGGATGCCATGGTGGGTGCACTTGCGGGGCCGGACTTCAGGGAGTTGACCCGGTCATGACGATAAAGGTGATGTTGATCTCACCGGCGCTCAACGCCGCGCTGCGCGAGGCCCGCTTCGACGGCAATGCGCCGCTCGACGCGGTCGGGGTCCGGCGGGCCAGGGCCGCAGCGGCAGCGGTGCCTGCGGCCGACCGGTATGTCTGCGGGCCGTCCGAACGGTGCGACCGGACCGCCGACGCGCTGGGGTTGCGCGCCGAGCACGAACTCGCGCTCCGTGGCTGGGACATGGGCCGGTGGAGCGGGCAGCGGCTGGAGGAGGTGAGCGGGAGCGAGCCGGAGGCGGTATCGGCCTGGATGACCGATCCTTCGGCGGCTCCGCACGGTGGCGAACCGTTGCTGGAGTTCTGCGCCAGGGTCGGCCGCTGGCTGGATGCCCTCCAACCCCTGTACGGCGACGAGGGCGGCCGTGTGCTGGGGGTCGTCGAGCCTGCGGTGGTGCGGGCGTTGATCGTACGGGCGCTCGCTCTCCCGACGGAGGCGTTCTGGCGGCTGGACGTCGCCCCGCTGACGCTGACCGGGCTCAGCGGCCGGTCCGGACGGTGGAACCTGCACTGTGGGCAGCCGCTGTCCCCCGCACCGGGGGACTGACGTCCTCCCGTGGCCCACGGTATGAACAACTGACGTGCCGGAACCGCCGGTCAGCGCCTACTGTGGTGGTGCAGCTGGTTCGCCCTGTCCGCCAGACAGGCGCGTCGCAAGAGGGAACCCGGTGGGAATCCGGGACTGCCCCGCAGCGGTGAGTGGGAACGACCGCCGTCATCAAGCACTGGACCCGATACGGGGTCCGGGAAGCGACGGCCAGTAGGTGTCTCGTACGCGAGAAGTGCCCGCGAGTCCGAAGACCTGCCACTGCCACTGCCCGTGCGCGTCGGACGCGCACGGTGATCTCGGTGACCTCGTGGGCGGGTCGGCGTACACATCGGGCAGGGCACGCGCGCCTCCACGGCGTTGCGGTTCCGCCCGGTCCGTCATCCCTTCGCGCCTTCGATCCGTCCCGGGGTCGTATCAGGACACACGCTCGCGAAGGAGAGTTCCGTGACCGGCAAGTCCGCAGCCGCGGCAGCCCGGGCCACCGTGTACGGCTGTCCCCGCCAAGGGAAAACCTCAGTCGGCGGTCTGCCGGGCAGGCGACTGGTCGCCGGGGTCGTCGACGGCCGCAACGTATGGATCAACGACTATCAGCAGTCCCTCACCACGCTCGGCACCCTGCTCGGCCTCGCGGGCCGGGTCGATGTGGCGGCCTCCTGCTCCCTGCCGCACGTCCCCCTCGACGCGACCGCCGAGCGCGACATCGACCCGCAGGTGGCCCGCCGGCTGGCCTTCGCCCGGCAGAAGTCTGCCGAGATCGCCACCCTGGCCCGGGGCCTCGCACGGGGTACGGACGCGATCGCCGCCGAACTCGCCGCGAACCGTGCCGATCTGGCCTCACGGGCCGGTTCTGCGATCACCCATGACTCGACGGTACGGGCACGGGCCGCTGCCGTCACGGAGTCCGACGGGCGCCGCGAGGTGTCGTATCCACAGCGGGCAGCGCCCCAACATGACTGTCTGCGGCTTCCGTTGCTGCCGACGACCACTATCGGCTCACTTCCCCAAACGGCCCAACTGCGCACCGCACGCGCCGATTTGCGGGCCGGACGCATCGACACCGCCACGTACGACAAGCGCATCGAGTCGGAGATCCAGGAGGTGCTGGCGTTCCAGGAGAAGGCGGGCGTCGATGTGCTGGTGCACGGCGAGCCCGAACGCAACGACATGGCGCAGTACTTCGCCGAGCAGCTCGTCGGGTACCTCGCGACTCAGCACGGCTGGGTCCAGTCGTACGGCACACGGTATGTCCGGCCGCCGATCCTGGCCGGGGACATCTCCCGGCCGGAGCCGATGACGGTGCGCTGGACGGCGTACGCACAGTCGCTCACCGCCCGTCCGGTCAAGGGCATGCTCACAGGTCCCGTCACCATGCTCGCCTGGTCCTTCGTCCGTGACGACCAGCCGCTCGGCGAGACCGCGCGCCAGGTCGCCCTCGCACTGCGGAACGAGGTGAACGACCTTGAGGCGGCCGGCAGTTCGTTCATCCAGGTGGACGAGCCCGCCCTGCGCGAGACGCTTCCGCTGCGGGCCGCCGATCGCGCCGGGTATCTGGCCTGGGCGACCGAGTCGTTCCGGCTGGCCACCAGTGGCGTACGTCCGGAGACTCAGATCCATACGCATATGTGCTACGCGGAGTTCGGGGACATCATCAGGGCCATCGACGACCTGGATGCCGATGTGATCAGCCTGGAGGCGGCCCGCTCCCCTATGCAGGTGGCCGACGAACTGGCATCGGCGGGCTATCCGCGGGAGGTCGGTCCCGGTGTGTACGACATCCACTCACCGCGGGTTCCGAGCGCCGGCGAGGCAGCGGCTCTGCTGCGCAAGGGGCACGAAGCGATTCCCGCCGAACGGCTGTGGGTCAATCCCGACTGCGGTCTGAAAACCCGGGGTTGGCCGGAAGTACGCGCCTCGCTGGAGAACCTGGTCTCGGCGGCCACCGAGGTGCGGGCGGCTCTGCCAGGTAGCGCCGGCTGACGGCGGCGCGGCCCGGTACGGGCGTCCGTCCCGGGCCGCACCACGTCGGCTTCGAACCGTCCACGATCCACGGCCCATCTTCGGCCGCCGGCCTGACCGCCCCCGTCGCTCCAGGGGCGCAGGCCCTGCCGGTGAGTCCTGGTCACAGCTTCCAACAGCGCCTGGGAACAGTCCTGTTGTTCGTTTCGCACGATGTTTCGGTGGTCCGGCGGATCAGTGACCGGGGTACTGGTGATGAAGGACGCGCAGGTGGTGGAGGAGGGCACGGCCGAGGAGGTGTCCGACGCGCCGCGGCATCCGTACACGAAGTCGCTGCTCGCGGCCGTCGTCACGGTCGGTACGGATGCCGCTCCGCCCGGGGAGCTGCTGGAGACGGGCGGGCCGGGCCCTACGCTTCCCGGTATGCCTCCAGCAGGCGCAGCCAGACCTCGCTGATCGTCGGATACGCGGGCACCGCGTGCCACAGCCGGTCGATGGGGACCTCGCCCGCGACCGCGATCGTCGCCGAGTGCAGCAGTTCGCCGATGCCCGGCCCGACGAACGTGACACCGAGCAGGATCTCCCGGTCGAGGTCGACAATCATGCGGGCGCGGCCTCGATAGCCGTCCGCGTACAGGCCGGAGCCCGCCACCGCGGCGAGGTCGTGGTCGACGGCGCGTACGCGGTGGCCGGCCTCCTCGGCCTCGGCGAGGGTGAGGCCGACCGATGCGGCCTCGGGGTCGGTGAAGACGACCTGGGGGACGGCCGAATGGTCGGCGGTGGCTGCGTGGGCGCCCCAGCGGTCGGTCTCCAGCAGCGGCACACCTGCGGCGCGGGCGGCGATCGCGGCGCCCGCGATGCGCGCCTGGTACTTGCCCTGGTGCGTGAGGAGCGCCCGGTGGTTGACGTCGCCGACCGCGTAGAGCCAGGTGGTGCCGTCGACGCGGCAGCTGTCGTCGACGGTGAGCCAGGAGCCGGGCTTCAGTCCCACCGTTTCCAGGCCGAGGTCGTCGGTGCGCGGGGCGCGGCCGGTGGCGAAAAGGATCTCGTCGGCCTCGACGCGCTCTCCGTTGTTCAACTCCACGGTGACCGGGCCGTCCGGGACCGCGCGCCGTACGGAGGTCGCCGAGACTCCGGTACGGATGTCGGCGCCCGCCTCCGTCAGTGCCTGGGCGACCAACTCGCCCGCGAAGGGTTCCATCTTCGGCAGGAGTCCCTTGCCGCGGATCAGCATCGTCACCCGGGCGCCGAGGGCCTGCCAGACGGTGGCCATCTCCGTACCGACCACGCCTCCGCCGACGATCACGAGGCGGCCGGGTACCTTTTTGGCGCTCGTCGCCTCCCGGCTGGTCCAGGGGCGGGCCCCGTCGATGCCGGGCAGGGCGGGGACGACGGCGCGGCTGCCGGTGCAGACGGCGACGGCCTGCCGGGCGGTGAGCCGGTGTTCCGTGCCGTCGGGGGCGGTGACTGAGACCGTTTTCTTGCCGGTGAGCCGACCCTGGCCACGGTAGATGTCCGCTCCGACGCCCTCCAGCCAGGCGGCCTGTCCGTCGTCCTTCCAGTGCGAGGCGTATTCGTCACGATGGGCGAGGACCGCTGCCGTGTCCAACGGTCCCTGCACGGCGTCGCTGAGGCCGGGGACCCGGCGGGCATCGGCACGGGCGACGACCGGGCGCAGCAGGGCCTTGCTGGGCATGCAGGCCCAGTACGAGCATTCGCCGCCGATGAGTTCCGCCTCGACGACCGCCGTGCTCAGCCCGGCGGCACGGGCCCGGTCGGCGACGTTCTCACCCACCGGACCTGCTCCGATCACCACGACGTCGTACTCGGTGTTCAGGGAAGCATCTGTCATGGGGACAGTCTGGTCGTGGGTGTGCGCGACGGCCACATGGGCAGGCGGAATAGCGCAAGTACAGGCACGGTTGTGTCGGGCAGGTCCGAACGGGCACAGAAAGAGGTAACAGAGCATGAGCACCGTTGAGCTCACCAAGGAAAACTTCGATGAGGTGGTCAGTGACAACGACTTCGTCCTGATCGACTTCTGGGCTTCCTGGTGCGGCCCGTGCCGGCAGTTCGCGCCGGTCTACGATGCGGCGTCCGAGCGCCACGGCGACCTGGTCTTCGCCAAGGTCGACACGGAGGCGCAGCAGGAGCTGGCCGCGGCCTTCGAGATCCGTTCCATCCCCACGCTGATGATCGTCCGGGACAATGTGGCGGTGTTCGCCCAGCCCGGCGCGCTGCCGGAGGCAGCGCTGGAGGACGTCATCGGGCAGGCCAGGAAGCTGGACATGGACGAGGTCCGCAAGTCCATGGAGGACCAGCAGAAGGAACAGAAGTAGGCTCCGCGCGCATGAGCAGGGTGAGGGGCCCGACCACAGCGGTCGGGCCTCTTTCCGCGGCCTTCGGCGGCCTTCCGCGGCCGGAAACGGACGGCCCGGCCTCAGCTGTCGGCATTGCCCTCGGCGTTCTTCTCCTTGATCCGGACCGAGAGGCCGTAGTCCAGCTCGGCTCCGTCGACCAGCAGGGCCTCTACCGTGCGCGTCGCCGGGTCGATGTCCGCCACGATGCCTTCGCCCGAATACCGGGGGTAGCCCGATGCCCCCGTCTCACCGGTCGCCGCCACGACCGCCGAACGGATGGCGCCGCCGGGCTCGGCGGCGTCGGTGGTGTCCTCGGCGAATCCGGGTACCAGCAGGATCTCGTAACTCTGCGGATGGCTCATGGTCATGACGCTAGGCAAGCGGCGCGCGGTGCGCACGTTGCCGCGCTGCTGCACCGTGCGGAGTCGGCGGCTCAGCTGGACTCGCGATGGACCGCCCGGACCCGCAGCAGGTCGTGGTGCTCGGGGGCGCCGCCGGGGTGCTGCACCAGCCGGTCGACGAGCTCCGCCAGCGGCTGTGGCGTGGCCAGCTCCATCCGCACGCTGCTGAGCCGGGGCCGCAGCAGTCTGCCGAGCATCAGGTCGTCGGCGCCGACCACGGCCGTCTCGCCGGGCACCTCGATGCCCGCGTCCTGAAGGGCCCGCATCAGGAGCATCGCGTATTCGTCGTTGTACGCGAACACGGCATCGAGGCCCATGGTGCGCCAGCGGGCGGCCAGCCGGGCGGCCGCTTTCTCCTCGTACCGCAACGGCAGCGGTTCGATACGGGCCCCATGGCTCAGTGCGGCCTGCCGGGCTCCGGCCAGCCGGGGTTCGGCGAACAGGCCGAGGCCGCTTTCTTCGGGCAGGACGACGCCGATGCGGCGCCGGCCGCGCTCCAGCAGATGCCGGGTCGCACAGCTGCCGACCTCCCGCTGGTCCATGACCAGCGCATGGGCACCGGTCACCGGACGGGGCCCGAGGGTGATCACGGCCTTGGCTCCGGATCGCCTGAGCACGGATATGCCCTGCGGGGTGAGGGCGATCGTGCCGGGTGCGATGACGGCGACGGGACGGAGTTCGGCCCAGGCGCGTGGCGCGGCGTCGGCGTCCAGACCGGTGCTGCCGTACTGGACCACGGTGTAGTCGAGGTGGCGCAGCCCGGATTCCAGTTGGTGGAAGAAGCGGTGGTGGAGCGGGCCGGCCGGGAAGTTCATGGTGGGGAGCAGCACCATGCGGGTGTGTCCGGCACGCAGGCTCCGGGCCGCCGCGTGCGGTACGTAGCCAAGTTCGGTGGCCGCTTCCCTGACGCGGCGGCGGGTGGGTTCGCTGATCCGCACGGACGCGTTGTTGTTCAGTACGTACGACACGGTGGCCCGGGAGACTCCGGCGAGCCGTGCCACATCGGCACTGGTCGGGACGGGGCCTTCGGTGGGCTGGTTCGGTAACTGGCTCATGGCGTCGGGCAGTCTTCCAGACCTGTGCGGCGTGGGTACGCTCCGGGGCATGGATGATTCCTCGATGGTGGGACTGATCGGCCGGGTGACCGGGACGGTGGGGCCGGGGCTGGTCGGCGAGGTGATCGTACGGATCCGGGGCGGGGCCGAGCACTTCCTCGCGCATCCGGCCTCCGCGAAGGAACGCATCGAGCCCGGCACGGTGGTGACGGTGATCGAGTATCTGCCGCCACGGACGGTGTATGTGGCTTGCGCATACGGTAGTTGAGGCCCCGGCGGGAGGGTCTTCACACCTTTCGTCGTCAAGAATGCGGCAAGGTTGCGCAAGCGTCTTCTCCGCCGCCGCGAGCAGGAGAAGACTCCCCCTGTTCAGCGGTGCCGACGGAGCACTGCGATAAGGGGGCGCATGCCGATGGTCATCGGCGTCACGGCGGGTCTCGTACTCGCCGCCATCATTGTGTTGATCGGCCTGTTCAAGCTGATGTGGCGAGTGGCCGAGCCGAACGAAGCACTCGTCATCTCCGGTTCCAAGCACAAGACCGAGGGTCTCGGGCAGGGCATGGGATTTAGGATCGTCACTGGTCACGGAACGCTTGTCCTGCCCGGGGTCCAGGCGGTGCGGAAGATGTCCCTGGACCTCAACGAGACCGAGCTGTCGGTCGATTGCGTCACGCATCAGGGGATTCCGCTGCGGGTGCGGGGCGTTGTCATCTTCAAGGTGGGCGACGACTTCGTATCGATCGCCAATGCGGCCCGCCGCTTCCTCGACCAGCAGAAGATGATGTCGGAGCGGGTGCACAACGTGTTCGCCGGTCATCTGCGTTCCATCGTGGGCGGGTTGACGGTCGAGGACATGATCCGGGACCGGGAGAAGCTCACCGGGCAGACCCGGGCGGCGTGCGGGACCGAGATGGAGAAGCTCGGGCTGATCGTCGACTCGCTCCAGATCCATGAGATCGAGGACCCGACGGGCTACATCAAGAACCTGGCGATGCCGCATGCGGCGGCGGTGCAGCGGGATGCCCGGATAGCGCAGGCCGAGGCCAACCGGCGGGCCACCGAGGCGGAACAGCAGGCCGCCGCCCGGATGTCGGAGGCGACCCGCGACAGCGAGATCCTGCAGGCCGGGTATCAGGCCGAGCGCGACAAGGCCGCGGCCAGCTCCCGGCAGGCAGGTCCGCTGGCCGACGCGGCGGCGCGGCAGGAGGTCGTGGTCCAGGAGACCAGGGTCGCCGAACTGGAGGCCCAGCGGCGCGAGCAGCAGCTGCAGGCCGATGTGCGCAAGCCCGCGGACGCCCAGGCGTACGAGAAGCGCACCCTGGCCGAGGGCGAGCGCGACGCCCGGATCTCGGCGGCCGAGGCGAAGGCGCGGGAGACAGAGCTCGCCGCGGTCGCGGAGGCCAACCGGGTCAAGACGGCGGCGCTCGCGGAGGCCGAGGCGACGAAGGCGCGCGGCGCCGCCGCCGCGACGGCGACCAGGGCGACGGGTGAGGCGGAGGCCGCCGCGGCCCAGGCCAAGGGGCTGGCACTGGCCGAGGCGACCCGTGCCAAGGGCCTCGCAGAGGCGGAGGCGATCAAGGCCAGGGCCGCGGCCCTGGCGGAGAACCAGGAGGCGGTGGTGGCCCAGCAACTGGCCGAGAAGTGGCCGGAGATCGTCGAGGCGGGCGCGGGCGCCTTCAGCAGTGTGGACCACATGGTGCTGCTGAACGGGGCCGACGGCATGTCGGACATGTTTGCGAAGGCGCTGACGATGGGTGGCACGGGCCTTGGACTGGCCCGGCAGCTGCTGTCCACGATGAGTCAGGACAGCCCGGCGGAACCGGCGTCCAAGGTCAACGGGGTCACGCCGGCCGCTGCGCCCTCGCCGCGTAAGCAGCACATTGCGGTGACGGGTGATCAGGAGGGCGGCACGCCTTCCTGACCGGTCCGGTCGGCCGTGGCCGGCGCACGCCCCTCAGCCCGGGGCAAGCACCGGCCACAGCTCCGGGTCGTCGAAGTCGAGTGTGCGGCCTGCTGCCCGTTCACCGGCCCCGCCCCGTGGAACGGCCGTGCAGGTCCTACGGTGTGGGGATGACCATCCAGCACCGTGACGACAGCACCGACAGCCCGGCCGCCTTCCCCGGCCGCACCGGCCCGACCGCCACATCCGAGGCCGACCCGCGCGACGTGGGCCCGGTCCGCACCTCGTACGCCCCCGACCGGGACGGCGACCCCGACCCCGGCGAGATCGTCTGGACGTTTGTGCCGTTCGAGGAGAACGACGGGCGCGGCAAGGACCGTCCGGTTCTGGTGGTGGCCCGCGAGGCGGCGGGCACGCTGCTCGCCGTGCAGCTCTCCAGCAAGCAGCACGACCGGGACCGCGAGTGGGTGGCGCTCGGGGCCGGACCGTGGGACAGCTCGGGCCGCCCGTCCTGGGTCGATCTGGACCGGGTACTGCGGGTGCACGAGGACGGGATGCGGCGTGAGGCGTGCGCTCTGGACCGGGACCGGTTCGATTCTGTCGTCGGCCGGCTGCGGGAGCGCTACGACTGGAACTGACCGCCGAACATCCGGGCGAAGGCGGACCTGGTTGCGGATGCGGGGCTGCGGTCGAGGATGCCGAAGACGATCTGCTCGAAGTGCCCGGCGAACCTGCCGTCGTCCAGCAGCAGTGCCCGGAACGCACCGGCCACCTGCGCCGGATCGTTGCGGAACACACCGCAGCCCCAGGCTCCCAGCACCAGCCTGCGGTACCCGCGCACCGCCGCGACCTCCAGCACCCGCTCGGCCCGGGACGCGAGCGCGGCGGGGATGCGGTGCGCGTCCTCGGGGGTGCGGCTGCGGATGACTCCGGCGTTGGGTGCCGGGGAGGTGAGGAAGCCCGCGGTGTACGGGGTGTCGAGCAGCCGTCCCCGGTCGTCGCGGAACACCGGTACGCCCGGTGAGTGAATCACCCGGTCGGTGTAGAAGGCGCTGCGTTCTGCGCGGTGGTGGGCGTAGTAGTCGGGGGCGCGCAGCAGCGTGGCGTACAGGGCGGAGCCGCGGCACAGGGCTTCCTCCTGGGCCTGTGCGCCGTTGAGATAGCCGCCTCCGGGATTGCGGGCGGAGGCGTAGTTCAGGACAGCGATCTTGCCGGGCCCTTCGCCGGCCATCCGGCGCGCCGCCTGCAGACTGCTCTCGTCGGTGACCTCGACGACCGGTATGCGGTCGAAGTCGAGTGCCGCGACCGGTACCGGCTCGGGGCCGTACAGCCTGGTACCCGACAGTGCGGTGGTCAGCGCACGCTCGATGCTCACCTCACGCCCTTCCTGCGTGCGGTAGCGGCCGGCCTCGACAATGGCTTCGGTCTCTCGCGCGATGCCGCGCAGCCGTGCGCTCATCGGTACTCCCCCGTGTGGTGCATACGAGGCATGCTCTGCGCTCCAGCGGCATGGATGCAACCGTATTTCCGACGCACAGGGGCACTCTTGTGCGATCTCCCCATAGGGGTTTGGCTGGTGCGGACGAACCGAGCAGAAGGAGGCCCCGGCATGTCATCCGACACACTCGGAGACCATGGTCCGCCCGGCCAGGCCCCGCCCCTCGGCGAGGGCGAGGCGGAGGATTTACTGCGTTGCATCTGTTTCAAGACCGGACCGCCCCGAACGGTCGGCGTTGAACTCGAATGGCTCATTCACCACCGGGATCAGCCCCGCGTCCGTGTCCCCCACCACCGTCTCGACGCGGCCGCCGACATCCTCCGGGCCCTGCCCCTGAGTGCGGCGCTCACCTTCGAACCCGGCGGCCAGCTGGAGCTCAGCTCGCGCCCCGCCGGCTCCCTGATGGCGTGCATCGACGCCACCGCCGCCGATCTCAACGCGGTACGTGACGCCCTGGACCGGGTGGATCTCGCGCCGGTGGGTCTCGGCGTCGATCCGTGGCATCCACCGCGCCGTCTGCTGCACGAGCCCCGCTACGACGCCATGGAGATCTCGTTCGACCGGTCGGGACCGGCCGGCCGCGCCATGATGTGCACCACCGCGTCCGTCCAGGTATGTCTTGACGCAGGAGAGGAGGAACCGGGTCCGCTCGGCTACGGGCGGCGCTGGCAGCTGTCCCATCTGCTGGGCGCGGTGCTGGTGGCGGTGTTCGCCAACTCGCCGTTCCAGTTCGGCCGCCCGACACCGTGGCGGTCCACCCGGCAATCGCTCTGGGCCGACCTCGATCCGTGGCGGTCCCTGGCACCGCCCGGCTGTCTGCCGCCGCGCGACGCGTGGGCCACGCATGTCCTGGACACCCCGGTGATGTGCATCCGGGACGACGAGGGGCCATGGGCGGTGCCGGACGGTCTGACCTTCCGCAACTGGATCCGCACCGGCACTCCGAGACCACCGGTGCGCGCCGACCTCGACTACCACATCAGCACCCTCTTTCCGCCCGTGCGCCCACGCGGACATCTTGAGCTGCGCATGATCGACGCGCAGCACGGCGCGGACGGGTGGCTGGTGCCGCTCGCCGTCACCACTGCCCTGTTCGACGACCCGGAGGCCGCCGAGACCGTGTACCGCACCGTCAAACCACTGGCCGAGACGGCCGGGCCACGGCCCGCGCCGCGCAATCCGCTCTGGGTGGGCGCCGCCCGCGACGGCCTGACCGATCCCGAACTGCGGTCGGCGGCCGTCACCTGCTTCGAACTCGCGCTGGAGGCGCTGCCCCGGATGGGAGCGACCACGGCCGTGCAGGAGGCGGTGGCGGACTTCAACGACCGCTTCGTCGCCCGGGGCCGATGTCCGGCCGACGATCTTCCCGAACTGCTCGCGCCGGGTTCAGCGGGTGATTCGGGCCATCACTTCGAGGGGCCCCGCTCATGACCGACTCCCCCACGCCCGCCGCTTCCGGTCCGCACAGCACGGCCGGTCCGGACGAGGCGGACACCGAGGCGCTCCGGCAGCGCGCCCTCGCTGCGCTGCTCGCCGCCCGCGAACGCACCACACTTCTCACCGACAGTGTGGACGACCATGAACTGACCGCCCAGCACTCGCCGTTGATGTCCCCCCTGGTATGGGACCTCGCGCACATCGGCAATCAGGAGGAGCTGTGGCTGCTGCGCGGGGTGGCCGGGCGGGAGGCGATGCGCCCGGAGATCGACGGGCTGTACGACGCCTTCGAGCATCCCCGGGCGACCCGCCCCTCTCTGCCGCTGCTGGCGCCCGCCGAGGCCCGTACCTACACCGCGGAGGTACGTGGTCGCGCGCTGGACGTACTCGACGGCACAGCACTGCACGGTGACCGCCCGCTGGTACGGGCCGGGTTCGCCTTCGGCATGATCGCCCAGCATGAACAGCAGCACGACGAAACGATGCTGATCACCCATCAGCTGAGGTCGGGACCTGCCGTTCTGACCGCGCCGGTTCCGCCGCCCGCACCCGCCGAAGCGGCGGGTCTCCCGGCCGAAGTACTGGTCCCGGGCGGCCCGTTCACCATGGGTACGTCCACCGAGCCATGGGCTCTCGACAACGAACGCCCCGCCCATGTGCGCGACGTGCCGGACTTCTTCATCGACACGGCCCCGGTCACCTGCGGCGCGTACCAGGGATTCATCGAGGACGGCGGCTACACCGAGCGGCGCTGGTGGGCCCCCGAGGGCTGGGCCATGGTCCGCGAGCACGAACTGACCGCTCCGCTGTTCTGGCACCGGGACGCCGGCCAGTGGCTTCGCCGCCGCTTCGGAGTGACCGAGACGGTCCCCGAGACCGAGCCGGTGCTCCATGTCAGCTGGTACGAGGCGGACGCATACGCCCGCTGGGCCGGGCGCCGGCTGCCCTCGGAAGCGGAATGGGAGAAGGCGGCACGCCACGACCCGGCGTCGGGCCGTTCGCTGCGCTATCCGTGGGGCGACGAGGACCCGACTCCCGAGCGGGCCAACCTGGGTCAGCGCCATCTGCGGCCGGCACCTGCGGGGGCGTACGCCGCGGGCAAGTCGCCGCTCGGCGTGCGGCAGCTGATCGGTGACGTATGGGAGTGGACGTCGAGCGACTTCCTCCCCTATCCCGGCTTCGCGGCGTTCCCGTACCGCGAGTACTCCGAGGTGTTCTTCGGACCGGCACACAAAGTGCTGCGCGGCGGCTCGTTCGCCGTGGACCCGGTGGCGTGCCGGGGGACGTTCCGCAACTGGGACCTGCCGGTGCGGCGCCAGATCTTCTCCGGATTCCGTACCGCGAGGGATCTCTGATGTGCCGTCATATCGCATATCTGGGACCGTCGGTGGCTCTCGGCGAGGTGCTGACACGACCGCCCCACAGCCTTGTGCACCAGTCCTGGGCCCCGAGACACCAGCGGCATGGGACCGTCAACGCCGACGGTTTCGGCGTCGGCTGGTACGCGGACGGCGATCCGGTGCCCGGACGCTACCGGCGCCGGGGCCCGGTCTGGGGCGACCAGACGTTCGCCGATCTGGCCAGAGTTGTGCGTAGTCCGGCGCTGCTCGCCGCGGTACGCGACGCCACCGAGGCGGGCGCCGACGGCGAGGCGGCGGCCGCACCGTTCGCCGCCGGGCAGCTGCTGTTCAGCCACAACGGCGCGGTGAAGGGCTGGCCTCAGTCCCTGGCACCACTCGCCGCCGCGCTGCCCCCGGCCGAACTGCTGACCCTCACCGCCCGCTGCGACTCGGCCCTGATCTGGGCACTCGTACGACACCGCCTCGCCGACGGCGACGAACTGCCGCAGGCCGTCGCCGACACCGTGCTCGACGTGGCAGCCGCGGCGCCGGAATCGCGGCTGAATCTGCTGCTCACCGATGGCACCACAATCGTGGCGACGGCCTGGGGAGACACCCTGTGGTATCTCGCCGAGCCCCGCCTGCGCACGGTCGTGGCCTCGGAGCCGTACGACGACGATCCGCACTGGCGCACGGTCCCCGACCGGACGCTGCTGACGGCGACCCGAGCCGAAGTTCTGCTGACCCCGCTCAAGGAGCGCGCTGAGTGAGTCCCTTTCTGCTGACCCGCACCCTGCCCGCGGACGCGACGGACGCGGCGCTGCGCGCCGATGTGCTGCACGGCCTGACCCGGCACCCGAAGACACTGCCGCCCAAGTGGTTCTACGACGCGCACGGCAGTGAACTGTTCGAGGAGATCACCCGGCTTCCCGAGTACTACCCGACCCGCGCCGAGCGCGAGATCCTGATCGACCGCGCCGAGGAGATCGCCGCGGCGTCCGGGGCGCAGACCCTGATCGAACTGGGATCGGGGTCGTCGGAGAAGACCCGGCACCTGCTGGACGCGCTGCCCGCGCTGCACAGTTATGTGCCGGTCGATGTGAGCGAGAGCGCGCTGCACGGCGCCGCCGAGGCCCTGCTCGCGCAGCGGCCCGACCTCTCCGTGCACGCCCTGATCGCCGACTTCACGGGCGGTCTCGCACTGCCCGGCACCCCGGGGCCGCGGCTGATCGCGTTCCTGGGCGGCACGATCGGCAATCTGCTGCCTGACGAGCGGTCGGTGTTCCTGAAGTCGGTCCGGTCGCTGCTCTCCCCCGGCGACGCGCTGCTGCTCGGCACGGATCTGGTGAAGGACGAGAAGGTACTGGTCGCCGCTTACGACGATGCGGCCGGGGTGACGGCAAAGTTCAACAAGAACGTCCTCAGGGTCATGAACCGGGAGCTGGGCGCGGACTTCGACCCGGCCGACTTCGATCACGTGGCGCTCTGGGACCCGGAGCGGGAGTGGATCGAGATGCGACTGCGGGCCCGCGAGGCACTCACGGTGAAGGTCCCGGACCTGGATCTGGTGGTGGCCTTCGAGGCCGGCGAGGAGGTGCGTACGGAGGTGTCGGCCAAGTTCCGAAAGGAGGGCATCCGGGCCGAACTCGCCGCGGCCGGTCTGAGCATGGATCAGTGGTGGACGGACTCCGGGAACCGGTTCGCGCTGTCGTTGGCGACGGCGGTCTGAGCAAGACGGGCCAGGGTGCGGCGGTCCGGGCAGTCGCCCGGCGGAATCTGCGGCAGGACGCGGATCTCCGCGGTCAGCCCGGCCGCCGTCACCACCCGCCACAGTGAGGCGATGAGTGGATCGTCGCCGACGAACGCGGCCGCACCGGCCGGGGCCGTGTGCTCCGCCGGAGCGGCGCGCTCGTGGCCGGGCGACCGGCCGCCCGCACCGGCCGCCCGTGCGGCGACGGCGGGCCCCGTCCGGCCGGCGGCGACAGTGCTGCGCGGCGGAGCGGTGCGGTAGGTGATGCGTACCGGTTGAATGGTGGCGTTCGCGTCGATCGCGGCCTGGAACACGGCGGGCCCGAACCGCCCGCCGCCGCGCCCGCACCAGGTGGTGCCCTCCGGGAAGGCGACCACCCGTGAACCGCCGCGCAGTGCCGCCGCGATGTCGCGCACGGTCCTGGGCAGTGCGCGAAACCGTTCACGTTCCACGAAGAGCGTGCCGCCGACGTCGGCGAGCCGGCCGAGCAGCGGCCAGTTCCGTATCTCTCTCTTGGCCAGCATCCGGCCGGGGAACACGGCCGCGACGAGCGGGATGTCCAGCCACGAGATGTGGTTCGCGACGACGAGCGTGCCCGGTGCGCCTGCCCCGGGTGTGCCGATGACCCGCACACGTATCCCGAAGGCCCGCACGACCCCGTACGCCCAGAGCCGGATCAACCGCTCCCGCCGTACCGCGCCGACCAGCAGCACGAACGGGGCACCCAGCACCCCGGCCAGGATGAACGCGCACCCGGCGAGCAGCAGGACCACGGCCGCCGCGCGGCCCCGCGTGCGTCCGTCGTGACCTGCGCAGGTGAGCGGGGTGCAGGGTGAGGTGGGCAGCCACGGGTTCATCGCAGTGGGGCGAGTGCGAGGAAGTGGCGCAGATAGCGCGGGTCGGTGCGGCGCAGCGACAGCAGTACGTACAGGTCGGCGACGTTGAAGTCGGGGTCGTACGCGGGCGCCCCGCAGACCCAGGCGCCCAGTCGCAGATAGCCGCGGAGAAGGGGAGGGAGCGTGGAGAGTCCGGTGGGCACGTCTCCCCTTCCTGCGGATCCGGCGGTGGGCTGCCAGAGGCGGTGGGGGGTGACCCAGTGATCCTCGGGTGCCAGGTGCTTGGTCCGTACGGTTTCCCAGGCCCCGGCCGCGGCGACGCCACCGTCGGCGAGGGGTATCGAGCAGCAGCCGGCCAGCCAGTTGTGCCCGGTGCGTTCCATGTAGCGGGCGAGTCCGGCCCAGATCAGCGCGATGACGGCGCCGTCCCGGTGGGCCGGGTGGACGCAGGACCGGCCGACCTCGACCAGGTCTTCGCGGATCGGTCCGAGCCGCCCGAGGTCGAACTCGCTCTCCGCGTAGAGGCGCCCGGCGATCCGTGCCCGGTCGGGCGGCAGCAGGCGGTAGGTGGCGACGACGTCGCCGGTGGTCTCCTCCCGTACCAGCAGATGGTCGCAGTGGGCATCGAACGCGTCACTGTCCAGACCGGGTTCGGCTCCTTCCAGCCTGGCGCCGAGCTCACCGGCGAAGACCTGATGGCGCAGGCGCTGGGCCGCACGTACGTCTTCCTGGTCGACGGCGAGGGACACCCGGTAGCGCGACCGGGCGGGAGGGGCGGGCTGAGCGGGAACAACGGGGGCGGCGGGGAGAGAGGCGACGGGCAGCGCGTTCATGACGGTCTCCGGGGACGGATCGGCAAGGGCGGCCGCCGGGCCTTCGCACTGCTGCGAAGCCCGGCCCCTTACTTCTTCCGTGACCGGCTGGATTCGACATGACCGCATGGGGGAGCCAGGATGTGCGAAGGCTGAATCCCGGGTGTGTCCGAGCGGATCGGTACTGGGTGTGTCAGCCGCCCGCGAGCTGGTCGGTGATCTTCTCCGAGGCCGCCTTCGCCTCATCCTGCGGGTCGCCGCCCTGGAGGACAGCCGTCATGTACGGCTTGATCGGGTTGACGGCCTCGACATTCGCCCACTGCGGCGAGTTGGGCGTCGCACGCCCCTTCGTGGCGCCCCGGGCCATCGCCGCGGTGCCCTCCTGTCCCAGGATGACACGCGCGAGACCGGGCTTGTTGGGCACGTAGCTCATGGTCCTGGCGAGCTCCTCCTGCCACTTCCGGCCCGCCAGCGCCTTGACCACATCGATACCCGCGGTGCGCTGACTCGCCTTCTCCGGAACGATCAGATCGGACCCACCGGTGAACACGGAGCCGGGAGCCTTCGCGGACTTGCCCGGGATCGGGAAGTAGCCCAGCTTTCCCTTGAGTTCGGGGTTCAGCTGCTCGATCTGCGCGGCGGCGCCGGGTACCGAAATGATCTGCGCGACATCGCCCTTGGCGAAGACCTTGGCCTGCGGAGGCCTTTCCTCGTCCGCGTCCTTGGGGCCGTCACCGAGCGCCTGGAGTTCCTTGTAGAAGCTCATGCCCCTGATTGCGCCGGGGCTGTCCAGGGCGCCTTCCCAGTCGCCACCCCTCTCCTCGGCCAGTTCGCCGCCCTCGTCCCAGATGAATCCGGCGAGGACATACCAGTTCTGGCCCGCGAGATAGATGCCCTGATTGCCGTTCCGGTTCAGCTGTGCGCTGTCCGCGATCCATTCGTCCCGGGTCTTCGGCGGGGTCTTGATACCGGCCTGCTCGAAGAGGTCCTTGTGGTAGATCACCACTCGATTGGCCGCGTACCAGGGGATGCCGTACTGGACGCCGTCGATGCTGCCCGGGTCGGCGAGGCCGGGCAGCCAGTCCTCGCTGCCGAGGTCGCGCGCGGACTCCAGGGTCAGGTCGCGCAGCCCGCCGCTCTCCGCGTACTGGGGGACCTGGGTGTTTCCGACCTCGATGACGTCCGGGGTGTCCTTGCCATTGAGCGCATCGGTGACCTTCGGGCCGATACCGCTCCAGCTCTGGATCTTGAACTCGAGCTCGACGGAGGGGTGTTCGTCCTCGTACGCCTTCGTGAAGCGCTCCAGGAAATCGGCGGAGACGCTGTCCTTCATCAGCCAGATCGTGACCTTTTTACCGCTGGACGCCTCCGAGCCCGGGACAAAGCCGCATCCGCCCAGCGCAAAGGTGGAAACGAGCGCAACGGCTCCGACGAGTATGCGGTTCTTCACCAGATTCACCTTCTGCGAAACGGCACGACGAAATCCAGAACCCGGTGTGGGGGAATGCGGGCGGCGCTCGCACCGGCGTGGCTGGATTTTGGTATGGACCATTGCTCTGGTCAAGCCCCGTTCATCACACATTCCGCACACCGACCCCTCGCGCACCCGGGCCGGGTGGGGCACCGTGGTAGGGACGAGAGGAGACATAAGATGTCGAATCACACCTATCGGGTCACGGAAATCGTGGGAACCTCTCACGAAGGCGTCGACGACGCCATCCGCAGAGGCATCGCAAGAGCTTCGGAAACGTTGCACAATCTCGACTGGTTCGAGATCACGCAGGTTCGCGGAGAGATCACCGATGGCCGGATCGAGCACTACCAGGTGGGCCTGAAAGTGGGCTTCCGGCTCGACGAGACGAGCTGATCCGGCGCGACCGGCTCACGGCCGCGTCCGGCCGGTTCCGCCACGCCGGATTCACGTACGGCCCTCACGCTCCTGCGCATCCTTGAGCGCGGGCGACACCTTCGCCCAACGGGCCCGCACCACGGCGAAGCCGGCCTGCTCCGCCACATCGCAGACGAGTTCGTCGTCATCGACCAGCATCCGCACCTCATGCTCCCGGCCCAGCCGCTTCAGGATCTCCAGCTTGGTGTGCCGGGCCGGCCTGCGGTCGTCGTTGCGGCGCATGTACAACCGCCCCTCGGGCAGTCCCTGTTCCGTCAGCCACGCCACGGTGTCCCGGCGGCAGCGCTCGGGCCGCCCGGTGAGATACCTGACCTCGCATTCCTCGGCACTAGTACCGTCGCACGCGGTGCGCTCCGTCGACCTCTCGCCCGAACAGACCGGGCAGCCCCTGAAGCCCGTGGCGTCGCACTGCGGACACTTCTCGTCACCCCATCCCCGACATTCCGGACAAGCGGTGCGGGGTTTGCGGCACTTCACACAGGTGGCCCGCCTGGCAACGGGCTTCTCCCGCCCCGTGCGCAGGACGCAGCGTACGGGCGGGGCCGTCCGGCACTCAAGAGTGCGTCGTTGGGCGAGGACCGCCCCGAGGTCTCCGTTACACACCCCCCGCGCCCACACGCGCGCGGATGTGTGATCATGCCCTTACGTTCCACGCAGATCGCAAAAGGTTGTACAGGATGCGCATGGAATCAAAAGCGTTCGTAAAGCTATATTCAGGTTTGTGGCATCCAACGTTAACCATGTGAAGCGAATACTCCTGCGTTCAGGGAAGAGCCCCTACGACGTCGTCCCCGTCGAGCGAGCTCTCCATGACGACGTGTTCGCCACCAACTCAGGCAACCTGATCTTCAGCGACGCCGCTCACAAGATCCTGGAGACGCCACGTTCGGAGGTGATGTCGAACGGCATCGCCACCAGGGTCGCCGATGCCGACCGGATCAACAGCGAGTACGACGTCTTCGTCATCCCGCTCGCCAACGCTTTCCGGCCTTCCTTCGAGCGCCAGCTGGAGCGCCTGACGCAGCTGATCTCGAAACTGAAGATCCCGGTCGTCGTCCCGGGTGTGGGTGCCCAGACCGGAGTCGATTACTCCGCGGACCGGCTGCGGCCCATGCAGCCGACGGTCCACGCGTTCGTCTCCGCCGTGCTCGACCACAGCGCCTCCATCGGCGTGCGCGGGGAGTTCACCGAGCGGTATCTGCGGGACATGGGTTTCCGTGACGTGGAGGTCATCGGCTGTCCCTCGATGTTCCTCAACGGCAGCAGGCTCGACATCGGGAAGAGCGGCCGGGCACTGGGGCCCGAGTCGCGGATCGCCATCAACGGATCCCATGACGCCGTGCGGAAGCACAAGCTCGGGCAGATCATCAACCGTACCCACGCGCGCTACCCCCACCTTCGGTTCATCGGCCAGAACCTCTCCGACGCACGTCAGCTGCACTGGCGCGACCTGTCCCATCAGAACGCCTCGCTGACCGACATCCCCACCCACCCCGACCACCCCATGTATGGGGAGGACAAGGTCCGGGTCTACATCGACCCGGTCACCTGGATGGACGACCTGCGGGGTTTCGACTTCTCCTTCGGCTCCCGGATCCACGGCAACATCGCGGCGCTGCTGGCCGGAACGCCCGCCACCGTGCTCTGCGGCGACTCCCGGACGCTGGAGCTGTGCCGCTACTTCGACATCCCGCACCGGATGCTCACCGAGGTCCCCTTCGACCTCGACCCCGCCGACCTCTACGCCGAGGCGGACTTCGGGCCGCTGATGCGCGGTCACCAGGAGCGGTTCGACCGGTTCACGAACTTCCTCGACAAGAACGGCCTGGAGAACACCTTCACCCACGGCGACGGCGGTGCGGCCTTCGAGGCACGGATGAGCACTCTGGCCTTCCCTCCGGGTATCCGCCCCTGGGTCGGAGCCGACGCCTCCACGATGGGCGCGCGACTCAACTGGCTCCAGTCCCAGCTGACGGACCTCACCGCCCAGAACACCCAGCTCAGGCGGAAGCTCGCGAAGAGCACCGCGCTGCCCGTGCAGCGCTCCACGTACCAGCGGGCCCGCAGTGTCGTGGGAAGGCCCATAAAGCGCGCCCTGCGTCCGTCGCGCTAGGAACTGTCCGAACCTGATCCGAGGCCGGTCCGGCAGGACCGGCCTCCGGTCGTCCGGGGCCCGGGAGATGGTCCGGCAGCCCTGCGCCGACCGGTCCCGTACTACCGGCCTCGCCACGTCTGAGCTGCTTTCGACGCCTAGAATCGGAGTGTTTGTCCCCAGGCCGCCGGCCCTGCCCCGATCCGTACGGAGTCCCCGCGCACATGTCCACCCCCCATGATCCGTACGTCCGGGTGCGCGGCGCCCGTGAACACAATCTCCAGGACGTCTCGGTCGACATCCCGCGCGACACACTCACCGTGTTCACCGGCGTCTCGGGCTCCGGGAAGTCCTCCCTCGCGTTCGGGACGATCTACGCCGAGGCGCAGCGCCGCTACTTCGAGTCCGTCGCCCCGTACGCCCGCCGGCTGATCCATCAGGTCGGTGCGCCCGCGGTCGGCGAGGTCACCGGGCTGCCGCCCGCCGTCTCGCTGGAGCAGCGCCGCTCGGCACCCGGTGCCCGTTCGTCCGTCGGGACGGTCACCACGCTCTCGAACTCCCTGCGCATGCTGTTCTCGCGCGCCGGGGACTACCCCGCCGGTGCCGAACGGCTGGACTCCGACGCCTTCTCACCGAACACCGCCGCCGGTGCGTGTCCTGAGTGCCACGGTCTCGGCCGTATCCACCGCACCACCGAGGAGCTGCTCGTACCCGACCCCTCGCTGTCGATCCGGGACGGTGCGATCGCCGCCTGGCCGGGGGCCTGGCAGGGCAAGAACCTGCGCGATGTGCTGGACGCGCTGGGCTACGGCATCGACCGACCGTGGCGCGAGCTCGAGGCCGGGGACCGGGAGTGGATCCTGTTCACCGATGAGCAGCCGGTGGTGACGGTCCATCCGGTGCGTGACGCGGGGCGTATCCAACGCCCTTACCAGGGCACGTACATGAGTGCCCGCCGTTATGTGATGCACACCTTCGCGGACTCCAAGAGCCGCACTCTGCGGGCGAAGGCCGAGCGCTTCCTGACCAGTGCCCCCTGCCCGGTCTGCGGCGGCAGCCGGCTGCGTCCGGAGGCGATGGCCGTCACCTTCGCCGGCCGTTCGATCGCCGAACTCGCCGGGCTTGCGCTCACCTCGCTCGCCGAGGTGCTGCGCGAGGCGGGCGGCGATGACACGGCGCGGGTGCTGACGGCAGATCTGCTCGCCCGGATCGAGACGGTCACCGAGCTCGGACTCGGCTATCTCAGCCTCGACCGTACGGCTCCGACACTGTCCTCCGGCGAGCTGCAACGGCTGCGGCTCGCCACCCAGTTGCGCTCCGGTCTGTTCGGTGTCGTCTATGTGCTGGACGAGCCGTCGGCGGGTCTGCACCCGGCAGACACCGAGTCGCTGCTGGGGGTGCTCGGCCGGCTGAAGGCGGCCGGGAACTCGGTCTTCGTCGTGGAGCATCAGATGGATGTGGTGCGCCGGGCGGACTGGCTGGTCGATGTGGGACCGCTGGCCGGTGAGCACGGGGGCCGGGTGCTGCACAGCGGTCCCCCGGCCGGACTTGCGGAGGTGGTGGAGTCGGCGACCCGGCGCTTCCTCTTCGACGACGGACCCGCTCCGGTACGGGAGGTGCGTACGCCGTCGGGGTGGCTGAAGCTGAACGGGGTCGACCGCCACAATGTGCGGGGGGTGGACGCGGAGTTTCCGCTCGGGGTGTTCACGGCCGTCACCGGCGTCTCGGGGTCGGGGAAGTCGACCCTGGTCGGTCAGGTGCTGGCCGGTGTCCTCGCCGACCGGCAGGCCTCCGCCATCGCCGACCTCCCCACCGAGCGTCCCACGCCCGGGTGCGCGTCGGTGGAGGGACTGGAGGCGGTGGACCGTCTGGTGCAGGTCGACCAGAGGCCGATCGGCCGTACCCCCCGGTCCAATCTGGCCACGTACACCGGGCTCTTCGACGTCGTACGGAAGCTGTTCACCGAGACGGACACGGCGCGCGAGCGCGGCTACAAGGCCGGACGGTTCTCGTTCAACGTGGCGGGCGGGCGGTGCGAGACCTGCCAGGGCGAGGGGTTCGTCTCCGTTGAACTGCTCTTCCTGCCCAGTACGTACGCGCCCTGCCCCGACTGTCACGGTGCGCGGTACAATCCTCAGACCCTGGAGGTCACCCTGCGCGGTCTCGACATCGCGCAGGTGCTGGACCTGACGGTGGAGTCGGCGGCCGGCTTCTTCGCCGGTACGCCCGCTGCCGAGCGCAGTCTGCGGACACTGCTCGACGTCGGGCTCGGTTATCTGCGGCTCGGTCAGCCCGCCACGGAGCTGTCGGGCGGTGAGGCCCAGCGGATCAAGCTCGCCGCCGAGCTCCAGCGCACCCGCCGGGGCCACACCATGTATCTGCTCGACGAGCCGACGACCGGGCTGCACCCTGCCGATGTAGAGGTGCTGATGCGGCAGTTGCACGGACTGGTCGACGCGGGCAACACGGTTGTGGTCGTGGAGCACGACATGGCGGTGGTGGCGGGCGCCGACCAGGTGATCGACCTCGGTCCCGGCGGCGGCGACCGGGGCGGCCGGATCGTTGCGGCGGGACCGCCCGCCGCGGTCGCGCGCGCGGAGGGCAGCCGCACGGCGGCGTACCTCAGGGCGTCCCTCCGCCTCGCCTGAGGATTCCATCGATTTCAACTGCCCCGTTTCCACCGAGAGTTGCCGCATCAGGCAAGCAATGGGAAATGAAAAGGCAAAGAACATTGACCACAGGCTGGTCCAGACCAATCATGGGCATGCCTCACGGCCGCTCCATGCCGTGCGGCATGTGACCCCCGGCCGGGATTCACAGGAACGGGCCGCGCCCCCGACGGGGCGCGGCCCAGCCGTGCGATCCGCGCCGGTCCGGTGACGGACGACTACTCGGTGGCCGTCGCACCCGGTTCGGCCACGGTCGCCCCCGGTGGCTCCACCGCTGCGACCGTGAACACCGGCCGTGGTCTCAGCGGTGCACCTTCCGGGTCGCCCTCAGCCACTCCTTGTTCATGGCCGAGATCGACGGCAGCGGAATGCCCTTCGGGCAGGCCGTGGCGCACTCCCCGGTGAGTGTGCAGCCGCCGAAGCCCTCGCTGTCCATCTGTCCGACCATGTCGAGCACCCGGGTCTCACGTTCCGGGGCGCCCTGCGGCAGGACATTGAGATGGTTGATCTTCGCCGACGTGAAGAGCATCGCAGAGCCGTTGGGGCAGGCCGCGACGCAGGCGCCGCAGCCGATGCACTCGGCGTGTTCGAAGGCGAAGTCGGCGTCCGGCTTGGGCACCGGTGTGGCGTGTGCCTCGGGGGCGGTGCCGGTCGGGGCGGAGATGTAGCCTCCCGCCTGGATGATCCGGTCGAAGGCCGAGCGGTCCACCACCAGGTCCTTGACGACCGGGAAGGCGGAGGCGCGCCACGGTTCGATGTCGATCGTGTCGCCGTCCTGGAAGGACCGCATGTGGAGCTGGCAGGTGGTGGTGCGCTCGGGGCCGTGGGCATCGCCGTTGATGACAAGGCTGCAGGCGCCGCAGATGCCTTCGCGGCAGTCGTGGTCGAAGGCGACGGGGTCGTCGCCGGCGAGGATGAGTTCCTCGTTGAGGGTGTCGAGCATTTCCAGGAACGACATGTCCTGCGAGATGCCGTCCACCTCGTAGGTGGACATGGCGCCGGGGGCGTCGGCGTTCTTCTGGCGCCAGACGCGCAGGGTGAGCTTCATGCGTAGCTCCGCTGAGTGGGGTGGACGTACTCGAAGACGAGGTCTTCCTTGTGCAGGACGGGTGCCTCGTCGGTGCCGGAGAACTCCCAGGCGGCGGCGTAGGAGAACTCCTCGTCACGGCGGGCGGCTTCGCCGTCCGGGGTCTGTGACTCCTCGCGGAAGTGGCCTCCGCAGGACTCGGCGCGATGCAGGGCGTCGAGGCACATGAGCTCGGCAAGCTCCAGATAGTCGACGACGCGGTTGGCCTTCTCCAGCGACTGGTTGAACTCGTCGCCGGTGCCGGGAACCTTGATGCGGCGCCAGAACTCGTCGCGGATCTGCGGGATCCGGTCGAGGGCCTTGCGCAGCCCCTCCTCGGTGCGGGCCATGCCGCAGTACTCCCACATGAGTTCACCGATCTCACGGTGGAAGGAGTCGGGGGTGCGGTCGCCGTCGACGGAGAGCAGCAGGTTCAGCCGGTCCTCGGTGTCCGCGACGACCTCTTCGACGGCCGGGTGCGAGGCGTCGACCTCGTCGTGGTGCGGGTTGCGAGCCAGGTAGTCGTTGATGGTCGACGGCAGGACGAAGTAGCCGTCGGCGAGGCCCTGCATCAGCGCCGAGGCGCCGAGCCGGTTGGCGCCGTGGTCGGAGAAGTTGGCTTCGCCGATGGCGAAGAGGCCGGGGATGGTGGTCTGGAGGTCGTAGTCGACCCAGAGTCCGCCCATCGTGTAGTGCACGGCCGGGTAGATCCGCATCGGGGTCTCGTACGGGTTCTCCGCGGTGATCCGCGCGTACATGTCGAAGAGGTTGCCGTACTTCTCCTCGACCCTGGCCCTGCCCATCCGCTGGATGGCTTCGGCGAAGTCCAGGTAGACGCCCTGTCCGCCGGGTCCGACACCGCGGCCCTCGTCGCAGACGTTCTTCGCGGCGCGCGAGGCGATGTCACGCGGCACGAGGTTGCCGAAGGCCGGGTAGATGCGCTCCAGGTAGTAGTCGCGCTCGTCCTCGGGGATCTCGTTCGCGGGGCGGTTGTCGCCCTTGGCCTTCGGCACCCAGATCCGGCCGTCGTTGCGCAGCGACTCGCTCATCAGCGTCAGCTTGGACTGGTGGTCGCCGGTGCGCGGGATGCAGGTGGGATGGATCTGGGTGAAGCACGGGTTGGCGAAGTACGCGCCGCGGCGGTGGGCGCGCCAGATGGCGGTGGCGTTGGAGTTCATGGCGTTCGTCGACAGGTAGAAGACGTTGCCGTAGCCGCCGCTGGCCAGCACGACCGCGTCGGCGAAGTAGGTGTCGATCTTCCCGGTGACCAGGTCACGGGCGACGATGCCGCGGGCCTTGCCGTCGACGATGATCAGGTCGAGCATCTCGGTGCGGGCGTGCAGTTCGACGTTCCCGGCGGCGATCTGCCGGGACAGTGCCTGGTAGGCGCCGAGGAGGAGCTGCTGCCCGGTCTGGCCGCGGGCGTAGAAGGTGCGGGAGACCTGGACGCCGCCGAAGGAGCGGTTGTCGAGGAGGCCGCCGTACTCGCGGGCGAAGGGGACACCCTGGGCGACGCACTGGTCGATGATCTCCACGGAGATCTGGGCGAGCCGGTGGACATTGGACTCGCGGGCGCGGAAGTCGCCGCCCTTGACCGTGTCGTAGAAGAGCCGGTGGATCGAGTCGCCGTCGTTGCGGTAGTTCTTCGCGGCGTTGATGCCGCCCTGGGCGGCGACGGAGTGGGCGCGGCGGGGCGAGTCCTGGAAGCAGAACTGGACGACGTGGTAGCCCTGTTCGGCCAGCGTCGCCCCGGCCGAGCCGCCGGCGAGGCCGGTGCCGACGACGATGACGGTGTGCTTGCGGCGGTTGGCCGGGTTGACCAGCTTCGCCTGGAAACGGCGGGTGTCCCAGCGTTCGGCGACGGGGCCTTCGGGGGCCTTGGTGTCGACGACGGGCGCGCCCGTCTCGTAGTGCGAGTAGTCGGTCATGTCAGCTCACGACTCCGGTCATGACGGCGACGGGTACGGAGATGAAGCCCACCGTCAGCACCGCTGCGAGAACGTTGGCGATGGTCTTGAGGGCACGGTCACGGGTCGCGTTGCCCACGCCGAGGGTCTGGGCGGCGCTCCAGAAGCCGTGCTGGACGTGGAGTCCGAGGGCGAGCATGGCGACGATGTAGATGGTGTTGCCGTACCAGGTGGAGAAGGTGTCGATGACGTTCTGGTACGGGTGCCCGGACTGGAATCCGCCGGAGTGCACGGTGCCCGTCGTCAGGTCGAGGATGTGCCAGACGATGAACAGGGCGAGGATGATCCCGCCCCAGCGCATGGTCCGCGTGGCATAGCTCGCCCGGGGCTTCTTGTGGACGTACTTGCTGGGCCGTGCCTTGATGTCGCGGCGGCTCAGCTGGTACGCGGAGGTGGCGTGCAGCACCACGGCGGCGACGAGTACGACGCGGACGATCCACAGGGCCCACTCGTAGTGCAGGAAGGGCTCGCCCATGGTCCGCAGCCAGTGCGCGTAATGGTTGAACTCGCCGGACCCGAAGAAGATCTTCAGGTTGCCGATCATATGGACAACCAAGTAGAGGAGCATGATCAGGCCACTCACGGCCATGATCGTCTTCTTGCCGACGGACGAGTCCCAGAGCGTACGCGTCATGGACGGCCGTCGGTCCGTCCGTGTTGCCAATGCCATGGACACGACGCTAGGGCCGAAAGGCCCCATCAGTCCAAGACATGGAACAGCTCATCTTCATAGGCATGGACTATCGTGACCGCTAGGCTGAGTGTATGCAATTCCAGCAGCTGACGTACTTCGTGGCCGTGGCCGAGACCCGTCACTTCACCCGTGCCGCTGAGGAGGTGCATGTTTCGCAGCCCTCGCTCTCCCAGCAGATCAGAGCGCTGGAGAACGAGCTGGGGGCGGAGCTGTTCAGCCGGGCCCGCGGCAACATCACCCTCACCGATGCGGGCGAGGCCCTGCTGCCGCTCGCCCGGCGCATCCTCGCGGACGCCGACACCGCACGCCACGAGGTGCAGGAGCTGGCTCAGCTGCGCCGGGGCCGGGTCCGGCTCGGCGCCACGCCCAGCCTCTGCACGGGCCTGCTCCCCGACGTTCTGCGCGCCTTCCACGACCGGCATCCGGGAATCCAACTGCTGCTTGAGGAGGGCGGCTCGCTCGACCTCGTACGGGAGCTGGCGCGCGGAGCACTCGATCTGGCCCTGATCGTGCTGCCGCTGCCCGCGACGTCCCCCGCGCTCACCACGGTCGAGCTGCTCCAGGAGGATCTGGTCGTGGTGTCGTCGGCACAGGCGCCGCGGCCCGGCCGGGGCGGGAGCGTGAGGATCGCCGACCTGCAGGGGGAATCCCTGGTGATGTTCCGGCACGGCTACGACCTGCGCGAACTGACGGTCGCCGCCTGCCGCGCGGAGGGCTTCGAGCCGTCGTTCACGGTGGAGGGCGGGGAGATGGACGCGGTGCTCGGCTTCGTCCGGGCGGGACTCGGGATCGCGGTGGTGCCCAGCATGGTCGCCGTCCGCGCCGGCCACGACCTGCGGACCACACCGCTGGCCCGCCCGGGCCTGCGGCGCACGATCGCGCTCGCGCACCGCAGCGATGTGGCACCACCGCGCGCGGCGCGCGAGCTGCAGAAGGTGGTACTCGCTGCCGGACGGGCCTGAGTCGGCCCCGGGCCGCCGGTTACGCGGCCTACCGGCCGCGCTTCGTTCCCGATCGCCGGACAGGCTTGATCTTCGCGATTGAGGACGAGACGTCGACCGGACGGCCTGGGTGCCTTCGCTCCCCGCCCCCTCACACCGCGTCGGCCAGCAGCAGTGAGTGGATCCGGTCGGGCGCACCGGGGCGGGCGTAGTACCACCCCTGGGCCGTGTCGCACCCCAGCTCCCGCAGCTGCTCCGCCTGGGCCCCGGTCTCCACGCCCTCCACCGTGACCGCGAGGTCCAGGCTGTGCGCCAGCGAGACGATTCCCTCGACGATCTTCAGATCGACCGGATCCGCCGGATGCTGCTGCATGCCCTGCGTGAAGGAACGGTCCAGCTTGAGAACGCTCACCGGAAGCCTGCGCAGGTTCGCCAGGTTCGAGTACCCGGTGCCGAAGTCGTCGAGTGCTATGTCGACGCCCATTTCCGCCAGTTGCCGCAGCGGCTTCAGCAGATCGTCGTCCGCGCCGATGAGCGCGGACTCGGTGACCTCCAGGCACAGGGCCCCGGGTTCGAGCCCCGACCGCTCCAGCACGTCGACCGTCTCGGCGACCAGCCGCGGATGGTGCAACTGGGTCGGCGAGAGGTTGACGTTTATCCGCAGCGGACCGCCGTCGCTGTGCCGCTCCTGCCAGAAGTGGGCCTGCCGCACGGATTCCTCCAGCACCCAGCGGCCGAGCGGCACGATCAGCCCGGTGTGCTCGGCGAGCGGGATGAACCGGTCCGGACCGAGCACCCCGTGCTGCGGGTGGCACCAGCGCACCAGTGCCTCCGCGCCGTGCACCGTGCCGTCGCCGAGGTGTACGAGGGGCTGGTACTCGATGAAGAACTCACCGCGCTCCAGGGCGGCGGGCAGCGCGGTGGTCAGCCCGTGCCGGGTGATGGCACGGGCATCCGCCTCGGCGTCGGCGAGCTCGAAGCGGTTGCCGCCCGACGACTTGGCCCGGTACATCGTGATGTCGGCGCTGCGCAGTACCTCGGCGGCGCTGCGTTCACCGGCCGGCCCTTCGACGACCCCGATGGAGCCGCGTACGGTCAGCTCACGGCCCTCCAGCAGGATCGGGGTTCCGAGCACGCCGAGGATGCGGCAGGCCAGCTCGTCGACCTCCGTCCGGGTGTCGGGGCCGGTGGTCAGGGCCACGAACTCGTCGCCGCCGAGCCGAGCCACCATCTCGCCGGGCGCGGTCGCACAGCTCTGCAGCCGGTCGGCCACCTCGACCAGCAGCCGGTCCCCCGACGCGTGGCCGAGGCTGTCGTTGATCGCCTTGAAGCCGTCGAGGTCCAGGTAGCACAGGCCGAAGCGGCTGCCGTCGTCGGCGGACAGCGCCTTCTCCAGCCGTTCGAAGAACAGCGTCCGGTTGGGCAGGCCGGTGAGCGCGTCATGCGTGGCCTCGTACCGCAGCCGCAGGTTGAGCAGCCGACGCTCCGTGGTGTCCTCCATCAGCGCCAGCTGATACTCCGGCCTGCCCTCGGAGTCGCGCAGCAGGGACACCGTCAGATTGGTCCACAGCACGGTGCCGTCGTTGCGGTAGTACGCCTTTTCGACCCGGTAGTGCTCGCGTTCGCCACGTACCAACTCGTTGTAATACTTCCATACCTGGGGCGAGTCCTCGGGATGGACCCACTCGTTGACCTTGTGGCTGCGCACATGGTGTTCGAGCCCGCCGAACATCCGGGTGAGCGTGTCGTTGACCTCCAGTACATTGCCGTCCAGGTCGGCGATCCCGATGCCGA
Organism: Streptomyces sp. NPDC037301; assembly: GCF_055602785.1. Taxonomy (NCBI): domain Bacteria; kingdom Bacillati; phylum Actinomycetota; class Actinomycetes; order Kitasatosporales; family Streptomycetaceae; genus Streptomyces; species Streptomyces sp. NPDC037301. The sequence goes on from NZ_JBVJWD010000019.1 coordinate 45,461, forward strand.
TGGCCGCGTCCTTGAAGACGGCGCGGAAGCGTGCCTCGGTGGCGTGCAGAGCCTGCTCGGCGTCCGAGCGGGCGGTGAGCGCCGAGCGGGCGATGGCCTCCTGTTCGGCGAGGGTCCGCTCGCGCAGCGCCTGGGTGAAGCCGCCGGCGAGGGCGTGCTGTATCCGGGCGCAGCGGGCTCTGCTGTCCTCGGTCGACAGCGCCGTCGCGCCATTGCTTCCGCAGTAGAGCACGAGGTAGGAGTCGATGACGCCGAGCGTGCTGCTGAGTGCGTCCGGGTCCGTGCAGTGCGCGGCCACGAGGGCGACGCCCACCTCGCTCGCGGGCGTCGCGTCGAAGGGCCGCGCGTGCAGGATGTCGCTGAGCCCGCGGGCCAGCGGCACCAGATGCTGTTCGAACTCCGTGCGCGTCATGGAGGTGGCCGTCGCCGGGAAGGTGGCCCGGCTCCAGATCGTGGCGAATCTCCGGAGCCGGTCCTCGGGCCCGTCGGGCTCCGTGTCGGGCGCTCCGGACGACTGGGCGGGAATGCTCACGCCTTGCGTCCCACCCCTGCGAAGCCCGAGAAGGCAAATGGGTCCTCGTGCTCCACCGCATGGGGGGTGTCGGGGCGCCAGTTCGGCATGGACACGAGTCCCGGCTCGACCATCTCGTATCCCTCGAAGAAGCGGGCGACCTCTTCACGCGACCGCATGACCAGGGGGTTGCGGATGTTGTTGTAGACGCCGACCGCGCCGCCCGCCTCCTCCTGGGTGAGCGGAATCCCCTCGTACGAGGCGTGGGTGATGACGACGAGGCTGCCGGGGGCGAGTTGCTCGCGCAGTTCGGCGACCGCGGTGTGCGGGTCGTCCGAGTCCTCGATGAAGTGGAGTACGGCAACGAGCAGCAGAGCCACCGGTCGGTCCGGGTCTAGCAGTTCGGAGATCGCCGGGCTTTTCACGATCTCCTGCGGGCGGCGCAGGTCCGCGGCGGCGATCACCGCCCGGTCGTTTCCTTCGAGTACGGCCCGGCTGTGCGCGACCGCAACGGGGTCGTGATCGACATACGCCACCCGGGCCTCGGGGTCGGCCGCCTGTGCGACTTCGTGCACATTCCCGAAAGTCGGTATTCCGGAACCGATGTCCAGAAACTGGGTGATGCCCTGGCTCACCGCATAACGCACGGCCCTGCGCATAAACGCACGATTCGCCTGCATGATCTTGGGGAGTCCCGGCATGAACTCCATGGCCTTGCGAGCCGCTTCCCGGTCCACCTCGAAATTGTGCGATCCGCCCAGATAGAAGTCGTACATGCGAGACACGCTCGGCACCGAAATGTCTATGCCTTGCGGTGCCCAGGCGGGACGCTCCATCGATGTCTCCAACAAGTCGCCACGGCGATCCGGCCATGTTCATGGTCAGTGTTGACCAGAGGCTACTGATCGACCGCCAGGAGAGCGAGCAGAAACGGAAATTAGCCGTCCGTTATTGGTCACACGCCAGTGGCATGTGCAACCGGTCCGTCGCTGCGTGTGACATTCGGCGACGGACCGGCCCCGGAGGTGCGCTGTCGGGCCACTTGGGGGCGCCCACCAGTTTGGCGTCGGGAGACACCGCGTATCATGTGCCCCCGACGCCCTGGCCGTTGGTGTCTCCGGGCCTCACATCGCCGGAGAAGGTATGGACCGGCCAGCAGTCGATGGTTTGTTGCGTGATTCCGTCGGGCCGATTGAAGGTGACAAAACCCTTGGCCGTGACGCCCTTGACGTCTTTCTTTGCCAATGGGACAACTACCGGCCACTTCGAGAGACAGGCACCCGTGCAGGCCGACTTCATCGGCCATGCGACGTCCTTCTTGAACCGATAGACCGTCATGCCGCGCTTGTCCACGACGACGTCCCCGAGTTTCGGATCCTTGCGGACCGAAAGCCCCGCGAGTTCGGCCGGTTCGGCGCCGGCCGGGCTGTCGGCGTTCACCGCGGCCTTCTTGCCGTCCGGTGCGGACGCGAACCAGGTGCCGCTCACACCCTGCCCATTGGCGTCGCCGGGCGCGGTGTCCTTGGCATAGCGGTACATCGGCCGGCCCGCAGTGGTGAGCTGCCGGGTGCCGTCGGAGCGGGTGACCTTGCCGATCAGTGCGGGATCGGTGCCGGCCGCTGCCGTGCCCGCGGGCACCACCGGCCAGATCTTGGCGCACTCTCCTTCGCAATTCGACTTGGGCGGACTCGCGGTGTCCCAGTCGAAGCGGTAGAGCGTGAAACCCTCACTGTCCGTGAGGACTTTGCCGAGCTTCTTGCTGTTCCACACCCCGAGCCGGCCGGCCTCTCGCCCGTACTGCCCTGCTCCGCGCCGTCGGAGCCGTAGCCGCTGCCGGAGCCGTAGCCGCTGTCCGATCCGTAGCCGCTTCCCGTCTCCTTTCCGGCCGGGTCGGCGTTGCCCACGTTCTGCCCGTCGGGGGTCTCGGCTCCCTTTCCCTGACCGCACGCCGTCGTCAGCGCCAACAGGGCCGCCGTCACGGCGAGCGAGGCGTTCCCTCAGGTGCTCATGTCAACTCCCGTTCATGCGAACTGAGTTGTGACGCGTTTTCGCGTCGTCCATGGCCCTGGGTACGGGCGGCGGTCCCCTCTTTGTTCAACGCGTTCACAGAATTTCCCTGAGCCGCAAACACCCGGTGGTCCATGTCCCCACCATCAGGGGAATCCGGTCCGCCCCCGGCGTGCCCTGCGACCGGCCGGAACATGCTCCCCGTCGTGTACGGATCACTCATAGGACGGCTCACGGCAGCCGTCGCGCTTCTCTGGCTGCTGTCCGCCCCGGCACCCGCAGTGGCGGACAGCTGCGCGTACGCCTCCATCGGGGAGGGCGGCGGGAGTTCGGCGGTCGCCGTGTCGGGCCACGGTCACTGTCACGCGGGCCCGGCGCCCAAGCCGACTCCACCGCCCGCACCTCCACCCCCGCCTCCTCCACCACCACCACCACCTCCACCCCCGCCTCCTCCACCACCACCACCACCTACACCACCACCTCCACCTCCACCTCCAGCTACACCTCCGCCTACACCTCCACCTCCACCTCCGCCTCCACCGCCCCCCGCACCACCACGACCGGAACCGGAGCCCGTGGCACCGCCTCCTTCACCCTCGCCCTCCGTACGCCCCACGCATCCCGCGCCCCGGCCCGTGGCGCTCCCCGCCTACCGCAAGCCGCCGCGCAAGGTCCCGCGGCGCGGCACCTCCCTGGTCACCCTCACCCTGCTGATCACGGCCCCCGCGGTGTTCGCCGTCGCCGTGCTGCGTCCCCGCTCCCGATGACCTCCGGAGGAACCCATGTCGGAATGGCTTGTTCTCACCCTCGCGATGGTCGCGGCGAGCGCCGTCGTGCTGACCATCGCCATACTCAACAACCGCCGGATCAAAGACGATGACGACCCGTCCGAGACCCCTGACGTCATCGAGTACATGACGATGATGATCGGCGTGGTATACGCGATCGTGCTGGGCCTCGCCATCGCGGGTGTCTGGGAGGGCCGCAGCGCCGCCCAGGAGTACGTACGCCAGGAGGCCCAGGCGCTGCACGAGGTGAACGTCCGCTCCGCCGTCTACCCGGCCGAGGTGCGTACGCGCATCCGCACCGATGTCGACGCCTACGTCCGCCACGTCGTCCACGACGAGTGGCGGTCGATGACCGAGCACGGCTCTCTCACCGACGAGGGGACCCGGCTCCTCGGCAAGGTGCGCACCGATGTCACCGACTACCGGCCGGGGAACGATCACGAGGGGCAGGCATATCAGCCACTGGTCGATCAGGTCGCCGCAGCCGACGACGCACGCAGCGGACGCGGACAGAGTGCCGGTGCGACCATGCCTGGCGTGGTCTGGTTCGGCCTGATCACCGGGGCGCTGGTGACCGTCGGGCTGATCTTCACGCTGCAGATCCGCAGAACCTTCCGCGAACTGCTGCTGGCCGGCCTCTTCAGCGTCCTGATCGCCTTTCTCCTCTTCCTGATCTGGGACTTCGACTCGCCATTCGGCCGGGGCATCTCGGCCACCGCGGCGCCGTTCCTCGATCTGCTCCCCGGCGCGGCGGGCGGATAGCGGTCCGCCGGAATACCGGCGGTGCGCCGCTCGGGGGAAACAGGTGCCCCGGGCGGCGCACTCCGATCGCGAACAAAATGCGCAACTTCTAGCGTTTGGCGCGTCGAGGCGCATTTCTGACGCTATGTGGAAATCCGTTCCGCAACTGCTCCTCGGGGACCCGGAGGATTCACCCATGCGCGCAATAGGTGCCGCACCCGTCGCCCTGCTCGGCGCCGCCGCTCTCGCCCTGACCGCTCCGGCTGCAACCGCATGCGCCGCGACGTCGGGAGGCGCGTCCTCCGCGACCGGATACACCGTCACTCCGTCGGTGATCGCGCCGGGGAGCCAGGTCATCCTGGCCGCCCGGGGGTGCTCTACAACCGCCACAGCCGGCTCCGGAGTGTTCGACACGGTCACCATTCCCAGGGGCGCGGCCGTCGCGGCCACGGTGGACCGGGACGCAAAACCTGGCGCCGCCTACGAGGTGACGTTCATCTGCAACACGTCACCCGGCTCCACGGCGAAGGCCGGACTCACGGTCAGCGCGGCCTCCGACGCACCCGCCACGAGTACCGCGGCCTCGCCGGCCGGTGTGCAGGGCGGACTCGGCGGCGGCATCGACAGGATGAACGCCGCGGAGATCGCCGCCGGAACGGCGCTGGCGGTGGTCACGGCCACTGGCACCATCTATGTCGTACGTGAGCGCAAGGGGAGCCGCCCGCACTGAGAGCAGGGCAGTGCGGCCCGATACGCCCGTCGCCCCGAGTCCTCTTGCAGGACTCGGGGCGACGGGCGGGGCTGGGGAACAACACCCCCTCTCCCTTTCCCTAGCCCCTCCCTGCCGCCCCACCTGTCCCGTTTCCAGAGTTTCGAAAA
>NZ_JBVJWD010000019.1:50396-153946 GCF_055602785.1 Streptomyces sp. NPDC037301
TGTGGCCAACAAAGAGACGGGCCCCCCCCCCAGGAAAGAAGGGAAACTCCCCCCCCCCCCCCCCCTCCCCCGCCCTTCCTCTCAGCCCCCTCGTCCCCACGGGCGTATCGGGCAGACACCACCCGTTCGCCCTTCACTGATCGCCGCCCGGCCGTCCCGCGCTTAGCGTTCCAAGCGTCGCGACGAAGGGAGAATCATGGGCCGGGACAACTGGCGCGTCGAACGGACCGGGCACTCGCCCTGGGGCGCTCTCGCCCTGGTGCTGCTCACCGGCCTGGCATTGATGCAGAACGGCGCGGACTTCTCCCTGGGCCCTCCCCGGCCGGCCGCCGCCACGTCGCTCGACCTCCATCGGGCAGCCCCCGGAGTACCCAGCGACAGCCCTGTCCGGGGCGTTGCCGCAGCCCGGACCGGGGTCGGTGCCGGGACCGGATAGCCTCACTGCCGTGACAGACCGACAGCCCCACCAGTTCGAACGTGGCACAGACGGCCCGAGAGTGATCGTCGCAGGCCTCGACGGGTCCGATTCCTCCATGCGTGCCGCGGCGTACGCGGCGGGGCTCGCCCGTCGTCAGGGGGCCATGCTCGCCCTGGTCTATGTCCAGCCCGTGCTGCCCGCGGGGGCCGCGCTCGGTGCGCCGGTCGCCGATACGACCGGAGAGGTCGCGGAGGGGCTGGTGAACGAGATCCGGGAGGCGACGGAGCGGATGAAGGACATATGGGATGTGCGCTGGGAGTTCCACACCTTCCGCGGTGATCCCTACAACGGGCTCGTCACGGCGGCGGACGAACTGAAGGCCGATGCGGTCGTGGTGGGAGCGTCGGAGTCGGCGGGGCACCGGTTCATCGGATCGGTGGCGATCCGGCTGGTGAAGGCGGGCCGTTGGCCCGTCACGGTGGTGCCGTAACCGTCGCGGAATCCTCAGCCGGACGGCACGCCGTCTTTCGCACCGGACCCACCTGGGCCATCATGAGCGCCCGTCAGGGACGGCCGTCAGCGGAGAGGTGACTCATGGCAAGGCTCCGAGGGGGCGAGGGTGTACTGCGCCGCAAGCCGATCGAGCAGATCGACGAGAAAGGGCCGGCGGGGGACGCCACCACTCAGCTCACCAGAACGCTCGGGCTGTGGCAGCTCACGGCGATCGGCGTGGGCGGCATCATCGGCGCGGGTATCTTCACCCTCGCCGGCACGGTGGCGAACGGCACCGCCGGGCCCGCGGTCCTGCTCTCCTTCCTGATCGCGGGCGTGGCGAGCGCGGCGGCCGCTTTCAGCTACGCGGAGTTCGCCGGCCTGATCCCGAAAGCCGGCTCCGCCTACACCTACGGATACGCGGTACTCGGCGAGCTGGTGGGCTGGTTCATCGGCTGGGACCTGCTGCTGGAGTACACGGCGATCGTGGCCGTGGTCGCGATCGGCATCTCCGGCTACTTCAGCTTTCTGCTCGGGGAGATGGGGCTCGAACTGCCGAAGTGGATGCTGGGCGCGCCCGGCACCGGGTCGGGCCATCGCGTGGACCTGTTCGCCGCGCTGCTCTGCCTGCTCGTGGCGTACCTTCTGACCCTCGGCATCAAGAACGCGGCCCGCTTCGAAACGGTCGTGGTGATCCTGAAGGTCCTGGTCGTCCTGCTGGTCATCGGCGTCGGCGTGTTCCACATCAACACCGCCAACTACAACCCGTTCTTCCCGTTCGGGGTGAGCGGTGCCTTCACCGGTGCGGCCACGGTGTTCTTCGCGGTGTTCGGGTATGACGCCATGTCGACGGCGGCCGAGGAGTCCAAGGACGCCCAGCGGCACATGCCGAAGGCGATCCTGTACTCCCTCGGGATCTCCATGGTGCTCTATGTGGCGGCTTGTCTGGTGCTGACGGGGATGCAGAGCTACAAGGACATCGACCCGGAGTCCGGATTCTCCACGGCCTTCAAGTCGGTGGGGCTCAGCGGACTCGCCGATGTGATCGCGGTGGGCGCGATCATCGGCATCCTCACGGTGATGTTCACCTTCATGCTCGGCGTGACGCGGGTGTGGTTCTCGATGAGCCGCGACGGGCTGCTGCCGAAGTGGTTCGCCAAGACCCACCCGACCCGGCACGTACCGACCCGGGTGACCTGGATCGTCGGCGCGGCCTCGGCCGTGATCGCCGGGTTCCTGCCGATCGGCGAGGCTGCCGAGCTGACGAACATCGGCATTCTGCTGGCGTTCGTGGTGGTGTGCGTCGCGGTGATCGTTCTGCGTTACAAGCAGCCCGATCTGCCACGTACGTTCCGCACCCCCGGCATGCCCTTCGTGCCGGCCCTGGGTGTTGTGTTCTCGATCTGGCTGATCACCTTTCTGCAGTGGCAGACATGGGTACGGTTCGCGGTGTGGTTCCTGATCGGTCTGGTGATCTATTTCGGTTACTCGTACCGGAAGTCGGAGATGGCGAAGACACCGGAGACGGGGGCGGGTACAGGTACGGGTTGACCCATCGCCTGGAAGAACACCCGGTCGACCGCCGCCCGACCGTTCACCGCACCATTCGCCGCACTGTGCGACCGCTCGTCGCACGGAGCCGCCCGTCGCCTGTTCCTCGGCGCCGCGATGCGTTCGTATACGCCAGTCGGCAGCGAAGCGGCAAGGGGCCACTGCGGGGAAGGGCGTTCACGATGACCACCACGACGACCGATGAGCGGGCCCTGGCGGATCTCCAGCGGGACCACGGCCCCGCCGTTCTCTCTTTCCTGCTCGGGCTGACCTTCGGCGACCGGCAGCGGGCCGAGGATCTGCTCCAGGAGACGCTGGTGCGGGCCTGGCAGAACCCGGAGGCCTTCGACGCTCCGTACGACTCGATGCGGCCCTGGCTCTTCACTGTGGCCCGGCGCCTCGCGATCGATGCACGCCGCTCCAGGCTGGCCCGGCCGACCGAGGTGAGCGACATCGTGCTGGAGGCCGCCGCGGGCGGGGAGGACACCGCCGAGTCCACGGTCTCGGCCCTCGACGTACGCGATGCGGTACGCACCCTCAGCCCGGAACACCGTGCGGTCCTCGTCCAGATATATTTCCGCGGGCTGAGCGTGGGCGAGACGGCCCGGACTCTCGGTATTCCGGCGGGCACGGTCAAGTCCCGGTCCCACTACGCGCTGCGTCAGCTCTCCCGTAACCTGCCGGGCTACTCCAGCAGATCCTCCACGGTGATCAGGGCGAGCAGCGACACGGCCTCCGCGACCTCCATGTAGTCGGCGGCGCAGCGGTCGCAGGACTGCAGATGGCGGGAGACCATTCGGGTCTCGCCGGCCGTGAGCGCATCGAGAACATAGGCGCCGAGCGACTGCCGCACGTGCGCACCCTCCCCGTGATCGGCGGTCATCGCATCCTCGTGTCGTGGACGGAACCGGTCATGACGGATCCTGTCTTTCTGGCCACGTAGGGCGCGCTCCCCCGGTTCAATGCTCCGTGAAGCCCGGTGCCGAGAAGAGAAAGAGGCGAGACGGGATGCGCCCGGAACGTCAGGATGGAACCAGTGGGGGCGGGCTGCTGGTCCCGATGGCCTGGATGTACGCCGAGTACATCGCCGACGAGCTGCTGCGGACCGGCGATCTGATGGAGCCGTCCACCCTGGAGTACCGCGCGGGGCGGGACGCGCTCGCGCTCACCGTCTTCCTCTCCGACGGTGGGGTGCCCGATGCCCTGCCCGCGGCCCGGATGGACGAGCTGCGGCTGTTGACGGCGTACGGGGCGGCCTGGCGCGGCTGGGTCTGTGAGCGGCTCGACGCACTTGAGGCGGCCGCGGGGCTCGCGCCCGGCGACGCGGATCCGGATCTGGTGCTGGCCCGCGCGGCCTGGCGGTGGCTGGAGGAGACCGAACTGCTCGCGGCCGACCTCGATACGATCGGTCCGCCGCCCTGGGAACCGGTGAGCGACGGGGCGGATACGGAGGAGGCGGCCCAGGTGTGGACGCCGGCCTGGCAGCTGGGGCTGCCGCTGGGGCATCTGGCGATCCATCTGCACTGATCGCCGCCCCACCGGGTGGTCAGGAACCGTGCACCCCCGCACGGTACTTCGGCAGCCGTACCGTGACCTTCATCCCGGCGCCGATGCCCGTCTCGATGACGAGTCCGTAGTCGTCCCCGTACACCTGGCGCAGCCGCTCGTCGACGTTGAGCAACCCGATTCCGGTCGACTTGCCGCCCTCGCCGCGCAGGATGTGGCGCAGGCGTTCCGGATCCATTCCGGTGCCGTCGTCCTCGATGACGACCTCGGCCTCCGAACCGGCGTCGAGCGCGCGGATGGTGATGCGGGTCGGGGTCTCCCCTGCTCGAACGGAGTCGGGAGCTCGGGGAAGGGTGACGGCTCCTTCGAGGCCGTGTTTGACGGCGTTCTCGACCAGGGGCTGGAGGCAGAGGAACGGCAGGGCGACCGGCAGCACTTCGGGGGCGACCTGGAGGGTGACCGCGAGCCGTTCTCCGAAGCGGGCCCGTACCAGTGCCAGGTACTGGTCGATGGAGTGGAGTTCGTCGGCGAGGGTGGTGAAGTCGCCGTGGCTGCGGAACGAGTAACGGGTGAAGTCGGCGAATTCCAGCAGGAGTTCACGAGCCTGCTCGGGGTCGGTGCGGACGAACGAGGCGATGGCTGCCAGCGAGTTGAAGATGAAGTGCGGGGAGATCTGGGCCCGCAGCGCCCTGATCTCGGCCTCGATGAGCTGGGTGCGGGATCGGTCGAGTTCGGCGAGTTCCAGCTGTACGCAGACCCAGCGGGCCACCTCTCCGGCCGCTCTCGCCAGCACCGCGGATTCGCGCGGGGCGTAGGCAATGAGGGTGCCGAGGACCCGGTGGTCGACGGTGAGCGGCACGGCGACGGCCCAGCGCAACGTGCAGTCGAGGTTGTCGCAGTCGCTGTGGAAGGCGGTGCCCCGGCCGCTGGCGAGGAGGTCTCGCACCTGGTCCATCACGTGCCGGCCGTGGTGTTCGCCCTCGCCGTCCCAGACGAGCACCCGGTCGCGGTCGGTGAGGCAGAGGGCGTCGGTGCCGAGCAGGGAGCGGAGTCTGCGGGCGGATTTACGGGCGCTCTCCTCGGTGAGTCCGGCGCGCAGTGGGGGCGCGGCGAGCGAGGCGGTGTGCAGGGTCTCGAAGGTGGCGTGCTCGACGGGGGTTCCGACGTCGCTGGTACGGACCGGGCGGGCGGTACGGCGGCCGAGCAGGAAGCCCGCGCCGAGCAGCAGGAGGACGAGTACGGCGTATCCGGCCCCGGTCATCGGTGTCTCCCCGAGGTCAGGAGGGCCCGCTGCCGGGCCCTCACAGCGCTTCCGGCAGGTGGAAGCGGGTCATGGCGGCGTTCGTACCGGAAGGTATGCGGCCGGGCGTGGCGAGGGACACCAGGACCATGGCGAGGAAGCCGACCGGCACCGACCAGACGGCGGGCCAGGCGAGCAGGGCGTGCGGCCAGCCGGGCGGGCGTACCGCGCCGCTGACGGTGATGGCGACGGACAGGAACGCGGAGCCGCCGCCGAGCAGCAGCCCGGCGATGACGCCGGGCGGGGTGAGCCGCCGCCACCAGATGCCGAGGACCAGCAGCGGGCAGAAGGAGGACGCGGAGACGGCGAAGGCCATCCCCACCGAGTCGGCCACCGGCACCCGGCTCACCATGAGTGAACCGGCCAGCGGTACGCACATGGCGAGGACGGTGGCCAGCCGGAAGTGCCGTACCCCGCGCGATGGGAGCACGTCCTGGGTGATGACTCCGGCGACGGCCATCGTGAGGCCGGAGGCGGTCGACAGGAACGCGGCGAAGGCGCCGCCCGCGATGAGCGCGCCGAGCAGATCCCCGCCGAGCCCGCCGATGACGCGTTCGGGCAGCAGCAGCACGGCGGCGTCCGCGTCCCCGCCGTGGATCAGCTCGGGGGCGTACAGCCTGCCCAGTGCGCCGTAGACCGGCGGCAGCAGATAGAACAGGCCGATGAGGGCGAGGACAGCGACCGTCGTGCGCCGGGCGTCGCGGCCGTTGGGGCTGGTGTAGAAGCGGACGACGACATGCGGGAGGCCCATGGTGCCGAGGAAGGTCGCGACGATCAGCCCGTAGGTGGCGTACAGCGGATGGTCGGCGCGGAACACGGAGAGCTGCTCGTCGAAGTGGACGCGGGGCTGCCCGTCGCCCTGCCAGGCGAGCACCAGGAAGATCACGGGGACGAGGAGTGCGGTCAGCTTCAGCCAGTACTGGAAGACCTGTACGAAGGTGATGGACCGCATGCCGCCCGCGGCGACGGCGATGACGACGACGGAGGCCACGAGCAGATCGCCGAACCAGCCGGGCGCCCCGGTCAGGATCTTGAGCGTCAGCCCCGCCCCCTGGAGCTGCGGTACGAGATAGAGCCAGCCCGCCGCGACGACGAAGACGCTCACCAGCCTGCGCACCTGCCGCGATTCCAGCCGCCCCTCGGCGAAGTCGGGCAGGGTGTACGCCCCCGAGCGGCGCAGCGGTGCGGCGACGAACACCAGCAGCACCAGATAGCCCGCGGTGTATCCGACCGGGTACCAGAGCATGTCCGGGCCGTGCACGAGCACCAGGCCTGCGATGCCGAGGAAGGAGGCGGCGGAGAGGTATTCGCCGCTGATCGCCGCGGCGTTGAGCCGGGGCCGTACGGTGCGTGAGGCGACGTAGAAGTCGGAGGTGGTACGGGAGATGCGCAGCCCGAAACCGCCGACGAGGACGGTCGCGACGACGACGACGGCCACGGCCGCCACCGCGTACGTACGGCTCACTGTGCGGGGCGGCCTTCCACGAGCCGGGCGAAGTCGCGTTCGTTGCGCTCGGCCCGTCGCACGTACCACCAGGCGGCCAGGGTCAGTGGCGGATAGGCGGCGAACCCCAGGACCGCCCAGACGAGCGCGGCGCTGTGCAGGGCCTCGAAGACCAGCGGCAGTGTGCCGACGACCACGGCGAGGACGGTGAACGCGGTGAGTCCGGCCCGCAGTTGGCTGCGCATCAGCGAACGGACGTAGGCGCCGCCGAGTGCGGTCTGCTCGTCGATCTCCGACTGGGTGCGGTAGCGCGGCAGCGGGCGCACCCGCCGGGGCTCCCCCGTCACCACTTCACGCCGGGGCGTTGACTCTGCGGACATGGGCCCGGAGTGTACGCAGCACCGGACGGTCGTGGGAAGGGGTTCCAGCCCGGCAGGGCCTGGTCAGCGGCGCATCAGCAGATCGCGCAGCGCGCGGGCGTGGCGACGGCTCACGGCGAGCTCCGCAGCGCCGATGCGCACACTCATGCTGCCCGCGTCGAGGCGGAGTTCATCGATCCGCCCCAGCGCGACGAGATGGCGGCGGTGGATGCGTACGAAGCCGCGCGAGCGCCAGCGTTCCTCCAGGGTGGTGAGGGGGACTCGGACAAGGTGGCTGCCGTTGCCGGTGTGCAGCCGGGCATAGTCGCCCTGGGCCTCGGCGTAGGCGATGTCGTCGATCGGGATGAACCGGATCACTCCGCCGAGTTCCACCGGTATCTGGTCGTTCGCGGTGTCGAGTGCGGGCGCGGAGCGGTCGCCGACCTGTTCGGCCACGCGTCGTACCGCTTCGGCGAGGCGTTCGCGGCGTACCGGCTTGAGGACGTAGTCGACGGCTTTCAGGTCGAAGGCATGGACGGCGAAGCCCTCGTGTGCGGTGACGAAGACGATGAGCGGTGGCGCGGCGAACCCGGCCAGCAGCTGGGCGACGTCGAGACCGGTGAGACCCGCCATGTGGATGTCGAGGAAGACGACGTCGATGGCGGACGGGTCGTCGGGGCCCGCCTCGACGGCGCTGCCGATGCGGCGCAGGGCCTCGGTGGCACCGGTGGCGCCCTCGGCGCTGCGGATGCGGGGGTCGGCGCGCAGGAGGTAGAGGAGTTCCTCCAGGGCGGGTTCTTCGTCGTCGACGGCGAGTACGCGCAGCATAGGGCGGAGTTTAGGGCGTACCCGGGGGTTCCGCGCTGAGTGATTCACTCCTTCTCTCCGTACCGGACAGCATGCGCACCCTGGAACCTCATCGTGATGTCGGCGCCCATGCACTGGGTGTACTCGGCGCCGCCGATGCCTTCCGATTCGAGAAGCATCTGGCGGAGTGTGCCCGGTGCCGGCTCATGGCGGCGGAGTTCGCCGGGGTGGCGGCCGTGGTCGAGAAAGACGCGCAGGGCTTCGGCTTCCGGCAGTTCGGACATGGTTCCAGACCGCCAAAGCCGTCGCCCGGATGCCTGTCAGAGGCCGTACACGCGCTCGGCAGTGGTGGCGAGGACGCGCGTTCGCTCGTCGTCGGTGAGTGCATCGGTCAGAGTGTGTGCCGCTTCGACGACCTCCTCGTACGTCGCGGCGAGCCGGCACACCGGCCAGTCGGAGCCGAACATCAGCCGGCCCGGTCCGAAGACGTCCAGGACGGTGTCGGCGTAGGGGCGCAGATCACTCACGGTCCAGGAGTGCACATCGGCCTCGGTGACCAGGCCGGAGAGTTTGCACACGGTGTTGGGGCGGGCGGCCAGGGCCCGGAGGTCGTCGGCCCAGGGGTGCAGTTCACCGGTGGCGACGGGCGGCTTGCCGGCGTGGTCGAGTACGAAGGTCAGCCCGGGCAGCAAGGCGGCGGCCTCGACGGTGGCGGGCAGCTGGTGGGCCTGGACGACGAGGTCGTAGACGAGCCCTGCGTCGGCGACGGCACGCAGTCCGCGCCGGACGTCAGGGCGCAGCAGCCATTCGGGGTCGGGTTCGCCCTGGACCTGGTGGCGGATACCGACGAGCCGGTCGCCGCCCGGGAGTTCACGCAGCGCGGCAAGGGTGTCGGCGACGTCCGGCGCCGTGAGGTCGCACCAGCCGACGACGCCCGCGACGAGGTCGTTGTCGTGAGCGAGGGCCAGGAACTCGGGCGTCTCGTCGGGGACGGTGACGGTCTGGACGAGGACGGTGGCGCACACCCCGACGGCGCGCGCCTCGGGCTCCAGGTCGGCGAGGGTGAACGTACGCCGGAGCGGGGCGAGTTCGTCGCCGCTGATCCAGTCCTGGTCGCGCACCGACAGGTCCCACACATGGTGGTGGGCGTCGATGATCCGTTGCTGACCGGTCATGTCACAGCTCCCAGGCGACCGGGAGACCGGCTTCGGCGCCGTCCGACGAGTAGTCGTGCGCGACGTCGAGGAGCTCGTCCATCCTCGCCTGCCAGGCGACGTTGACGGGGAGTTTCTCCAGTTCGGCGAGGAGTGCGGCGTAGTCCTCGCAGTCGATGACGTGGAAGAGATCGGTGCCGCTGCGCCAGATCGTCCAGGAAGTGGCGCCCGCTGCTCGGATCGCGGTGGTCAGCTCCGCGGGGACTTCACGGTGCGCGGCCTCGTACTCCTCGATACGGTCCGCGCGGACCTTGGTGTGCAGGGCGATTCTCATGTCAGTGTCCGTCCTCGGTCAGCAGGCCCTCGGCGCGCAGGTCTTCCCAGAGGGCGCCCGGGATCTCGCGGCGGAGCAGGGCGGCGGCGTCGCGCACCTCGTCCGGGGAGCGGGTGCCGACGAGCACTCCGGCGACGGCCGGGTGCGCGAGCGGGTAGTGGAGGGCCGCGGCCCGCAGCGGGACGCCGTGGCCCTCTGTGACGGCCTTGATGCGCAGCGCCCGGTCCAGGAGGGCCAGGGGCGCGGCCGTGTAGTCGTACGTGGCACCGGGGCGCGGGTCGGCGAGCAGCCCGGAGTTGAAGACCCCGCCGACGACGACGCTGCGGCCGCGGGCGGCCGCCTCGGGCAGCAGTTCGGTCAGGGCGGACTGGTCGAGGAGGGTGTATCGGCCCGCGCAGAGCACGACGTCGACATCGGTGTCGCGCACGAAGCGGGTGAGCATCGCGGTCTGGTTCATGCCCGCGCCGATCGCGCCGATGACACCCTGTGCACGCAGCTTCTCCAGTTCGGGGTATGCCTCGTGGAACGCGGTATCCGCGTGGTCGTCCGGGTCGTGCAGATACGCGATGTCGAGGCGGTCGAGGCCGAGCCGTTCCAGGCTGTCCTCGATGCTGCGGCGTACGCCTTCGGCGCTGAAGTCCCAGCGGCGGCGGTGCGTGGCCCGTACGGCGAAGCCCTCGGAGAGACCGTCGGACATGTTCTCGCAGGCCGTACCGGTGTCGGCGGGCAGCGGGTCGAGCACCCGTCCCACCTTGGTGGACAGCACATACGAGTCGCGGGGTCTGGCGCGCAGGGCCTCGCCGAGCCGTCGTTCGGAGAGGCCGAGTCCGTAGTGCGGCGCGGTGTCGAAGTAGCGGACGCCCTCGTCCCATGCGGCGTCGACGGCGGCCGCCGCCTGCGCGGGGTCGACGGCGCTGAAGAGATTGCCGATGGCAGCCGCTCCGAAGGCCAGCTCGGTGATCTCGACCGCGCTGTTTCCCAGCCTGTTGCGCCGCATGCTTCCGTCGCCCTCCCCGGTGATCGCTTCCTGCACACAGCGAATATTCATCGGATCACTTGGGCACGTCAACACCTCAGACATCATGAACTGCGGCACATTCCCAGAAATTTGTCCGATCTATGGCCGATCGGGGCGCAGGCCGTTCACCGAGCGGGCAGCAGGGCGAGCAGCTGCGCCACCTCGTCCTCGGCGCAGCCCGCCAGCCGCTCCAGATCGGGCAGCGCCTTGCCGTCGGCCACCAGCCCGAGCTGCACCCGGCCGCCGTATGTGGACAGGGCGATGGCCAGGGACTGACCGCGGGCCAGCGGCGCCATCGGGTAGACGGCGCGCAGTGGGCAGCCGCCGAGCGAGAGCGCCGAACGCGGCAGGGGCACGCTGGTGACCAGGACGTCGAAGAGCATCCTGGCCGCGTTCCCGGCGATCGGTGCGCCGAAGCGGTGAGCCAGCGAGGGCAGTTGATCGGCGAGTACGGCCACCGCGCCTGCGCCGCGGAAGGGTCCTGCAGCCTTGTTGCGGTCCATGGCCGTGCGGACGGTACGGAGCCGCTTCCAGGGGTCGGGCTCGGAGACGGGGAGCCCGAGCAGGTAGGCGGAGAGCTTGTTGCCGCTCGCGGCGGCCTGGCCCGGCCTGCGGCGGGAGACCGGCACCAGGGCGCGCGGGTCCTCGGCGGGCAACGGTTCGCCGCGCTCCAGCATCCAGCGGCGCAACGCCCCGGCGACGACCGCGAGCAGGACATCGTTGGTCGTGCCTCCGGCGGCCCGCCGGATCCGCTGGACGGCGTCGAGGTCCAGGTCCGCGGTGACCAGCCGCCGGGTGCCGCTGGAGCTCGCGGTGAGTGCGGGCGCGCCGCGCAGATCGAGGCGACTGGCCCGCACCATGGAGGCACCGACCCCGAACGCCCGCCCGAGATCCTCGATCCGGCCCAGCGCGAGGCCGGCGACCTGGCGCGGGCCCGGCATCCAGGAGCGGGGCGGGACCGTGCGCGCCCGGCGGGCGGGCAAGCCGCTGCGGGCGCGTCCGGCGGCGGCGATCTCGTCGAAGATCCCGGCTCCGATGGCGACCGCGCGCATTCCGTCGGCGAGCGCGTGGTGGAGCTTGACGAGCACCGCGAAGGGGCCGTCCTCGGCGCCCCCGATCACATACATCTGCCAGGGCGGCAGACCCCGTTCGAGCGGCCGCTCCATCAGTTCACCGGCGAGCCGGGTGGCGCCCGCCATGAATCCGCCGTCCGCGCCCCGCGACTCAGCCTCGGTCAGCCGCACCCGCTCGATGTGCCGGTGCACATCGAAGTCCTTGTCCACGAACCAGGCCGCACCGCCGACCGGCAGCAGTACGTCCCTGACCCGCATCCGCAGCCGGGGAATCGCGGCGGCGCGGGTACCCAGCAGCTCCAGCACGGTCTCCGGGCCGGCGCCGTGCTCCGGGCCGGGCGGAGGGGAGAAGACGGCGAGCGCGCCGAGGTGCATGGGGTGGGCATCGGATTCGAGGTGCCAGAAGGCCAGATCGAGAGGTGCCAGTAGCTCAGTGCCCAACGGGTCCTCATGTCATCGAAGACGAAGACTGACGGAGTCGCAGTCAATCGTTCGCGGTCGGTTACGGTCAAGCACAGACATGTTACATTCTGTTACTGTCGGGTAGTACTCAACATCGCCGTCATCCGCGTTCCGGAATGACGAATTCGCACCACACGCACTTGCCGCTGCCCCGCGACTCCACACCCCACAGGTCCGCCAGCCGGTCCACCAGCATCAGCCCTCGCCCGGACACCCCGGCCGGCCCCGCGTCCCGGCGCCGGGGCAGCGCGCTGGAACGGTCCTCGACGTCGACCCGCAGCCGCCGCTCGGGCCCGGTGAGTACCCGGATCGTGAGGATCGCCCCGCCGTCGGTGTGCATCAGCGCGTTGGTGACCAGCTCGTCGGCGGCCAGCTCGACCTCGTCGGCCCGCGTCTTGGCGCCCCAGGCCCGCACCGCGGCACGGATCATGTGCCGCGCGGAGCTCAGCGCCTCCGGGTCGCCTTGTGCGACATGCTGCTGGAGCCGGCCGCCCGGCCGAGGTGCGTGAGCGGCCTGTCGGCGCAGCAGCAGGACCGCCACATCGTCCTCGCCGCCACGCTCGTCGACCTCCTCGCAGAGCTGGTCGGCCAGCCGCTGGAGGTCCTGCGGACCGTTGCGCACCAGGGACGTCAGCAGCTGCATACCCTCGTCGAGATCGGCTCCGGGCAGCTCCACCAGACCGTCGGTGAACAGCACCAGCGTCTGACCGGGGTCCAGCTCGACCGTGCTGACCGGGTATTCGAGCCGCCCGAACTCGGCCGACAGCCCCAGCGGCAGCCCGCCCTCCACGGGCAGCCTGCGGCAGCTGCCGTCGGTGTCGCGGACCAGCGGATCGACATGGCCGGCCCGGACCAGCTGCACCACTCCCGTCGTCAGGTCGGCCTCGGCGTAGGAGCAGGTCGCGAAGCGGTCGGTGTCCAGCTCATGGAGGAACACGGAGGCCCGGGCCATCACCGTGGCGGGGCTGTGCCCCTCCGCCGCGTAGGCGCGCAGCACGATGCGCAGCTGCCCCATGACAGCCGCGGCATGCGTGTCATGGCCCTGTACATCCCCGATGACGGCCCCGACCCGGCCGCCGGGCAGCGGGATGACGTCGTACCAGTCGCCCCCGATGTCCCGGCCCAGCCGGGCCGACCGGTACCGCACGGCGACCTGCGCGCCCGGCACGTCCGGGATCCGGCGCGGCAGCATGGCCTGCTGGAGGCCCTCGGCGAGATCGTGCTCCTGCTCGTACAGCATGGCCCGCTGCAGACTCTGGGCGATGGAGCTGCCGAGAGCGACGAGCAGGTTGCGTTCGTCGCCGGTGAAGCCGTCCTTCTCGCTGTAGAGCAGTCCGAGTGCACCGATGGGCCGGGCCTGGGCGATCAGCGGCAGATAGGCGGCGGACGTGATGCCGAGGTGGCTGATGTGGGGCCACAGAATCGGGTACGAGGTGGCGAAATCCGTGGCGGACTCGATGAACCGGGGCGAGAGCGTCGTCACCACTTCGCTCATCGGGTACGGCTCGTCCGTCCGGGTGTAACGGGTACCGGGTACGAAGGAGCCGTCCGGGCCGTCCGCCACCAGATGGATGCGTCCCGCCTCGATCAGGCCCACGACCAGGCTGGTCGCACCGAGATGCGCCAGGCCCTGCGAGTTCTTCAGCACGTCGATGACGTCCCGGACCGTCCGGGCGTGAGCCAGCGCGGCCGTGGTGCCCTCCACCAGGCTGGTTCGGCGCTGCCGCTCCATGTCCAGTTCGCGGCGGGCGGTGGAGTCGGCCAGCTCCTGGGTGGCGTCGCGGACGATGCCGATGATGCGATGGGGGCGGCCGGTCTCGTCGCGCTGGATGAAGCCCTGGGTATGGGTCCAGCGCAGAGTGCCGTCGCGCCTCAGGATCCTGAAATACGCGCCGTAATTTCTCTGCCCGCCCTTGAGGGCCTGCGCGACCATCGCGTCGAGCCGGACACCCTCATCCGGCGGCACCCGCGGCGCGAGCGACTCCGGCCGGTCGTCGTATTCCTCGGCCCGCAGGTCGAACACATCGAGTGCGGGCCGGTCCATGTGCATGAGGCCACTGTCGAGGTCCCAGTCGAAGCTGCCCATACGGTTCAGGGCGAGGCTGAGATCCGGGTGGGCGGGCCAGTCGTCCGGGAGTGACAGGGCACCCGCTACCCGATCATCCATGTGGGTCACTCTGCCATTATTTGTCCGATTCTTCGAGCGAACCCCGCACCGGCGGGGAATCCGGTGTCGCACAGTCGGAGCACCTCCCCGCCCCCACCGGCACCGGGCTGTAGCGCCCTGGACCGCCCCGAAAGCCGCCCGCCCAGAGGCCGCAGGTCAGCAGCGGATACCGTGTCCCGTGGAGCACGGTAAGCCCATCCTTACTTCTACCCTGCGCCGCACTGCCCGCGTCAGCCCGTTCTAAGGACCTGCACTCCATGACCCGCCCCGTCCGCGTCGCCATAGTCGGAGCCGGCCCCGCCGGAATCTACGCAGCGGACGCGCTGCTGAAATCCGGGGCCGCTCAGGACCCAGGTGTTTCGATCGACCTGTTCGAGCGGATGCCCGCCCCCTTCGGCCTGATCCGCTACGGAGTGGCCCCTGACCACCCGCGGATCAAGGGCATCGTCCAGGCACTGCACCAGGTGCTCGACAAGCCGCAGTTGCGACTGTTCGGCAACGTCGACTACCCCGCCGACATCGACCTGGACGATCTGCGGTCCTTCTACGACGCGGTGATCTTCTCCACCGGCGCCGACGCGGACCGCGCGCTCGACATCCCCGGCGGCTCCCTGGACGGTTCCCACGGCGCGGCCGACTTCGTCTCCTGGTACGACGGACACCCCGATGTGGCCCGCACCTGGCCCCTGGATGCGGAGAAGGTCGCCGTGCTCGGGGTGGGCAATGTGGCGCTGGACGTGGCACGCATGCTCGCCAAGACCGCGGACGAACTGCTGCCGACCGAGATACCCGCGAACGTCTACGAAGGCCTCAAGGCCAACAAGGCCCTGGAAGTGCACGTCTTCGGGCGTCGCGGTCCCGCGCAGGCCAAGTTCAGCCCGATGGAGCTCCGGGAGCTGGACCACTCACCGAACATCGAGGTCATCGTCAACCCCGAGGACATCGAGTACGACGCGGGCTCGATCGAGACCCGGCGCGGCAACAAGCAGGCCAACATGGTCGCCTCCACGCTGGAGAACTGGGCCATCCGCGACGTGGGCGACCGGCCGCACAAGTTGTTCCTGCACTTCTTCGAGTCCCCGGCGGAGATACTCGGGGAGGACGGCCGGGTCGTCGGTCTGCGCACCGAGCGGACCGAACTGGACGGCACCGGGAACGTCAAGGGCACCGGACGCTTCACCGACTGGGACGTACAGAGCGTCTACCGCGCGGTCGGCTACTACTCGCAGGAGCTCCCGAAGCTCCCGTTCGACGTGGCCTCCGGCACCGTCCCGCACGCCGCAGGGCGTGTCGTCGACGGCGAGGAGCCCATGCCGTCGGTGTACGTCACGGGGTGGATCAAGCGCGGCCCGATCGGTCTGATCGGCCACACCAAGGGCGATGCCAACGAGACGGTCGCCTGCCTCCTGGACGACCACGCCACCGGCCGGCTGGCCGCCCCGGCACAGCCCGAGCCGGAGGCCGTCACCGCCTTCCTGGAGGAGCGCGGCGTCCGCTACACCACCCGTGAGGGCTGGTACCGCCTGGACGCGCACGAGCAGACCCTGGGCGCGGAGCAGGGACGCGAGAGGATCAAGGTCGTGGAGCGCGACGCCATGCTGGACGCTTCCGAGCCCCGCCGCTGACGGTACGGACGTTTCTGACCGTACGGTCCGTACGGCCGGAAGGGCAGCTCCGCCCACCTCGGCGGAGCTGCCCGGCCCGCGATTTCACTCAACGGCCCTGCAGCGCCCGGACATTGTCCCCGAACGTCCACCGTTCCTGGGCAGTGAGCAGGAGTTGAGTCCTGCCTCACCGGCGCGCCCCGAACGGTGTTGGGCGCACTGGTCCTCCGCTTTCCCGTCCTGGTCGGCGACACATATCACGTATGCGATCCGTCCCAGGTGGGCGGAATCCCTGCGACCTGGCCATGTGGGTGTGGCCAGAGGCGACGGGGAGGCCCCGCACCATCACGCTGGTGATACGGGGGCCCCGACGGCTGACGCCACACCCGGCGCCCCAGATCGCGTCACAACAGCCCGTCGGGCACGCCCACAGATGTTCACACCGTTCACTCAATCGTGCCTATGTCCGCCAAAACAAAATATCGCAACAGCAGTTGTGAACCCCTCGACCGTGCCGGCGGAGTACGAGTCGCCCGCGCACCCGTGCATGCTGCCGTTGCAGTACTGCATGTTCAGCCACCACAGGCGGCCGTTGTCCGCGTACTTCTTCACAATGGGCAGGCAGGCGCCCCAGATCGAGCCGTACGTGATGCTCCCACCGGTGACATAAGCCGTCTCCGGCGCCATCGTCAGGCCGAAGTTCGAGGGCATCCGGGCGAGCACACCGTCGATGATGCGGATGAGGTTGGCCTGCGAGGTCGACAACTGGTCGATGTCACCGCTGCCGGTCAGACCGGTCTCGATGTCGATGTCGATGCCGTCGAAGTTGTATTCCTTCAGGATCGGCACGACCGTATCGACGAACCGGTCGGCGACGGCGCTGGAGCTGAGGTCGATACCGGCGGTCGCACCGCCGATGGCGAATACCCCATGCTCACGACAAGCAGCCGTAAGTTAGTCCAGACTTTTCATCAACGGGTCTGAACCAAAGACGGATACCGATAACCGAAGCCCGGTTGTAGGCGGAAGTTGACTTAGCTTAGGCTTACCTAAATGCTCGCGGTCCGCGCGGGATCCAACTGCTCCGTTCATCAACCCATGAGGAACATCCATGTCCCGGTTCACCCGCGTGCGTCGCCGGACGCTCGCCGCAACTGCCACCGCCGCAGCGTTCGTTCTCGTCCTCGGTGGTTGTTCGTCGAGCGACGACGGCAAGGAGACCTCCGGCGCATCCGGGAAGAACAACGGAGCGTTCCCCGTCTCGATCAAGAGCGCGCTCGGCACGGCCGAGATCAAGGAACAGCCCGAACGGATCGTCACCCTCGGCCAGGGCTCGGCCGAGACAGCCATCGCGCTCGGCCACACCCCGGTGGGCATGGAGAAGTACGAGTGGGGCAGCGACAAGACCGGCTATCTGCCCTGGATCCACGAGGCGGTGAAGAAGTCCGGCGACAAGCTGCCGACCCAGTTCACGGGTGGTGAGGACATCGACTTCGAGGCCATCACCGAGCTGGAGCCTGATGTCATCCTCGCGCCGTGGTCCGGGATCACGCAGAAGGACTACGACATCCTCAAGGACATCGCCCCCACCGTCGCCTATCCCGATCTGGCGTGGAGCACGGACTGGGACCAGCAGATCGACATCATCGGCAAGGCGCTGGGACAGACGGACGAGGCGAAGGGCCTCGTCTCGAAGATCGAGAAGCAGCTGTCCGACGCGGCGGCGACCCGGCCGAACTACAAGAACTACAAGTTCTCGTACATCTACAACACCGGTCCCGGCACCCTCGGCGTGTTCAAGCCCGAAGAGCAGCGCGTCAAGATGCTCTCCTCGCTCGGTCTCACCGTCGACCCGGTGGTGAACACCTTCAAGGAGACCAAGGGCACCGACTCGGCGCTCATCGGCCTGGAGAACGCCGAGAAGCTGAAGGACAGCGATCTGCTCTTCACCTTCTACATGGATGACAAGTCCCGCAAGGAGATCGAGGCTCAGCCGCTGTACGCGGCGATGCCCGCGGTCAAGAGCGGCGCCGTGGTGTACAGCAAGGACAACTCCTTCGTCACGGCCTCCTCGATCATCAACCCGCTCACCGTGCCGTGGGTGATCGACCGCTACCTGCCGCTGATCGACAAGGCCATCAAGGCCGCCGACAACGGCTGAGGCCGGGCCACCACCCACATGGCCACCACCACGCACGCACTGCCGGGCGGTGCCGGCACCTCACGGACCGGCACCGCCCGGCGGGTGTATTCCCTCGTCATCGCACTCGTCGTTCTCGTGCTCGCCGTGTTCGCGAGCGTCATGTTCGGCAGCCGGACCACCTCGTTCAGCGATGTGCTGCACGTCCTGTCCGGCACCGCCGATCCGAATGTCACCACCATCATCGAAAGCCGCTATCCGAGGACCGCGCTCGGTGTACTCGCCGGTCTCTGTCTTGCCGTCGCGGGCACACTCATGCAGGGAGTGACCCGCAATCCGCTGGCCGATCCCGGTCTCCTCGGGATCAACGCGGGCGCCTCGGCGAGCATCGTCGCCGCGACGGCCTTCCTGGGGGCGTCGGGCAGTACGGACACCATGTGGTGGGCGCTGCCCGGTGCGCTGATCGCCGGTCTGCTCGTCCATGCGATCGGATCGGCGGGTTCGGGCGGCGGACTGGTGCGGCTCGTGCTCGCCGGTGCGGTGCTCTCCGCCGTGCTGATGGCGTTCATCCAGGCGGTGACCCTGAGCCGGCCGCAGGTGTTCGACAGCTACCGGTACTGGGTCGTCGGCGCGCTCGGCGGCAGGGACTTCGACGTCTTCCTGTCGGTTCTGCCGTTCGCTGTGGTCGGACTGGTGATAGCCGCGGTGCTGGGGCCCGGCCTCAACACACTCGCACTCGGTGACTCGACCGCGGCGTCCCTCGGGGCGAATCCGGCCCTGGTCCGGGCGGGCGGGCTGCTCTCGGCCACGCTGCTGAGCGCCGCGGCGACTGCGGCGGTCGGCCCGATCGCCTTCGTCGGCCTGGCCGTTCCGCATGTGGTGCGGGCCCTGGTCGGTGTCGACTTCCGTGTGCAGATCCTTTTCTCGGCACTGGCCGGTCCCGCGCTGCTGCTCCTCGCGGATGTCGTGGGGCGGGTGGTCATGCGCCCGCAGGAACTGATGGTCGGTGTCGTGACAGCGTTCATCGGAGCGCCCGCACTGCTCATTGCCGTACGCAGGATGAGGGGCAACGCATGACGCCGCATCAGGCCGGATTCCGTACCGCCTCACCCAGGGGGTTCTTGACGATCGGCAGGACGGTGGCGTTGCCGTTCCGGCGAGTGTCCGTGCTGACGGCACTCGTGCTGTTCGTGCTGCTCGTGGTGGCCGCCGTCGCCACGCTGTCGCTCGGGCGGCTGGGCATTCCGCTCGCCGATCTCACCGGGGCGGTGACGGGCGGGGCCGATGGCAGACACGCGTTCGTCCTGGAACGCCTGCGCGGCCCGCGTCTGGTGGTCGCCATGGGCACCGGCGGAGCCCTCGGTCTTTCCGGGGCACTGTTCCAGTCAGTCACCCGCAATCCGCTCGGCAGCCCGGATGTGATCGGGCTGGCGTCCGGCGCGGGCGCCGGCGCCGCGATCACCGCGCTGATGTTCCCGGACACCGTGCCGGTGGCCCTCGGCGCACTGCTCGGTGCCGTCCTCGCCATGGTGCTGGTCCATGTGTCGACCGGCACCGGGTTCCGTAACCCCGCACGGCTCGTCGTCGCCGGGATCGGTGTCGCCGCGATCGGCACGGCGGTCACCCAGTACGTCGTCTACGCCATGGAGCGGGACCGGGCCGCCGTCCTCACCGCCTATGTCAACGGCAGCCTGTCGGCGCGGTCCTGGGACGACGCCACCACGATCTGGCTGGTGCTGCTGATCGTGGCCCCGCTCACCGCCCTGATCGCACGCCGGCTGGACATCGGGGAGATGGGCGACGACATCGCGGGCGCACTCGGAGCCGAGCCCCGCAGCACGAAGACGATCGCCATCGTGCTGGCGATCGTGCTCTCGGCGGGCGCCGTCAGTGTCGCCGGACCCATCGCGTTCATCTCGCTGACGGCTCCGCAGATCGCCAAGCGGATCACCCGGGTCTCCGGCCCGCACCTGTCGCTGTCGGCGCTGACCGGCGCACTACTGCTGGTGATCGCGGATCTCTGCGCCCAGCAACTGCCGCTGTTCGAGAACCTGCCCGTCGGTATCTACACGATGGCCATCGGGGGTGTGTACCTCGGCTGGCTGCTGGTACGGGAGTGGCGCCGGGGAGTGCTGTGAGGCTCTTCGGGGGCTGTCACTCGCCGCTGAAGTAGGCGTACGGCGCCCCACGGACACGCCCTCGCGGACGGCCCGTTCGTCGTCCTCTCCGGCTCGCCGGATCCGGGTCGCCCGATCGTGACGCGGCCGACGCCGCGTCCGGGGATGACCCGCATGCCCGGCATCCTGCCATCGTGACCGGACCCGGCCTCCCCCGACCCGCCCCACGGCCTCTCTTGAACGCGTTCAAGAGAGGCCGTGGAGTCAATGCCGAGCACACTTGAACGCGTTCAAGTCGGGGGGTGGTCATGTCAGTACTGGTCGGTCTGATCGTGATGCTGGGCATGCTGGTGGTGGTTCCGATGGGGCTGCGGCTGACCGGTGCGCCCGAACTGGACCGGGTGCGCCGTCTGTGGCCGCTCTTCGCCGTGCCAGGCGCCGTCGCACTCTGGCTGCCGCGCGGCGGGCCCGCCACCATACTGGCGGCCTGCTACGCGCTCGGTGCCGTACTCCTCGCCGTGCACGCCCCGCCACGGCTGCTCCGTAACCTCGAAGCGTCCAAAACCTCCGCCGTGGCGCCCGCCGAGATCGCCCTGCTCACCGCCCTGGTCACCCCTTCGATCGCCGCCATCGCGCTGGTCGCCGAACGCTCGGGGCACACACTCTTCGGCTTCGGGCTCGGCATCCTGGCACTGACCGTGCCGCACTTCCACTTCGCCGGATTCGCCGCCGCGCTGGTCTCGGGGCTCGTCTGCCGGATCGCCGACAGCGCCGCAGGAAGGTTCGCTGCGCTGAGCGTGCCGCTGGGCACCCTGCTCGTCCTGATCGGCTATTTCATCGGGGACTGGGCCGAACTGGCCGGGGCAGTCGTTCTGACAGCGGGCATGTGGACCGTCGCCCTGCTCACCTGGCGATCGATCCGAGGCGGCCAACGGGACCGGATCACCCGGCTGCTGCTCGCCACCTCGTCCGCCGTGCTCGTGGTCACCATGGTGCTCGCGCTGAGCTGGGCACTGGGGGAGGCCACCGGGCTCCCTCACCCCACGCTGACGTGGATGGCCGCCACCCACGGTCTCGGCAACGCACTCGGCTTCGCACTCTGCTCCGTGCTTGCCTGGCGCAGGCTCCGGAACCACACCGATCACGAAGGCAGGACCGCATGAGCACCTTCACGTACCCCGAAGTCGGAGCCACTCGCCTCGGCCCGCTCCCCGACGGCTACAACCACCTCCACCACCGGACCCGGGTCGGGCGCGGCCGGGCCGACTTCGAGGCAGCGGGCGCGGCGGTCACCGAATGGCGCATGCATCGCACCAGCGGAGCCGGGGTCCGCGCGTCGGCGGCCCGCGCCGAGGCCGGGGTCTGTGTTCGGGTGTCGCTGGGCATCGGCCCGTTCCGGTTCACCGCACCCTGCCGGGTCGTCTGGGCCGCGTACGAGAAGGACCGCATCGGATTCGCCTACGGGACGCTGGTCCGGCACCCCGAGTGCGGAGAGGAGTGCTTCATGGTGGAGCTCGCGGACGACGGGGCGGTGTGGTTCACCGTCATGGCGTTCAGCCGCCCGGCCGCCTGGCACACCAGGCTCGCGGGGCCCGTCGTACCGGTGATTCAGCATTGGTACGCCCGCCGGCTCGGCACCACGCTGCGCCGGATCATCACCGAAGGCCGGTGAGCACGCGTCTGAAGGGCCGAGCCGCCTCACCGGACCGATACTGGAAACGATGGAGTGGTTCACCGCAGACGGGTACTGGCTCAGCCGGCTGATCTTCCAGCGGGCTCTGGCCGGCATCTATCTGGTCGCGTTTCTCACCGCCGCGCTCCAGTTCCGGGCGCTGATCGGCGAACGTGGCATGCTGCCCGTACCGGATTTCCTGCGGCGTACGGACTGGCGCGACGCGCCCGGCCTCTTCCGGCTGCACTACTCCGACCGCTTCTTCGCCCTCGTCTGCTGGACCGGCTGCGCGCTCGCCGTCGCACTGATCGCGGGCGTGGACGCGTATGTTCCGCTCTGGGCGGCGATGGTTCTCTGGGCACTGCCGTGGGCGCTCTATCTGTCGATCGTCCAGGTCGGCCAGACCTGGTACGGCTTCGGCTGGGAGTCCCTGCTGCTGGAGACCGGCTTCCTCGCCGTCTTTCTCGGCAACGCGGACACGGCGCCGCCCGTGCTGGTGCTGTGGCTGCTGCGCTGGGTGCTGTTCCGGGTGGAGTTCGGCGCCGGGCTGATCAAGATCCGCGGCGACCAGTGCTGGCGCAACCTGACGTGTCTGTACTTCCACCACGAGACCCAGCCGATGCCGGGACCGCTGAGCTGGTTCTTCCACCGGCTCCCAAGGCCCGTCCACCGGGCCGAGGTGGCGGCCAACCATGTCACTCAGCTCCTGGTGCCGGTGCTCCTCTTCACTCCGCAGCCTGTGGCGAGTGCGGCCGCGGGGCTGATGATCGTCACCCAGCTGTGGCTGGTTGTCTCGGGGAACTTCGCCTGGCTGAACTGGGTGACGATCACTCTCGCCCTGTCCGCCGTCGACTGGTCCCTGTTCACCGAGCCGCCCGCGCAGTCCGCGCCGCCGCTCTGGTACGAGATCGTCGTCATCGCGGTCACCGCGCTGGTCGTGTTCCTCAGCTACCGCCCGGCGCGCAATCTGGTCTCCCGCCGACAGGTGATGAACCGCTCGTTCGACCCACTGCATCTGGTCAATACCTACGGCGCGTTCGGCAGCATCAGCCGGGTCCGGCTGGAGGTCGTGGTCGAGGGCACCGACGAGCAGGAGCTCCACGACGGAACGGTCTGGCGGGAGTACGGCTTCCGCGGCAAGCCGGGCGATCCGCGCCGGCTGCCCCGCCAGTTCGCCCCGTACCATCTGCGGCTCGACTGGCTGATGTGGTTCGCGGCGCTCTCCCCCGCGTACGCGGGCCCCTGGTTCGGCCAGTTCGTGGAGCGGCTGCTGGAGAACGACCGGGACACGCTGCGGCTGCTGCGTCACAACCCGTTCCCGCAGACCCCGCCCACGCATGTCCGCGCCAGGCTGTACCACTACCGGTACACGACCTGGCGCGAACTGCGGGCCACGGGACGCTGGTGGCACCGCACCTATGTGCGGGACTTCATGCCCCCCGTCTCGCTCGGTCCCGCCTGGCTCAGCCCGACCAGGCGATCTTGAACACCCAGGCATGCTTCCCGGTCCTGCGGGCCGCCGCCGGTACGTCGATCAGCAGCGAGCCGCCCGTGGTGCGCCAGCCGAGCGGCCGGTCGTGGCCGAGCAGGGTGACCCGGTCACCGCTGCGGATCGGCACGGGGGCCTCGACGGTGAGGCTCGCGCCCGGCTGCGCCAGGGAGTGGATGCAGACCGCCTTGTCCGGCCGTACGGTGAACCGCAGATCCTCGCCGAGCTGCGGCATCCGTGCCCAGTACGTGGTGTCGTAGACCGCCTCCCCGTTGGTCTTCAGCCACTCCGCGTCTCGCGCAGTCTGCGCTGCATGATGCCGGGGATCGTGCCGTCGGCCTTCGGCCCGATGTCGAGCAGGAACCCCCGCGTTGACGACGGTGGCCTCGGCACTCTGGGCGCCGGAGCCCAGCAGCGGGGTGGTGGAATGGGCGTCGCGCAACGTCAACGCCCGCCCCTGGGAGGCCGGTTGGAAGGAGAGCAAGTTCCGCCTCCACAGCGTCTTTCCGTCGGGCACCTTCGCGGCCAATGCCGGTGCGGCGCTACTCCTCGGCTTCCTCTCCGAGGCGGTGGCCGACGGGGACTTCGGGCCCCTGCTCCAGCTTCTGCTCGCCACCGGCTTCTGCGGCGCCCTGTCGACGTGGTCGACGTTCTCGTACGAGTTGCTGACCCTCACGTCGGCCCGCCGCCTGGGCATCGCGGCCGGCCTTCTGCTGCTCAGTGTCGGTGCGGGGGTCGGGCTCTCGTTCGCCGGGGCCGCTGTGGCGGACGCGGTCCGCTGACCGGCGGATGCCCCGGAGCGGCCGAGCTCCGGCCCACCCCTCGCGGGGTTCGGGCCGGAGCTCGGATGTGCAGGTATGAAGCGGTCAGTCGACGCTGGGCAGGATGTGCGGCTCGGCGAGGTCGTCCTCGTAGCCGGCCAGCCGGATCGGCGCGGACCTGGCCCAGACCTCGATGTTCCGGAGCTTCTCGGTCTTGCGGGTCCGTTCTCCGTGCCGTTCGGCCGGTCGCTTCTCGCGCTTCGCCAGTTCTGGTGTCGTCACCGCGCACTCCTTCGTGTCGCGTAACCCCGGGGCGTCGCCGACGCCCCGGCCTCATACCCGGGAGTCGACCACCCGCGAGGGGCAGGGGCAATTACAGTTCGGTCGCGGTGGCGCCGGGTACGGGGCGGGACGGCGACTTGGTTGACAAGCCTGTCCCAGGACGGTCGAGGAGGTTTCGTGGACTCCTCGATGACGTCCGTTCGCATCAGAGTAACCAAATGAGCGCGTTCACGCTCGATGGAAGGTGTGCACTGGCTCACTTTCGGCCATCAAGTACGGAAAAGACCCGGCCGGGAAGGAGTCCCGGGCCGGGTCCACTGCTCCGCACGAACACCGCGTGATCGGGTGACTACCAATTGGCGGGCGCGTAGTCCTTGAGGAAGCAGCCGTACAGTTCCTCGCCCTCCTCGCCGCGCACGATCGGGTCGTAGACGCGGGCGGCGCCGTCGACCAGGTCGAGCGGGGCGTGGAAGCCCTCTTCGGCAAGGCGGATCTTGTCGGGGTGCGGGCGCTCGTCGGTGATCCAGCCGGTGTCGACGGCGGTCATCAGGATGCCGTCCTTCTCGAACATCTCCTGGGCGCTGGTGCGGGTGAGCATGTTCAGCGCAGCCTTGGCCATGTTGGTGTGCGGGTGGCCCGCGCCCTTGTAGCCACGGCTGAACACGCCCTCCATCGCGGAGACGTTGACCACATAGGCGCGCTTGGCAGCGGTCGCCGCCATCGCCGGGCGGAGCCGGCTGATCAGGATGAAGGGCGCGGTGGAGTTGCAGAGCTGGACTTCCAGCAACTCGATCGGTTCGACCTCTTCGACGGTCTGGATCCAGCTGTTGGTGTCATGCAGGTCGGGTACGAGACCGCCCGCGTCGATCGCTGTTCCGGCGGCGATCCGCTCCAGGGAGGCGGACCCGGTGACCAGGGCGAGCTCGGTGACGTCCTGCGCGCTCAGGCCTTCCTTGCGGGCGACCGGGAGGGCCGCGACACGGTCGACGGTGCCGCTGCCGAAGGTGCCGATGACCTCGGCGGCGGGCAGCTCGCCCGCCGGGAGCGGGGCGGACTCGGCGTTGACCAGTTCGCTGTACGCGTTCGCGGAACGGCGCACGGTCTGCGCCGCGTTGTTGATCAGAATGTCCAGCGGGCCCTCGGCCGCGACCGAGTCGGCGAGCGCGACGACCTGGGCGGGGTCGCGCAGATCGATGCCGACGATCTTCAGCCGGTGGATCCATTCGTCGCTGTCCGGCATCGCCTTGAAGCGGCGGATCGCGTCGTTGGGGAAACGGGTGGTGATGGTGGTGTGCGCACCGTCGCGCAGCAGCCGCAGCGCGATGTACATACCGATCTTCGCGCGGCCGCCGGTGAGGAGCGCGCGCCGGCCGGTGAGGTCGGTCCGTGCGTCGCGGCGCGAGCGGTTCTCCTTGGCGCACTGCTGGCAGAGCTGGTGGTAGAACGCGTCCACCTCGACGTACCTGGTCTTGCAGATGTAGCAGGACCGGGGCCGCTGGAGGACGCCCGCGATCTCGGCACGGGCCGAGGACGACGGCAGGACCCCCTGGGTCTCGTCGTCGATGCGGTCGGCCGAGCCGGTCGCGGTGGCCTCGGTGACGGCCTTGTCGTGCGCGGTCTTGGCGGCGCGGCGCTCCTGACGACGGCGCTGCTTCACAGTCCGGTAGATCCCGGCCGTGGCGCGGCGCACGGCGATGGCGTCGGGGTGGTCGACCTCGATGTTGTCGAGTTCGTCGAGCACGCTCAGGCAGACGGCCAGCCGCTCCGGGTCGATACCGGAACCGAACTCCTCAGTACCGGGAGCGAGCTCCGGGCTGTCCTCTGTCACCGTCATTGCCGTTCCTCTGTCGCTTGTCACTCGTGGCGCCGACCGCCATACATGGTCCTGCCGGGCCGAACGCCCCGATCAAGTCTGCCATGCACCTGATGCTGCTCCGTTCGCGTGACTTCACAGGGGTTCCCCGCAGTTCGCGGGCGCGCGTGTGCATCGCTGCACCCCTCCGCCCCGACGGCTCCTCCACGGCTCGGTCACATATGCTTCCCTGCGAAACGGCCAGGGTTGAGCTGTGCCGTCCGTACAAGGGAGTGGAGAGTGGCCGAACTCCCCGCGGGCGGCTCTCCGGCGCAGCCTGTGCGCCCGGCCGCCATCCCCGTACAGAACGGACTTGTGCCGGTCGGCAACGGTTCGGTATGGGACGTCGATGCCGTGATCCTGCTGGTCGAGGACGACGCCGGTGATGCTCTCCTCGTCGAGGAGATGCTCACGGACAGCGAGCTGGACTCCGCGCTGGCCTGGTGCAGGACGCTCGCGGAGGCGCGCCGGTTCCTGGCCGGCTGCCGGACCCCGTGCTGTGTACTGCTCGATCTGCACCTGTCCGACGTGTACGGCCTGGACGCCGTCACCCAGATCGTCGAGTCGGCGCCCGATGCGGCCATTGTGGTGCTGACGGGCAGGGCCGAGGCCGATACGGGCCTGTCGGCCGTGGCGACCGGCGCCCAGGACTATCTCGTCAAGGGGCGACTCGATCCGGAGGCGCTGGGCCGCTCGGTCCGGTACGCCCTCCAGCGCAAGCAGGTCGAGCGGGCCGCCGCGGCGCTGCGCGCCAACCGGCTGATGGCGCAGGAGAACGCCCGCCTCGAACGCGGGCTGCTGCCCGTGCCTCTGCTGCGCGACGACTCCTTCGAAGCGGTGGCGCGATACGCACCGGGCCGGGCGCACGCCCTGCTGAGCGGCGACTTCTACGACGTGGTGCAGACGTCCGAGGGCACAGTGCACGCGGTGATCGGCGATGTGTCGGGGCACGGGGCGGCGGAGGCTGCGCTGGGTGTCTGTCTGCGGGTGGCCTGGCGCACTGCGGTGCTGTGCGCCACCGGCCAGCTCGAACAGGTCCGGCTGCTGGAGGAGATCCTGGTCGCCGAACGCTCCGACCCGCGTGTCTTCGCCACCGTCACCTCACTGTCCTTCGCGCCGGACCGCCGTCGGGTGCGGGTGGTGCGGGCCGGTCACCCCGGGCTGCTGCTGCGCAGCGGTGCCCGGGTGAGCTGGGTCGAGCCCGAGCCCGGGATGGCCCTGGGGCTGCTCCCGGGTGAGGGACGGTGGAGCGTCTCGGAACTGTCCCTGCCCGGGGACGGCCGGATCGTCCTCTTCACGGACGGCCTCTTCGAGGGGCGCACGGGGCCTGGTTCCCGGCTGGGCGAGGACGGACTGCTCGCCGTGGCCCGCAGGCACGGGGCGCTGGCGGCCCGCGCCTTTGTGGACACCCTGGTCGACGAGGCCGCCGGAGCCGCGTCCCCCTACGGTGGTCTCGCCGACGACGTCGCCGTGCTCCATCTGGGCTGGGGACGGGGGGATCCGCGATGAGCGGCCGGGACGCATCGCCGGCCCGCCGGCGCGGCCTCGCCTCACGCCTGTCGGTCCAGAACTGGGTCCATCTGATTCTCGCCGTCTTCGTACTGGTCGTCTGCGGCGGGCTGACCGTCGGTGGCCTGGTGCTGTCCCGGATGTCCGACCGCACCACCGAGCTGGTGGACCGCATCCAGCCTGCCCGCTCGTCGTCCTTCCAGTTGCAGAACGCCCTGCTGGACCAGGAGACCGGGGTCCGCGGATACGCGCTCACCGGTGACTCGACCTTCCTGCGGCCGTACGAGGCGGGGATGCGGGACGAGAAGCTGCGGCTGGCCGAGGTGCGTGCCCTCGTCGGGGACGAGCAGCCCTTCGCCCGCGATCTCGACCGGATCGCCGCTGCCGCGCGGGAGTGGCGCAGCCGGCACGCCGAGCCGCTGGTCGCCGCGGTCCGCCGGGACGGCCCGGCGTCCGAGTCCTCGGCCCCCATCCGGCGGAGCAACGGCGAATTCGACACTCTGCGGCGGCTGTACACGGCGCAGCAGGCGCATCTCGACGTGGCGCGTAACCGGGCCCGCGCCGATCTGAGCACGGCCCGCACCACCCGTGACCAGGTGCTCATCTCGCTGGTCGTGGGCTTTCTGCTCGCGGTTGTCTCGCTGAGTCTGCTGCTGAACCGGATGGTGGGCCGGCCGCTGCGCCGGCTGACCGCCGCCTCGGACACAGTCAGCTCGGGTGCGTTCCATAACCGGATCGAGGTCGACGGACCGTCTGATGTGCGGGCGGTGGCGGCGGCCGTGGAGGACATGCGCCGCCGCATCGTCGAGGAGCTTGCCGAATCCCAGGAGCGCGGGACGCTGCTGGCGGAACAGGCACAGGAGCTGCGCCGGTCCAATGCCGAACTGGAGCAGTTCGCCTATGTCGCCTCGCACGATCTGCAGGAACCGCTGCGCAAGGTCGCCTCGTTCTGCCGGCTTCTGGAGAAGCGGTACGCCGCGGAGCTCGACGACCGGGCGCGGCAGTACATCGACTACGCGGTCGACGGCGCCAAGCGGATGCAGGTGCTGATCAACGATCTGCTCACCTTCTCCCGTATGGGGCGGGTGCACGAAAAGTGGAAGGCGGTCGACCTCGACCGCTCCCTCGACCGTGCGCTGGCCAATCTCGCGCTGGTCGTCGAGGAGTCCGGTACCACGGTCGTACGGGAGGGCCCGCTGCCCGAACCGACCGGGGACGCGACGGCGCTCTCCATGGTCTGGCAGAACCTGATCGGCAACGCGGTGAAGTTCCGCCGTCCCGACGTACCGTGCCGGATCACGATCGGCTGTGTACGGGACGGCGACGACTGGCGCTTCTCCGTCGCGGACAACGGCATCGGTATCCCGCCGGAGTTCTCGCAGAAGGTGTTCGTCATCTTCCAGCGTCTGCACGGCAGGGATCAGTACGAGGGAACGGGCATCGGTCTGGCCCTGTGCCGGAAGATCGTGGAGTTCCACGGAGGCCGGATCTGGCTGGAGCCGGAGGCCGCCGAAGGCACCTGTATCCGCTTCACGCTGCCGGTCACTCCCGCCGTACCCGCGCGCACCGCTGCTGAGCCTCTCGTCGCGGAATCCCTCGTCGGGCGGCCCGGCCATGGCTGAGATCTGCCGGGTTTTCCCCGGAGTGGGACCGTTCGTCGCGGGTAGGCGAACGTCGAGTAGCTGTCATCGAACACCCCTGCGTCGCCCTGGCTGGAGCATATGAACGAACAGGTCACCCCGCGACCGGCCGGCCGCCCCGGCGGAGACCGGCTCACGGACGTTCTGCACAGCGCCGAGGTGTTCGACGGCGAGCCCGGCTGCATCGCGCAGGCCCGGGCACTGGCCGACCGCTTTCTGGTCCGGCTGGCCGCGGAGTGGCTCGCGGTGTTCGGCGAGCACACCCGCAGCGATCTCATGCTGGCCGTGAGCGAGCTGGTCACCAATGCGGACCGCTACAGCCAGGGCCCGTATCTGCTGGAGCTGGAGGGCACCGCGGAGCGCGTCAGCGTCACGGTGTACGACAGCAGCACGGCCTTGCCGCTGTTCTATTCACCCGACCCGACGCGCCCCGGCGGCCACGGAATGGAGATCGTGGTGGCGCTGTGCGACCGGCTGACCGCCGAGCGCGTGCCGGTGGGCAAGCGCATCCGGGCCGAGTTCGAGCTGAGCAGCTGAGCTGTGGGGCGGGCGGGACGCCGCCCGCCCCACGACCACGGTCAGCCGAGTGCGGGCGGGGCGTCCGCTGCCGAAGTGCTCCAGGCCGACGGCTCGCCGCCCACCGTGAAGGAGAGCGAACGGGTCGAGCGGATGTCGTCGGTGGTGCTCGCCTTCTCGTCGTCGTGGCTGAACTCCGCCACGTACTTTGCGTAGTCGGCCTGCGTGACGTCTCCGGTGGTGGGCAGGGTCGGCAGATCGCCCCCCAGGCCTCAGCCGACACCGGAGAGATGGATGGTGGAGAAGCCGCGTATGTGGTTCTCGCCGTAGTCGTAGCCGGTGTTGTGGCCGGTGTCCGGGGAGAACTGCACCATGCCGAACGGCACGGAGGCGCCGGGGTAGGTGTGCCCTCGTTCTGGGTGCCGATGAACGGGTTGACCAGGTCGGTCAGTTGTTCATCGGCGCGGGGCGCGGCCTGGGCCGTGGCCCCGGTGGCGAGGAAACCGCCGAGGAGCGCGACGGCGGCGAGTGCGGTCGCCGGGCCGCGAAGTCGCCGTGGGGTCCGGTGCATGGGGCGCTCCTCTTTGGATAACGTTGTCAGAGCGCGATCATTCTTGGGTCCCGGTGATTCGCGTCAAGGGTTCGGACGGAAACGCACGATCCGGCGGTCGTACGTGAGGAGCCCGTTCAACTCCCCCTCGACGTCCGAGAACTGGGTGTGGACGGCGCCGTTGCTGCCCTTGCAGGCAAGCTTGTGCACCTCGTCGGGCCGGGCCGGATAATCGTCGGTGTACGTGTCCGGGTCGACCGCGATGTGGGACTCATGGTGTCGGACTGCTGAACATCGGCACGCGACGGATTCGGGCGCCGTTTCGACCGCGACGACCCGGCAGAGAACCGGGCAGAGAGTACGCCCACCTCTCTGGACTCGGCGCGGAATTCCCTCCTCAGAGGCCGTGAGACCCAGGACGAGTCGGTGACGAACGCCGTCGCCGCCGAGTGGCGGGACAGGCTCCACACCCTCCTGCGCGCCGATCCATCGGCGCGCGCGGAACTCCGCTCGCTGCTCGACTCACTCGGTGAACCGCCCCGGAACCAGGCGTCACCCGCCGTGCGCAACGTGATCAGCGGTGGCGTCCAGCACGGGCCGGTCATCCAGACCGGCCGCATCGACGGAGCGGTGCTGTCCACGCCGCACAACGACTGAAACGTCCCCTCCGGGTCGTTCGGATCCACCATCGGACGACGACCTCAGGTGCGAGCCGACTGGCGCAACTTCCGCGTGCTCCGGGAACGATCCACGAAGATCGGGGCATCCTGTTGAGGTCCCCCTGGACGCAGACCTACACCCCACGCCTCATCCCCACCGGAACAAGGGGTGCATGCCGCATGCGGATGTCCAAGCCGGTCGCACCCACGGCGCCCACGAATCCGGGCCTCAAGCGGGAAATCGGGCTGATCGGTCTCATCTGGACCTCGGAGGGGTCCATCATCGGGTCCGGCTGGCTGTTCGGCGCCCTGTTCGCCGCGCAGGCAGCCGGCACGGCGGCGCTCATTTCCTGGGGAATCGGGGCACTCGCCATCATTGTGCTGGCGTTCGTCCACGCCGAACTGGGGGCCATGTACCCGGTGGCGGGCGGCACGGCCCGCTTCCCGCACTATGCCTTCGGCAGTGCCGCCGGCGCGTCCTTCGGATGGTTCTCGTGGCTGCAGGCCGTCACCGTGGCGCCGATCGAGGTCATGGCGTCGCTGAACTATCTCAGCGTCCACGCCCCCTGGTTGCAGACCGGCAAGAATCACCTGACACCCGCGGGGTACGGGCTGGCTGTCGCGTTCATGGCGTTCTTCGTCGTCGTCAACTTCCTCGGCATCAAATGGCTCGCCCACACCAACAGCGTGGCGACGTGGTGGAAAGTGGCCGTCCCCGTCTTCACCATCATCGTGCTGGCCGCCACCACCTTCCACAGCGGCAACTTCGGCTACCAGGGCTTCGCCCCCTTCGGTGCCAGGGGCGTGCTCTCCGCCATCAGCACCAGCGGCATCATCTTCGCGCTCCTCGGCTTCGAGCAGGCCGACCAACTCGCGGGAGAGAGCCGTAACCCGGCCAGGGACATCCCACGGGCGGTGATCGGCTCCATCCTCATCGGCGTCCTCATCTATGTGGCGCTTCAGGTCGTCTTCATCGCCGCCCTGCCGCACAGCGCCTTCGCCCACGGCTGGGCCAATCTCTCCTTCAGCGGAAAGGCGGGCCCGTTCGCCGGGCTCGCCACCTCCGTCGGACTCGGCTGGCTCGCCACGCTGTTGTACATCGACGCGGTCGTGTCACCGTCCGGTACGGGCCTGATCTATACCACCGCCACCTCTCGGGTCTCCTACGGCCTGTCCCGCAACGGCTACGTCCCCGCGGTCTTCGAGCGCACCACCAAGCACGGCGTCCCGTGGTTCAGCCTGCTCTTCGCGTTCGTGGTCGGCCTCATCGTGTTCCTGCCGTTCCCCACGTGGCAGAAGCTGGTCGGCTTCGTCACGTCCGCGAGTGTGCTGATGTACGCGGGGGCGCCGCTCGCCTTCGGATGCCTGCGCAAACAGGACCCGGACCGGCCTCGCCCGTACCGGCTGCCCGGCGGGATGTTCTGGGCGCCCGTGGCGTTCATCGTCTCGAACCTGATCATCTACTGGGCGGGCTGGGACACCCTGTGGCGGCTCGGCGTGGCCATCGTGCTCGGCTATCTACTGCTGGGCGGCTCCGCGCTGCTCAAGCTCAACCCAAAGGTTCCGCACATGGACTGGCGGTCCGCGCAGTGGCTGCCGGTGTACCTCGTGGGCATGGGGCTGATCTCCTGGCAGGGCGGCTTCTGCAGCACCGGCCCGGCGTCGTCAGCGTCCTGCGGTGCGACCGATGCCGTGCCGCTGTGGTGGGACGTCGCGCTCATCGCCGCGTTCAGCCTGGTGATCTACTTCTGGGCCCAGGCCGTGCGGCTCCCCGACGAGGAGACCCAGGAGTACATCGGCTCCGTCGAGGTGGTGCCGGGCGGGTGACCCGGCCTCCCGCCCGGCTCCGGCTCGTCCGGGTGTCAGACGTTCTCGAAGACGCAGTCGCCGCACAGACCGCCGCCCGGGCAGCGGTAGTACAGGCAGCAACTGCGGCGGCGGAACGCCGGGTCGTGCGGGGCGCCGGTGTTCCGGAGGTCCGGGTGGTCGAAGAGTTCGGCGGCCAGGGCGCGGGCCCGGCCTGACACGTCGGGGCGGCGGTGGGTGCGGGCCCAGGTGACCAGTTCGCGCAGGGCTCCCGCCAGCGCCGACCCCACGTTGCCCCACAGCAGCCCGTTCGACAGGGGGCCGTCGCGGTGGATCGCCTCGGCGAGGGGCACGAGATGGGCGTACTGCACGGCTTCCCGAATCCGGGCGGCGGTAGCGGGCAGCGATTCGGCGGTGCTCAGCCACAGGTCGTCGGGGGCGGTGTGCCGTGGGTCCCAGTGCAGGACATCGGGCGAGAGATCGGGGAAACGGCCGGTCAGGGCCGCCGGGCCGAGTGCGATCGACCAGAGGCGGGAGGCCAGCCCCAGGTGTGCGACGGAGGCGGCGACTCTGCGCTCAGGGGTACGGAGCCGGGTGGCGACCGTGTCGATACGGGCCGTGAGCGGTGCGGACTCCCCCGCGTACAACAGTGCCAGCGGGCGGTGCGCCCCGTCGGACGGTGAAGCGGTACGCAGTGTGAAGAATCCGCCCACAGAGACCGCTGCCGACTCGTCCATCGCACTGCTCCTTCTCGGCTCCCCGGCCGCCACTGGTGACATCGCGGGCACCCGGAGTACCGCGACCCGCCGTTCACCGTAACCCCTCGGGATGATCGCTCCGGGGCCCTCCGCAGGGAGGACTACCGTCGGGAGGAGGACACTGGGAGTAGTCACGTACTACCAAGGCAGTACGCAGGATTGCCGCCTCAAGGACGACGACGCAGCGGCTTTGAGGGGACATCGTGGTGTACATGAGTTCCCTTGCGCTGTCCGTGCTTCTGTCACTGGTCTCCGCGGTCGCCTACGCGGCCGGGGCGATCGTCCAGGAGCGCGTGGCCACGGCTGGAGACGGCCGTTCGCTCGCACCCTTGCGCAACCGTGTCTGGTGGGCCGCCGTGACAATGAACGGCGTGGGCGCGGTGCTGCATGTCGTGGCGCTGGCCTACGGTCCGCTCAGTCTCGTCCAGCCGCTCGGTGCGCTGACCATCGTCTTCGCCCTGCCGATGGCGGCACTCTTCGTACGCCGCCGGGCGGGTGCCATCGCATGGCGCGGCGCGATCATGGCGACCGTCGGTCTGGCGGGCCTGCTCGCGCTCACCGGGAACGCCGAGTCGCACACCCTGAGCGGCCCGGATCAGCTGACGCTCGCCGGCGTGACGCTCGGTGCGGTCGCAGCGCTCTTCCTGATCTCCAAGGGCTTGCACCGGCCGGTGGTACGGAGTGTGATCCTGGCCGGGGCCGCGGGCATCGCTTTCGGTATCGCCTCGGTGTTCACGAAGACCGTGGCCGTGCAGTGGACCTCCGGTGCGGCAGCGGCCGGAATGCCGGCGCTGCTGGCGATAGGCACGTTCGCGGCCGCCGGGCTGCTGCTCTCCCAGGCAGCGTACCGGGGCGCCGGGCTGACCGCGCCGCTGGCCACGGTGACCGTGGTGAACCCGGTGATAGCCGCGGCTGTCGGCATCACCATGTTCGATGAGCAGTTCCGGCACGGTACGGCGGGCACGATGCTCGCGCTGGCCTGCGGGGTGGTCGCCGCGGGCGGGCTGATACTTCTCACGACGGAGCGGCTGGGCGCGGAGCACCGCGCCGGGCAGCCGGCCGCGAGCGAGTACCGGGACGCTCTGGGAGACGGGGCGGACGCGGAGCCCGGCGCCGGAGGTGTTGTGGAACCGGCGGTGGATCTGGCCCACCCGGCTGAGACACAGACGGTTGTCGTTCTTCTCGAGCCCGCACCGTCGACGCCGGCCGCGGCCGTCGAGACCGTCGCGGAAACGTTCTCGGCAGCCCCTGTGATGCCTCTGATGACGCCACTGGAGCGTCGCCTCGGGCAGGTGGAGTTCGGGCCCGGGCGGTCGTCGCACACCGGCACCGCAGCACGGCGGGGCGGCGTGTCCGCGGAGCCTGCCGCGCCGGCTGACACAGCCGCGCCCCAGG
This sequence comes from Streptomyces sp. NPDC037301, assembly GCF_055602785.1. NCBI lineage: Bacteria > Bacillati > Actinomycetota > Actinomycetes > Kitasatosporales > Streptomycetaceae > Streptomyces > Streptomyces sp. NPDC037301. The sequence continues at coordinate 85,232 of NZ_JBVJWD010000019.1, forward strand.
GGGTCGTTCAGACGCTGACGCCGCCCGCCCTCAGGTAGGCCAGCGGGTCGACGTCCGAGCCGTAACCGGGGCCGGTACGGATCTCGAAGTGCAGGTGCGGACCGGTGACGTTCCCGGTGGAACCCGAGCGCGCAATCCGCTGGCCTGCGGAGACATGCCGGCCCTCACGCACATGAAGCGCGGACAGATGCCCGTACTGACTGTACTTGCCGTCGCTGTGCCGGATGACGATCTGGTATCCGTACGCCCCCGCCCAACCCGCCGAGACGACCGTGCCGGAGCCGACCGCCTTCACCGAAGTGCCGGTCGGGACGGGGAAGTCGACACCGGTGTGATAGCCACTGGCCCAGGAGCCGGCCCGGTGGTAAGGGGTACCGATACCTGCCGCAACCGGCGCGACGAGAGTGTCGGAGTGCTTCTCCGCCCGCCGCGGCTCGTGACTCTCGGCCTTCTTCGGATGCTGCTTCGGCTCGGTGGTCCGGTGCTGCGGCTTCGCGGCCTGGTGTTGCGACGTGGCCGGTTGCCGCTTCGGCTCGGTGGTCCGATGCTGCGGCTTCGCGGCCTGGTGTTGCGACGTGGCCGGTTGCCGCTTCGGCTCGGTGGTCCGGTGCTGCGGCTTCGCCTTCTGGCGCGGTGCGGTCTTCGGCTGCGCGGCCGGCGTCGAACCCGTCTTGGAACCCGCCTTCGGTGCCCGGGCCACATCGAGGCTCAGGCGCTGTCCGGGAAAGATGAGATCCGGTTCGTCCCCCACGATCGTGCGGTTCGCCGCGTACAGGTGCTGCCAGCCGCCACGGACATGCTTACTCGCCGCGATCGCGGAGAGCGAGTCACCACGGGCCACGGTGTACGACTCGCGCTTGCCGGGCACAGTGGTCGGCTTGGCGGGCGTGGTCGTCCGCTTCGTCTCCGGCTTCCCGGCGGCAGCCTTCCCGGGCGCCTGTAGGTGGCCGGTCCGCTCCGACTGCGGGTTGATGCCGGGGGCTTCCCCGCCACTGGTCAGCCCCGCCCGTGTCGAGCAGCCCGGCCAGGCGCCGGGTCCCTGCCCTTCGAGCACCTTCTCGGCGATGGCTATCTGCTGGTCCTTGGTGGCCAGGTCGGCGCGCGGGGCGTAGACCGTACCGCCGTAGGCCGCCCACGTCGACCGGGTGAACTGAAGGCCACCGAAGTAGCCGTTGCCACTGTTGATGTGCCAGTTGCCGGTGGACTCACAGGCGGCTACCTTCTCCCAGACATCCGTCGAGGCGGCGCCTGCCGAGGCGGCTGCGATGAGCGGGAGCGCGATGCCCGCACCGCCGACGGTGACCGTGAGCGAGGCACGGTTGAGCCGGCTGGGCTGATATCTGCGGTGCCGTCCGTTTGCGGCCATGACTTGGCTCCCCCACTGGCTGTAGGACACGTCGCAAGCGCCCAACTTATGGGCAGACAAAGGCCGATGACAAGGGAGCGACAGCGGCTCACCCGTCACGGACGGCCCAGGGGACACCGCCGCCCGAGGTTCGTGGCCGGTGCACTCGTCAGCCCTCGTACCGTGCTGTCCGGTACGAGGATTGAGGACTGCACCGGCCATCCGGCCTTCTCCGGGGGAGAGTTACCCAGCGTGTGGCGTCACGGTTGAAGACCGGTCGCACCCACAGACAGCCGACCAGGCTCATCCCGACGCACCAGGTGAGCGCGATGATCCCGCTGTTGCCGACCTCGGTGCCCATCAGCAGGCCGCGCAGCGTCTCGATGACCGGTGTGAAGGGCTGGTACTCGGCGAACCAGCGCAGCCCGGTGGGCATGGACTCCGGTGGAACGATGGCGCTGCCGAGGCAGGGGAGGAACGTCAGCGGCATGGAGACGTTGCTGGCGGTCTCGGTGTTCTTGGCCACCAGCCCGGTCGCGGCGGCCAGCCAGGTGAGCACCAGTGTGAGCAGGGCGAGGACGCCGGCGTGAGGTCCATGGCGCCACTTTGGCCCCATGACGGCTCAGGTAGTTGCTCCGGGGTGCGGAACGGGACCTGGAACGAGCCCGTCAACACCCCTGACCTGCCCGTTTCAGTCGAGCAGCGCCTCCCGCAACCGCGCGGCGAACGCATCGGGATCCTCGGTGGAACCGGTGTGTCCACCGAGGAACTCCACGAGCCTGCCACCGGCCCTGTCCACCAGCCGGGCACCCGGAATCGCCGCGAGCAGGGTGCCGGAGCGACGCCTAGACCCTCTAGGTCTTTCCCTAATACAAATAGGCAGGTCCATACGGCCCATGCTGAACAGGCCGTCCCCGCGCCCCGTATCCATACTGAAGATCCCGGCACCCCCCACACAGATTGCAGAGCACACAGATGAGCGGCACTGCGCAGATCGGCGTCACAGGACTCGCGGTCATGGGCCGCAATCTCGCACGTAACTTCGCCCGCAATGGCTTCACGGTCGCCCTGCACAACCGCACGACCGCGAAGACGGACGCCCTGGTCAAGGAGTTCGGCGACGAGGGTTCCTTCGTTGCCGCACATACGCCGGAGGAGTTCGTCGCGGCGTTGGAACGTCCGCGCCGGCTGGTCATCATGGTGAAGGCGGGCGATCCGACGGACGCTGTGATCCAGGAGTTCGCCCCGCTCCTCGAAGAGGGCGACGTCATCATCGACGGCGGCAACGCACACTTCGAGGACACCCGCCGCCGCGAGAAGGAGCAGCGCGAGCGCGGCATTCACTTCGTGGGCGTCGGCATCTCGGGCGGCGAGGAGGGCGCGCTGAACGGGCCGAGCATCATGCCGGGCGGCTCGACCCAGTCGTACGAATCGCTGGGGCCGCTGCTGGAGAAGATCGCCGCCAAGGCGAAGGACGGTGCCCCGTGCACCACCCACATCGGTCCCGACGGTGCCGGGCACTTCGTGAAAATGGTCCACAACGGCATCGAGTACGCGGACATGCAGCTGATCGCGGAGGCGTACGACCTGCTGCGTGCGGTGGCGGGCTACTCCCCCGCAAAGATCGCCGAGACATTCCGCAGCTGGAACACCGGCCGCCTGGACTCGTATCTCATCGAGATCACGGCGGAGGTCCTCGCCCACACCGACGCGGCCACCGGAAAGCCCTTCGTCGACATCGTGCAGGACCGGGCGGAGCAGAAGGGCACGGGCCGCTGGACGGTGCAGATCGCGCTGGATCTGGGGGTGCCCGTCTCCGGTATCGCGGAGGCCGTATTCGCCCGCTCGCTGTCCGGCCATGCGGATCTGCGCGAGGCGGCGCAGGGCCTGGCGGGCCCATCGCCCAAGGCGCTCGACGAGACAGCGGCCGCAGCCTTCGCCGACCGGGTGGAGCAGGCGCTGTACGCGTCCAAGATCGTCTCGTACACGCAGGGGTTCCACCAGATCCGGGCGGGCAGCGAGGCCTACGACTGGGACATCGACCTCGGCACGGTGGCAGCGATCTGGCGGGCCGGGTGCATCATCAGGGCCGCGTTCCTGGACCGGATCCGGGCAGCCTACGACACCCGCCCCGACCTGCTGAGCCTGCTCTCGGACGCGCAGTTCGCCGAGGAGATCGGTGCGGCGCAGGACGACTGGCGCACGGTGGTCGCCGAGGCGGTACGGCAGGGGGTGCCGACGCCGGGGTTCGCAGCCGCGCTCGCGTACTACGACGGACTGCGCGCGGACCGGCTGCCCGCGGCGCTCACCCAGGGACAGCGCGACTTCTTCGGCGCGCACACATACCGGCGCACGGACCGCGAGGGCTCCTTCCACACGCTCTGGGGCGGCGACCGGTCGGAGGTCGGGGCAGGCTGATACGCGACGTCGGTGGGCGCTCCACGCCCTCGGTGAATGCGGAGGGAGTTGCAGGAGACCGGGCTGACGCATGTGCCCCCGGACCCGGACACCGCTGATGGACCGCCGCGGAACCGGCCGCGCCGACGGACCTGCTGCTGCCGGCCGGGCTGACCGAGCTGACCGCGACGCTCCCGGCGGACACCCTGTTGGACCGGCCGGTCATGGTGGACGGCTGTACCCGTGCCCCGGACGCGTCGACATCCGACCCGGCGGGTGATGGCGCCCCTCGTCAGGCCGGCTTCTTCAGCAGTTCCGCCGCGGGCGGTATGGACAGGGACGGGTACTGGCCGGTGATCAGGCCGCGGTCGACGACCACGTGCGGGCCCCTGCGGGGCCTTGGCCGCGGGCACGCGGGTGAACTCGCGTCCCGGATCGTCGGTCGGTCGCCCCGCGTGACGGCCGCAGGCGCGCCCGGGGAACAGGACCATTCGCGCAGTCGCCCGGTCAGGTGACCCGGGGTGCGGCGCTGTCGTACGTATGCGTAAGTAGCAGCGGGCCCACTTGTCGCCCCCGCACCCGCGAGCCCGCTGCCGTTCCGTACCGCTGACGCCCCATGGAGCCCCCGTATGCCCGACGCCACACCGGAACCTGTCGCGGCACAGCCCGTCGTCGCCCCGCTGACCAGCGCCGCCCTGATCCTGGTCGCCACGATCGAGCCCGGTGGTGAGCCCGTCGTACGCGAGGTGCTGCCCGATCTCGCGGCGATCGCCCGCTCCATCGGATTCCGGTTCCCGGGCACCGGCCTGGTCTCCGTGACCGGCTTCGGTTCCAACGCCTGGGACCGGCTGTTCGCGGGGCCGCGCCCTGCGGGGCTCCACCCGTTCCAGGAGCTGCACGGTGCCCGACACCATGCTCCCGCCACTCCGGGGGACCTGCTGCTCCACATCCGGGCCGAGCGGATGGACGTGTGTTACGAGTGGGCGGCCCAGTTCCTGGACCGGCTCGGCGGCGCGGTGAAGGTCGTCGACGAGACACAGGGGTTCCGCTACTTCGACCACCGGGATCTGCTCGGCTTCGTGGACGGCACCGAGAACCCGGTGGGGGCGGGTGCACGGTCGGCGGCCCTGGTCGGCGCCGAGGATCCGGAGTTCGCGGGTGGCAGTTATGTCATCGTGCAGAAGTATCTGCACGACCTCGCGTCCTGGAACACGCTGGGCACCGAGGCGCAGGAGCGGGTCATCGGCCGTACGAAGTTCGCCGACATCGAGCTCTCCGACGACGTCAAGCCCGCCGACTCGCATGTCGCCCTCAATACGATCACCGACCCGGACGGTACGGAACGCGAGATCCTGCGGGCCAACATGCCGTTCGGCAGCTTCGAACAGGGCGAGTTCGGCACGTACTTCATCGGATACGCCGCCGACCCGGGCGTGACCGAGCAGATGCTCCGCAATATGTTCCTCGGCAATCCGACCGGCACGTACGACCGCATCCTCGACTTCTCGACGGCGGTCACCGGCACGCTCTTCTACGTCCCCAGCGCCGACTTCTTCGACGCCCCGCCGCCGTCGCCCGCAGTGACCGCGACCGAGACCCTGCCGGAGCCGGCGTCCGCGCCGGCGGTGGCGCAGGCCCCAGCCCCGGTCCGTTCGGACGACGGTTCGCTGCACATCGGCAGCCTGCAAGAAAGCGCCCAGTGATGAACAACCTCCACCGCGAACTCGCCCCTGTCACGGAAGCCGCCTGGGACCAGATCGAAGAAGAGGCCCGGCGCACCTTCAGCCGCCATGTGGCGGGCCGCCGTGTCGTCGACGTGACCGGCCCGGACGGCCCCGAACTGGCGGCCATCGGCGACGGTCATCTGCGCGACATCGATCCCCCCACGCCGGACGTGATCGCCCGGGCCCGCACCTCGGTGCCCGTCATCGACTGGCGGGTGCCGTTCACGGTGACCCGGACGGCCGTGGACGACGTCGAGCGCGGTTCCGACGACAGCGACTGGCAGCCCGTCAAGGACGCGGCCCGCACCTGTGCGTTCGCCGAGGACATGGCGATCATCGACGGGTACGCGTCGGCCGGCATCACCGGACTCCGGGACGGCTCCTCGCACTCACCGCTGCCGCTGCCGGCCGACGCCCGCGACTACCCGGCCACCGTCAGCCAGGCACTCACCCGACTGCGGCTGGCCGGTGTCGACGGGCCGTACCGGCTGCTGCTCGGTGCCGACGCCTTCACCGAGGCGACCGAGACCTCCGACCACGGATATCCGGTGGCCACCCATCTGGCCCGGCTGCTCGACGACCAGATCCTCTGGGCGCCCGCCGTCGCGGGTGGTGTACTTCTGTCCACCCGTGGCGGCGACTTCGAACTGTGCCTGGGCCAGGATCTGTCGATCGGCTATCAGGACCACGACGCGACCAGCATCCGGCTCTACCTCCATCAGTCGTTCACCTTCCGGATGCTGACGCCCGAGGCCGTCGTCCCGATCATCGCCTGAGGAACTGCTACCGGTGCCCGGTCGGCCTGACGCTCCAGGTGAGGGTGTCGGTGGCCAGGGCACGGACGGCGGGGTCGCGGATCGCGTCCGTACGGTCCACGGCCTCGGCGGTCACCTTGTGGCTGCGACCGTCCGCGTGGACTCCGAGCGAGGCCGGGGTGACGGAGCTACGTCCCCGGGCGGCGACCTTCTCGACGCCGTCGACGTACCAGCGCAGATCGGTCCTGGCGAGGCCGGTGGCGGCAAGGGGGCGCCCGTGCGTGTGAGGCTTGACGCCGACGGTGGTGAGGTCTGCCAGGGTCACCGCGATACGGCGGCCGGGTCCGACGGTGTCGTCCGTGTCGACGGTGCTGCTCAGTGCGTTGCCCCCGCGGTAGAACCCGGCGATCATCGCCTCGCGTCCCGGCAGGTTGAACGCGGTGTTGCTCAGCTCGCGCATGATCGATGAGGCGGTCGGGCGGTAGATGCCGAACGGGTAGTAGGCGCTGCCCTCGTACGTGCCGACGGTGCCGCCCGCCGGGTCGCTCTGCCCCAGCCAGCGATACCACTTGGCCTGTTTCTCGGTGAGTTGCCCGGGCGTGTAGGTGGTGGAGTTGATTCCGCCCGGCTCGCCTCCGGTCCAGGTGCCGTACGCCTCGTAGGTGTACTCGTCGTCGAGCAGGCCCACCGAGTGCCCGATCTCATGCGCGGCGATCAGGCTGGATGAGGCGTGGTCGGAGGAGAGCGTGGAGACTCCGTTGAAGGGGTAACCCTCGGCCTGGAGTCCGGAGTAGCCCGCGCCGCCGTACTTGGTGGAGTTGGCGATGACGACCACGAGGTCCGCGGCCGGGGCCTTGGCGGCGTAGGCGGCCACCTTGTCGATATCGGCGCAGATCAGCCGCTCGGTGTCCGAGCACCAGAAGTAGCTGCCGAGTGCGGTGTCCTTGACGGTGTCCGCTCCGGGGTCTCCGCTGACGCCGGACTCGTTGGAGACGGCGTCGACGGTCCAGACATTGAACAGACCCTGGTAGCTCTTGTACGGCTCCAGGGCGGTGATGTCGGCCCACTTGGCGGTGGCGTCCGCGTGGAAGTCGTCCTGCTGGCCGGCCGTGTAGCCATCGCCGATGATCACGACGTCCAGGCGGTCGTCGGTGGGACCGGTCACGGCCTGCTTGCCCACCGTGCCGTCGAGCGCGGCCTCGGCGGCGCCCAGCGGGGCGGCGGCGCCTCTGCCCCTCTGCGTGGGGGAAGCGACGGGGACCTCCACGGTCCTGCCCGGGCCGCCGGGGTCGGGGAAGTACTCGGCCTCGACGCGCCGACCGCCATCGGTGCCCGTGGGGGTGGCTGACGCGGGGGTGGTGACGGCGGTCGCCGCCAGAAGGCCGGCGAGAGCAAGTCCCGACATCGATACTGCTGTTCGGCGCGTGTGGGGGCGTATGCGCATGGACGACTCCTGTGGTTTCCGGGGCACTTCCGGGACACGACCAGCATGTAACTCACTGGTTAAGTGGATTTAATGCGATGCTTAACCTAGAAGGGTACGGGGCTCCGAACAAGGCCCAGGAGTCGCGTGGTTGAGGCTCGTAACCGGGCATTTACGATATATGGGCCGCATTTCGAGGCCGTGCGAGGCAGAAGGGGCGGCGCGATGAACGAGAAGCGCACAACGGGACGAGGCACCGGAGCGGGCTCCGGCCACGGGCCGGACGACGCGCACGGCCCGGGCTACGACGACCCCGGAGCCATCGGTCGGCGCGTACAACGGCTGCGTGCCGAACGCGGACTGACCCAGCGACAGCTCGCCGAGCCTTCCTACACCCCCGCCTATATCTCCACCCTGGAGGCGGGCCGGGTCCGCCCGTCGGAGGCGGCCGTACGTCACCTCGCGGACCGGCTCGGCGTGACGTACGAGGAACTGGCGACCGGACGCCCCGCCCATCTCGCCACCGAGCTGCGGCTGAAGCTCGTCGAGGCCCAACGGACACTGGCCACCGGCGCCGCCGAGGACGCCGCCGCCACCTACACCCGGCTGCTCGCCGAGGCCGATAGAAACGGACTCGACAGCGAACACGCCGCAGCCCTGCTCGGGCTCGGCCAGTGCGCCCTGGAGACGGGCGATCTGCCCGCGGCCCGCGGCCACTTCGAGACCGGGGAGAGGCTGCTCGCCGACGCGCCGCTCCCCCGGCGCGCCCCGGCCGTCCGCGGCCGGGCGGTCGCCCATCTACTGGCGGGAGAACTCCGTTACGCCTGCTACCTGCTGGAAAGTGCCATCGACGAGCTCAACGCCTCCGGCCTGCAGGACCCCGGCGCGCTCCTGCTGCTGTACACGGCCGTGATCGCGCCGTACATGGACATGGGCGCCCATGCCCGCGCCGCACAGGCGGGCGAGCTGGCACTGGCCCTCGCACCGCAGGTGTCCGATCCGGAGCTGGTCGCCGGACTGCACCGGAGCGTCGCGCGCACGCTCATCGCAGCGGGCCGTACCACGGAAGCCGACGCTTCCCTCGCCAAGGCGGCCGAGATCTACCAACAGCTGCAGATCCGCACGGAGTTGGCGCACTGCCACTGGATGCGCGGCTACGTCCACGCACAGGACGGCGACCTGTCCGGCGCCGAGAGCGAGCTGCGCGCCGCCCGCGACATGCTGGCGTCGAAACGGGCCCCCCTGTACACGGCGCAGGTCGAGGTGGAGCTGGCGGACGTACTGCGCAGGCGCGGCAAGGCCTCCCAGGCCCAGGAGTTGCTGCATCGGCTCCTGGGCGAACTGCACCCCGACCGAGGATCGGTCCACGCCGGCGGCGCGCACCGGCTTCTCGGCCTCATCCACGAGGAGCAGGGCAACCTCGATTCCGCCGAGGAGCACTACGTCACCGCGCTGGCCCTGCTGGAGCGGGCGGGCGCCGCAGGTGATCTCGCGGACATCTGCCGGCTCCTGGGCGATCTGCTACGACGCCTGGGGCGGACCGAGGCGGCGATGGACGCGTACCGGACCGGGCTCGGGCATCGGGCCTCTCCCGGCAGCACCACACTGGGACCGGCGCCGGTGCGGCCGTCCACCGTCTGAGTTCCGTCCGGTCGAGTCGGACCGCCTGCCCGCCGCGCCCATGAGTGAGGAACGCCTCTACGGTGGGGGAATCGGCGGGGACGTCGAGCCAGGGGTGGAGTCGGCGCCGGTCCGGATTCGTTCGTAGGCGTCGTGCGCGGCCCGAACCACGGCTCGGCCTTTCGCAGGGCAGCCGCCTCCCGGCGCTGCTCGTGGGTGAAGTCGACATCGAGGGCTCACGCACGGGCGGTGATCGGGGTCAGGGTGCGGACGCGCCGCAGGTGCCGAGCCGCATGCAGAAGGGCGAGATCGCCGCCCGCCGAATGCGCGAGCACGTCGACGCGGCCGAGACCGAGATGATCACGGAGTGCCTCGGCGTCGACGAGCTGTCGATCGCAGCGGTACGCGGCCGGGTCGGCGGGAGCGGAGGAGTCACCGGTACCCCGCAGGTCGAGCATGATCGGCCGGCGCCGCTTCGACAGCCCACCGAGATCACCGAGGTAGGCACAGGCACGCATGGGCACACCGGGAAGGCAGAGCAGCGGCCCGCCCTCACCCACGACACGGTAGACGAATGGTGCCGCCAGGGGCGGTGAAGGAAGGCGCGGCGCAGTCCTCATCGCCACGCGGCCGCCACGCCAAGGAGCTCGCTTCCCACGCAATCACCATTCCCGCGAGCGCAGTTCAGCAGCGATGAAAACAATAGCCATGTACATAGTAGCCATGTACTCTGTCTGTTCATGAGCAACGCACCTCAGGGACCGACCCCCGGCTTCCTGGTCTGGCGCCTGTCGATGAAGTGGCGGGTGGCCGTGGACCGGGCGATCGGGCCGCTCGGCCTGACACATGCGCAGTACTCACTGCTCGGATCCCTGCTGGGGATGCAGCATTCGGGGCTGCGGCCCAGCCAGCGCCGGCTCGCGGACCACACCGGGCTCGAACCCCTCTACGTGTCGAAGCTGGCCCGCACCCTGGAGACCGCCGGCCTCATCGAGCGCACCACCGATCCCGGCGACACCCGGGCCGTCCAGCTCTCGCTGACCGATGAGGGGCGCGCGGTCACACTCCGCGCGGTCTATGTCGTACGAGAGCTCCTCGACCAGCAACTGGCCCCGCTGGGCGGCCTGGACGGTGCGGACACCGAGGCATTCACCCGCACGTTGGCAGCTCTTCTCGACGCACCGATTCCCGCGATTCCAAGTTCATCGACCAAATCGACCAAGGAGTAGCCATGCCTGTCACACCGACCGTCAACGGCCAGGTCATCGGCCAGGCCCACTACGCCACCCGGGCCGTTCTCGAACGGCTGCTGGCGACCACCGGAACCACGTTCCATCAGGCGGTGGCACTGAACGTCATCGCGGACAGCGGCGAGGCGATCGAGCGCGTCCGGCTCGTCGACCGCATGACCGGCACGCTGAAGATCGACGCGGAGGTCGCCGAAGCGACGTTGGCCGAGCTGTCCGCCGCGGGGCTGCTGGAGGAGGTCCCGGGCAGCACAGCCCGCGTCGGTCTCACGCCCGCAGGCCGTGACCGCCGGCATGCGAACAGCACCGGCATCGCGGACATCACGGCCCGGCTGTACGCGGGTCTGCCGGCCGAGGACCTGGCGGCGGCAGGCCGCGTACTCACCGAGGTCACCGCGCGGGCGAACGCCGTCCTGGCCGGGGCCTGAGGCGTACCGCCCGAGGGGACAGAGCCCGGCGCGGCGCACCGGGCAGCGGTCATCCAGCCGACCGGGGTGACGGTTCCGGCGCCGGCGCCGGCTCGGGTGTGGGCGGCTGCGGAATCGGATCGGGGGACGGGCCGGGCGGGACGGGCCCCGGCGGCGGGGGCGGCGGCTCCGGCAGCGGCGCCGGAGGCCCCGGCATCGGTCCCGGGGTGGGCGCCGGTGGCACGGGATCGGGGTACGGGTTGGTCATCGGGGGCCTCCGAGCGGTTCGGGGTGGATCTCCTTTCACCGTCCCTCGGAGCGGCTGCCCTCGCCTGGTGAGTCCATACGTACAGGTTCCGAATGATCCGCGCAGGTCCGGAACCCGAACGGCAGGTCAGCGCGCGGCGGCGGCCGCGGCGGCGAGGCCCGGCCGGGGGCTGGAGAGCACCGGGATCCGAGTGGCCGTACGGGTGACCGCATCGGCCATGGACGCCTGCGCCAGCACGATCACATCGGCGTCCGTCACCGCATCGACCGCGGCCGCGACCAGGTCCAGATAGCCGTCACGGTCACCGGCTTCGAAGCGCGCCCAGGCACCGTCGACCATCACGGTACGGACCTCCACGGGCCGGTCCCCCGCCTCTTCGGCGAGCAGAGCGAGGGTCGGCCCCAGGGTCGCGGACTGGGTCGCGAGTACCACCAGGCGTTCCCGTTCCGCAGCAGCGGCTGCCATCGGGCGGTCGACACGCAGCACGGGAACGCCGATCGTCGCCGCGGCCGACTCCGCGACCCCGCCGATCGTCGAACAGGTACAGAGCACTGCGGAAGCGCCCTCGGCGACGGCGCCCGCGAGCAGCGCCCTGATCTCGCCCGACATCGCCTCCGGGCCCGATTCCCTCGCCCGGGTGAGCAGGTCCTCGTACACGAGATGACGCAGACCGAGTCCGGGATGGTCCGTGTCCCGGAGCGCGTCGAAGACCGGGACATGGACCGGGGAGGTGTGCAGCAGGGCGAGGACCATCGGCCGAACGGTACACCTCCCGGCCGGTGGGATCACTAGAGTTCGGGATGGGACTTGAGCTGGACCTTCGCCTGCTCCACCAGTTCGACCGGGGCTTCGGGAGCCTGGTCGGGATGGCGCTGCGCCCACTTCGCGGCATACGGGCAGAGCGGGACGACGGGGACGCCCTCAAGGCCTGCCATGGCGTAGAACTCCTGAACGAGGGCGCCCGCGATGCCCTTGCCCTCGTGGCCGGGTTCGACGACGGTGTGCACGGCCACGAGGGCGGCGAGGCCGCCGTCCATCACGAAGTACGCGATGACTCCAACGGCCTTGCCGTTCTCGTACGCGCGCAGGTTGCCGCTCGCGCGGTCGTCGCGGATGTCGAACTCGATCCGGTCGGTCTGTTCTGCCATGACGGGTGCTCCCTCGATGGTCGAGCCGGGTCAGCGCGCCGCGGGGACTGCGTGCGGGCTCCGCTCGGTGGCGGTGCCCGGCACGGGCGCGGAGGCATCGGCGCCGAGCGCGACGATACGGTTGCCGGCGTCGACGTGCACGATGCGCGGGGTCAGTCCACGGGCCTCGGCGTCGTCTACCTGGGCGTAGCTGATCAGGATGACCAGGTCACCGGGGTGGACGAGGTGGGCTGCGGCGCCGTTGATACCAATGACGCCGGAGCCGCGTTCGCCCTCGATGACGTACGTCTCCAGGCGGGCGCCGTTGTCGATGTCGACGATGTGCACCAGCTCACCGGGCAGTAGATCCGCGGCTTCCATCAGCTCGGCATCGACGGTGACCGAGCCGACGTAGTGCAGGTCGGCCTGGGTCACGGTGGCCCGGTGGATCTTGGATTTGAACATTGTACGCATCATGGAGGTACTCCCGGGCTAGGCTCCCTGCCTGCGTTTTTGCAGGTCAAGTGCTGTTTCCCTACCTTACAACGAGTCGCAAGTTCGGTCAGCTTTCCCCATGTATTTGAGGACTGATGCTCACCAGTTGCTCACTTTGCTGCCCCCCGTCAGGCTGATCGGAGGTCATCCACGGACAACCTGTGGCCGTCCCGCCGCGACGACGACGCCAGCCTACGCAACCACTCTGGGGCATCCTCGGGGCCGCCCCCATCCGCCCCCCACCACACCCTGGCTCCCCTCCTGGCGCGAGGGGGCGGGTGACCACGGAGCCGGGCTACGCCCTCCGCTACCGAGACGCCCCCTGCCCACCGGCTACTTACGAGACGGCGCGGGCGAAACAAATCGCGGGCGGCGCGGGAACATAGCAGCAAATGACCGGCTGGGGAAACCGGTGATTCTCAAGACCATTTCTGTTGTCCGCGCGCCGGCACTTGGTGGTGGCAACCGGCGGACGCTCGCGCGGCACACGGATCGCACCCGCGGTGAGCGAATTTCACTGTTTGATCAGGACATCAGGGAGTCATCTTGCACAAATCGACACGCACGGCTTCGCACCAGCTGAGCTCCACGACCTACTCGGCACGCGAACGCCACCCTGTCGCGCCGGTTCTTATGGATACAGCCGAGGTAGCGACCATGCTGAACATGTCCGTCAGCTGGGTCTACAAGGAAGCTGCGAAGTTGGGCCTCAAGGGATACAAGCTCGGCCGAGGCCGGAACGCCAAGGTCCTGTACAAGAGGACTGAGGACTTCAAATGGCTGGAGCAGCAAAAGATTCACTAGCCTCGCCGTTTCACTTGGGTACGGCGGCTGGTGGGGCGAAAACGCGAAAGTGCTGCGTCGGACCAGCTCGCGGGTTCAGGTCGCCGCCGAAGCCCGAACCCCGCTCGCCATACCCGCGGTCCAACCTGAACCCGCACGCCCAGAACCGGAAACTGTCTCGGCGTACGCGGCCGATGCCGGCGACCACGGTGTCCTCCTCGACGACTTCCTTGACGCTCACGCGCCGGGGGAAGCGCCGCTGGCTACGCGGGCGCTCCGGCCATGCCTCTGCGGATCCACGTGACAGATGCCGGTGGGTCGCCTCTTCGCGTGCTTCCCCGTTCCACCGCGGGGCAGCAAGGGGTTCCACTACCGTGTACCGGCATGACTGTGCTGATCATCGGAGCCAGCGGGTTCCTGGGGACCGAGCTGGTGCACCAGGCGACGTCCGCAGGTCGCGTCACGGCCGCGACGTTCAACTCCCGCCCTGGCGACGCCTCCGGCACCTCGTGGCACCACCTGGACCTACGGCATCCCCGTCGACTCGACGAGATCATCGACACGGTGGCACCGAGCATGGTGATCAACGCGTCCAGCGGGGAGGCCGACTGGGCAGTCACTGCGGACGGCCCCGTCCGCCTCGCCGAGGCGACGGCGAGGCGGGGGATCGGCCTCGTGCATGTCTCCAGCGACGCCGTGTTCTCCGGGACCCACGTGCACTACGACGAGACGGCTCTCCCCGATCCGGTCACCCCCTACGGGGCCGCGAAGGCCGCCGCTGAGACCGCCGTGCGACTCCTCCACCCGGCCTCGGTCGTCGCCCGCACCTCGCTGATCATCGGCGATGGCCGATCCGCGCACGAACGAGTGGTGCACGAGCTAGCCGGCGGCGCGCGGGAGGGGGCCCTGTTCACGGACGACATCCGCTGCCCTGTGCATGTCGCCGACCTGGCGGCTGCCCTGTGGGAGCTTGCGGTGTCCGACGCAGCCGGCGTCTTCCACCTGGCTGGATGCGATGCCCTCAGCCGCTACGCACTCGGCGTGCTCATCGCCCGACGCGACGGCGTCGACCCCTCCCTACTGCCCGCCGGCCGCCGCGCGGACACGCACCTCCTGGGAGCCCTGGACGTACGCCTCAACAGCCAGGCCACGCAACGTCGGCTGAGCATCAGACTCCGCGGGGCCAGGGAATTCCTCGGCGCCGCCACGGCTGCTGCCGACGCCAACACCGACGTGATGCATGCCGATGCCGAGATCTTCGACCAGGTCCGGCCCCAGACAGAAATCCTTCCCAACTGCGAGGACATCGTTTGAGAGGGTGATACGTGAGTTGATGTTCGGTTCATGATTCGCTGGCTACGAGTGCCTGCCCGAACTCGCCAGGTGGGACCCGGTGTCAGTGGGACTGCGGCAATCGGCAGGGCGCCGAGGCCGAACGTACAGGTGAGAGCGATCCACTCGGGCATCTCAGTGAATCAGGCGACAGGTGCGCAGGGCTGACGATTCGAGGGCCTTCCACTGCGACACCATGAGCGGCCGTCAGCGACGACGAACTCAGGACCATACTGGAACGGCAGGAGTGCAGAAAGCTCATGAGTGTCTCCGGACCCAAGCCCGATCGGGTGGCCGGCAACGCCGGCGGCGACCCCACGGACCCCGCGGGTCCCACCGGCCGGCTGACCACCTGGCTTGCCGGCACCTCGCTGGGCGAGGTGCCGCCTTCCGTGCGCGAGCGCGCCAAGCACCTGCTGCTCGACGGTATCGCCTGTACCCTGGTCGGAGCCAGGCTCCCTGTCTCCCGCAAGGGCGTCGAGGGGGTCACCGCGCTGGACAACGCCGGAAGCGCCATGCTGATCGGTTGGGGAGCCCGCACGACCAGCGCGCCGTCGGCGGCGATGCTCAACTCCAGCTTCATCCAGGGCTTCGAACTCGACGACTACCACCCGCTCGCCCCTTTGCACAGCAATGCGCTGGTTGTGCCGGCCATGCTTGCGGCGGTCCCGCACGTCGGCGAGGTGTCAGGGTCCCGCTTCCTGCTCGGCGCGATCCTTGGCTATGAGACGGGGCCACGGGTGGGCATGGCCCTGGGGGGCCTGGAGATGATCTCCCGTGGCTGGCATTCGGGGGTGGTCTTTGGTACCCACAGCGCCGCGGTGTCTGCTGGGACGCTCTATGGGCTGAACGCCGCCGGATTCGAGGACGCCCTTGGGATGGCGGCCACCCAGTCGTGCGGCCTGATGTCGGCGCAGTTCGAGTCGATGGTCAAGCGGATGCAGCACGGCTTCGCCGCGCGCAACGGCCTGACCGCGGCCGCGCTCGCGGCGTCGGGTTACGTCGGTATCAAGCGGGTCTTCGAGCGGGAGTACGGCGGCTTCCTGTCCACCTTCGGAGAGGGGCACAGGCCCGACGCCGGACAGATCACCGCGGGCCTGGGCGTGGTCTGGGAGACCGAGCGCATCGCGGTGAAGGCGTACGCCGCCATGGGCCTGCTGCACGCCGCCATCGACGCCGCCCTCCACCTGCGGTCGGAGCACAAGCTGACGGCCGACCAGGTCGAACGGATCGAGATCGACCTGCCGGAGGCCGCCTATGGACACGGAGGATGGCGGGCGGTCCGGCCGCTCGAGCCGATTGGCGCCCAGATGAACGTGGCCTACACGGTGGCGGTGGCGCTCATCGACGGGGACGTGCTCATCGACCAGTTCGCCGAGGAGCGGATCAACCGCGACGACGTGTGGAACCTGATCGACCGCACGGAAACACGCCACGAACGGGCGTACGACCGGCTCCCGGTCGATGAAAGGCTCACTACACGGTTGCGTCTGACCCTGAAAGACGGTGGGGTGTGCGAAGCGGTCGTCCGGCACCCCCGCGGCACCGGCGACCGCCTCCTGACCAACGCGGAGATCGTCGACAAATACCGCAGCCTGACTCACTCCGTGTTCTCCCCGGGCCGCCAGGCCGCCATCGAGAGCGCAGTCCTCGGCCTCGAAGCCCTCGACGACATCTCCCAGCTGACCGCCCTGCTCACCCCCGCCGTGCAGCCCGCTCTGGATGAGATGGGACTGTAAATCATTCGGCTCTGGCAAGATTTTCGTAGCCGTTGATCGTGCCTCGGTGTGGATCAGTTGAGCAGGATGCGGTGGCGGAGGAGGGCGAACCCGGCTCGGCCGTGCATCTGTCTCGTGATCCTCTTGGTGCGTGTGTTGATGCCCTCGGTGCGGCCGTTGTGGTGTTCAGTGGTCAGGCTGGCATTGATGTGCCGCGCGGTCGAGTTCGAGTCCGTTGGCGAATGCGTGCAGGTAGGGCAGGTCAGCGGCCCGCGCGTCGGTGATCCACTTGGTGAGTGCGGCGTCGTTGCCCTCAGCTGGGGAGAGGAGTTCGGCGAACCTCCGAACCAGTTGGGCGAGGGCGGTCATCTCGGGGCAGGCAGCGGTGAGTTCGGCAAGAAGCCTGGCGTTTGTCGCGCAGGTTGCCGGGGCGGGTGAGCAGGAGGCGGGCCAGGCGGTGAATGCGGTCCTCCGCGCGGCGCAGCCGCTGGGCGGCCTGGTCGGCGTCGGTGGCGGTGACGACGAGGAGTCCGACGCGTGCGACGTCAACGTCGCCGGCGGGCGGAAGGGTCACCTGGTCACCGGTCTCGGTGATCCAGCTAATCTGCTCCAGCCACTCGGTCTCCCGGGCGAACGCCTCGTCGATGTGCCGTTCGGTCACGGTTCCGGAAGTCTGCGGGTACAGGATGCTGATCGCGGCAGCCCGCTGTCGCGTGGGGGTGAGGTCGGGTTCGATGCCGGTCGCGATGTCGGCAGCGGCACGGGGAAGGTCGATGCCGGTGGCCAGGAGGACGCGCTTGCCGATGAGGTCGCCGCCGAGGGGTCGAGGGCCGCGGTTCAAGACCCTTTGGCCGCGAGCTGCGGGGGTGGGTCGCCGCCGAGCAGGGTGATCAGTTGGGCGAGCAGCATGTCCAGTTCGCGGCCGACGTCGGTGATCTGAGGGTTGTCGTAGCTGGCGAACAGCAGGCTGGGCTGGTCGACGGCGAGTTTGGTGTCGCCGTCGGGGTCGGCGTAGAGCAGGGTCCGCAGTGGTGCGTGCAGCATGACCGACGGGTCGTGGCGGAACATGCGTTCGGCGATGGTGTGGTTGCCCATCAGGTACTGCGTGGCCTTCCACCCGGACGGCGACCCGGCCATGACGGCGGTGATGTCACTGCGGTAGTAGCGCATGAAGCCGTGCGGGGCGTTGATCTCCGCCAGCTCGAGCGTGGCCTGCCACGAGGCCATTTGGAAGAAGCGAGCGAGATCGACCTCTGGTACGAGGGTTTCGTAGTGCCCACGGGTGGCGTCATATGGGTGCGGGAGCGCCACGACGAGCCGCCGGGCGGGGTGATCGATGACGGCGTCATGAGTGGTCATGGCTGTGCCTGTTCGTCGCCGGAGCGAACCTGTTCGACGTCGTGGATGTCGAGGGTGATGGACGGCAGGTTGAGGTTGACGCTGTTGTCGGGGTTGCGGCGGAAGACCCGGCGGCGCGCGGCCACGAGCAATCCGTCGAACGTCTGGTAGCGGCTGGTGTAGTGGCCCACGAGGGTGCTGCCGTTGACTTCGGTGATGTAGTCCATGCGGCGTTGCATTCCGAAGGTATCGAAGTAGAACACCTGGTCCGGGTTGTGCGTGGCGATCCGGGGTGGGAAGCGCACCTGCAGGCGTCGCCAGGTCTGGCCGGCTTCGCGCCACGGTTCGATTTCATGGGCCCGCACATCCGGATAGGTGAACAGGAACGGCGTTGTGAAGTAGTTCCAGCACGCGTAGCCGAGGAAGTAACCAAGGTGGAGGGCGTCCCAGGGAGTGTTGCGCAGCATTCCTTTGAAGCGTGCACGTGCGGGGGTGAGGGTCTCGACCGGTTCGCCGTCGAGTGTCTGCATGGTGACGCTGTCGGTGGCGGCGTCGAAGACCATCCGCTGGTCGGGGCGGGTGAACGGGCTGAACACGATGTGCTCCCTGACCGTGTCCAGTGTCAGGATCTGGTCGAACGTCTTGTCCGGGGGCCAGCCCTTCATCGCCCAGATCGGGCCGCCGATGGAGATGTCGATTTTTAGGCCACGCAGGGTGTTCCAGAGTGCTTGGCCGCCGGTTGCGGCGATTGCCAGGTCGAGGAGTCCGTCACTCATGGCCAGGTCCTTTCCGCGGCGGTTTCCGCGTAGGAGCTTGATCTGGTGCCCGAAGCCGGTTGGCGGCGGGGCCCGCAGATCGTGGCCGGTGCCTGCGGCGACCAACCCACGACGTAGGACGCTGGACGACGCTTCGAAAGAGATGGTTTCAGCGGGTGAACAGGTCGTCGTTCTTACGGACGAAGTCGGCTATCCCTGACGGGGGCCGCCCGGTGACCTGCTCCACACCGTCCGCCTTGCGGTCGTAACGATTCTCCGCGTGAAGGCGGGCCATGGTGGAGATGTGCTGGAAGACGTGGTCCGGCAGCCCTATCGGTCTGAGGTCGTTGTCGATCCATTCCTGCAGTGGGACGTCGGTGTAGCTGACCGGTCGGCCCAGGGCTGAAGAAACCTCCGCAGCCATGGCGGTGATGTCCTCCGAGCGGGGGCCGGTTAGTTCGTAGGTCCGGCCGATGTGCGCGGCCGGGTCGGCCAGGATCTCCTCCACGACCGCGGCGACGTCACCGGCCGCCACCGGTGAGGTCTTCGCCTGACCGAGGGGCAGTCTGATGGTGCCGTCCTTGGCGATCGAGGAGAAGCCGACGCGGAAGAGCGGGTTCTCCATGAACACCGTGGGCCTGATCTGGACGACGGGCAGGCCTGACCAGTCGAGAGCCTGCTCGACCAGCCACTGCTGTCGCTGCTGATTCGATTCGGAGGTGCTGGTGAGGTCCATCTGGGCAACAGTCAGCTGCGACATGTTGACGAACACTTCCAGGTGCCCGTACGCGCGCGCGACGGCCGCTGCCGTCACGGCAGCCTCCAGATACTGCGCCGACACGCCCATACCGAAGTACATGCGCCCGCAGCCGGCCAGGGCGTCGGCGACGTCGCCCGCATGCGTCAGGTCTCCGACGACGACCTCGGCGCCCGTCGCGCGCAGCGCCTGCGCGCGTTCGTCATCGCGACGCACCATGGCCCGGACGGGCAGGCCCCGTCGCCGAAGGCCTTCGACCACGGATCGCCCTACGGAGCCGACTCTGCCCGCAGCGCCGGTCACCAAAATGGGCAGCACGCTGGGTTCTGGGGTGCGGTCCATAGGGGCAGCGTGCAGCGCCCACGGCCATGGCGCAACCGGAGCCTGGCGCCCCTGGGCGACAGCGGAATGCGGTCGCAGGCCGTGAGCCATCCGTCACGGGCACGACGAGCGCACCGACTGCCTCAACCGCTCGTACCGATCTCGGCGCCGGTTGTGGGGCGTGATGCGCTCGGCTGCCGAGTGCCTTGCGATGGAGCGCGTCATTTGCCTGACGGTCGCCGCCACGGTTGAGGCGATGGTACTGCCGGCGTCCCGAGGAAACGTTCGACGGCACTGCCCCCGGGTCAGCCGCTGACCGTGAGCCGGATGTTGCCGATCCGCCCCATCCGGTCGAAGGAGACAACGGCGGCGTTCCCGGTCGGCAGATCGGCGATCAGCCGGTCGCCTTCCACGCGCTGCGGCACCCCGTGGTGCTCGAAGTACCCCGTGACGGCCTGCCGCGGCGAACGCCCGATGAGTGAGACCCCGGCCATGAGCACGCGCGGCAGGGCGACCGGATCGAGCTCGGCGCTCGGCACCTTCGGGTCGTCGGGCAGGAAGTACACCTGGGTGCCGGGCCCGGCGGGCTGCCCGATGTACCCGGGAGTGTTGGCTACCCCCATCCCCGCGAAGGCCAGCATCTCGGCGGCCCGCCGAGGATCGTCGAACCCGGACAGATCGAGTTCCTCAGTGGTGAACTCAGGAATCCCGTGCGCCCGCCCGTACCGTGCCACGGCAGCGGACAACGCCACGACCTCACTCCCACCGAGCCCCGGATTTGCCCAGCCCCACAGCCAGGACCCCCCCTCCATGTCGTACGTCCCAAGGACACCGACCCGTAGCTGCACCTCCCCCTGCTGGTACGAACACGTCGGCAGGTCCGCGCTCCACGGCGCCTCGGGCAGGAACTCCATGAGCGCCTCGAGCTGAGCGGCGCCCCAGACGGAGTGCCGTTCCGCCTCGAGCAGGAACTGGTCGCTGAATCCGTTTGTCATGATCACGAGCGTAGGGGGCGAGACCCAACGACAGGTAGCCCGGGCTCCGTCCCCCCGTCACCTTTTTCGTGGCTCCGCAATGGGGCCTCCGGCCTTCGGGCCCGGCATGACTTCCCCCTCCTGTTGTTGATGACCCGGAGGGTGGTGTCGCCGGGCGGGGTTTGCCCGCTTTTGTGGAGATCTCTTGAGGACCAGATCGTGGGATCTGGCATGGAGGTGTCGTGGTGGGTGCAGCCCGGTATTCGGAAGAGCGGCGGCCGAGGTGACGGGCCAGTGCCCGCCACCGCCAGTTCTTCAGGTGGGCGATTCCGTGCTCGCCCCGGATTCGTCGGGAGGAGTGTGCCTTGCGCTGACGCTCGCGCATCTCCTCGTACCAGTCCGGGGCATTCTTCTTGAACTTGCGGTGCGGTGGCGTCACGATGCGTCCGCCTGCCTGTGCTCCGAGTCCTTGATAGCGGGCATCGGCAAGGATCTCGACTGCTGGACCATCGGTCAGGAGCCTGACCAGCCCTAACTCTCGGGCGTGGGTGATGTCCGCGCACCTTCCGGGCTTGGTCGGGCTGCAGAACAGCAGCCGCCGGTCCCCGTCGGTGAACACCATTGCCTTCACAGCGTTCTGCTTGTTCTTGCCGGAGATGAAGCGATCCCGATTCTTGCGACCGACGGCCGGGCGGCGGACACGGATCTCGGTGCCGTCGATGATGCCGGTCTTCCCGGTCGCGCCGAGATGGTCAACAACCTCGGCCAGGTTCGCAGCCGCACGTCGAGGCTGATGGTGCATTTTCGCTCGGCGAGCAGGGGCCGCACCTCACCAATGGCCCGGGTGACCGTCGAGCGGTCCACGCCGAACCAGCAGGCCAGCACGTCATGAATGTAGACTCGAACACGTGCCCGAAGAATCATCGACGTCGAGGCCGGAGCGACTCCGCTTCCTGGTGCGGGTGCGCAAGCAGGATTTGGCCCGCGCCCGCAGCTGGTGCTATGCCGAGGAGCGGCGCCTGGCCGAGGTCGCGGCACGCCAGCCGCCATCTCCGCCGCCGGACTGGGTGGTCGAGCAGGGCATCGGCCAGGGGCGGCGGATCGTCGCGGTGCATCAACGGTATTGCCGACCAGCCGGGCCCCGAGTGAAACTGGTGGGGGCGGATGAGGCGCGGCGACTGCTGGCCATGGACACCGGGCTGGCGTGCCAGCTGTGCCGTCCGGACACTGAACTCGGCGTGCTGTGACCGCCGGCGCGTCGGACGATGGATGCATGGCCTCCGCCCCGTTAGTCGTTCACCGCCCTTCCCGGACGGGAGGGCGGCGCGTCACCGCTTACGGGCAGATCCTCGGCCTGGCCTACGACGATCACGACCTGGTCGAGTTCCTTCGGCGGACCGGGCTCCCGGACTCGGAGACCTTGATCGATGATCCGCGGTGGGTGGAGTGGCGGGGCGGCCGCGCCCACCAGTGGGACCCGGCCTGAACCGTCGCGCCCTTACGCACCGTAGTCGTCTCCGCGCACCTTGCCGAGTGCCCTGATCGTCAGATCCACGGCGATGCGAATCCCCACTTCATCACGCAGCGGGCAGTTGACCACGTACTGGTGCCCCGGACGCACATCGCGGAGCTTGATGTGGGTGGGGTCGATGTCTGCGACGTCTTCCTTGGTGAGGCGCAACGTGAGCCCCCCGTTCGCGGGCTTCACGTAGGCCACGGCACCGAAGCGGCGCACGCCGTTGTCGCGGATCATCAGGTAGTCCGTCAGCCCGTCCTTGGTTCGAGCGGACGTGCCGGCGACGATCTCGACGCCGAGTCCATTGACCCCCTTGATGTACTCCAGCACTCGGGCGTTGGTGTCGGCGTTGCGGCCCCTCTCCTCAACGAAGACGGCCACCTCCGCGTAGCCCATAGCGCTGCCGGAGACCAGCGGAACATCAGGGGTTTCGGCATCCGCCTTACCGGCGTCGCCTTCGCTGAGACGCAGGAACTCTGCGATCTCCGCAGGTGTTCCGTGTAGAACCTGAACCTTCATGGCTGCCCCCTTCGTTGCCACTCCCATGAGTGGACGCACACCTAACGTAGCGTCACTCATGCTCGTACACAACAGTTTTCGCGTGAGTGACCTCATACAAGCGCGAGTACACGCCAGTTATGGAGAGGGAGTCGAGAGCTGGAAGCCGAAACACGTCGAGACCGCGGAGGGTCGGATTACCTCGGGCGAGCGCCCCTGGGTCGCCGCCTGACAGGGATATCCACAGGGTCCAACGAGATCGGCGAGCTCGTCGTAGCGTGCTGCTCTGTCGATCACCCGGGGGTACGGGATGCGGAATGTGCGGCTGGAGTGGCTGGCTACGGAGGTCATGGACGGATTGCCGTCCCACGGGGCGAGGGCTGCGGTGCAGGAACTGCTCGTCGACCTCGCGGGGCATCCGGACCGGTGGCCGCAGCCAGGCGGCGAGGAGGTCGCCGCGGTGTTCGGGGCAGGCAGACAGCGTCGAGGAGGGCATGGGTGTAGCCCGCTGACTCGAAGTCGATGAGGCGGGCGTCGGCGGGACCTGACTCGTGGAGCAAGATGTTGTTCGTCTCCGCATCGCCGTTGCTGAGCGCCAAGAACGGGCCAGGCTCGCTCAACTCAGTCAGAACAGCGTTGAGTTCGATCTCAGCTCGTCCGGTGATGGCGGCGCCGTGAACCGCGGTATGTCCGTGCGCCTCGTCCCGAAGCTGGGCGAACCAGCCCACGTGATCGGCTTCCGGGTTGCTCGTCCCGAGAGACGCCCGTCGCGCGCGGTAGGTGTCGGCGAAACCGACAGTGGCGGCGTTGAGTTCGCCGTAGGCACGGGCGAAGACGGCCAGTCGATCGAAATGGGCTGCAGCGCCGTCACGGCGGAGCAGGTGGTCGAGGGCAGTGCGGGGTGCCAGATCTTCCAGAACCATGAGTCCCTCGGAAAGGTCGGCAGCGATAGCGCGAGGGGCAAGCGTCAGACCGAGGTCGTCGGAGAGGAACTGGAGCATGGCCGGCTCGGTACGGAGTCGCCAGGGTTCGGTGCGAGTCTCGCTCGGATGACTCCGCACCCATTTGACGACCACAGTCCTGGGAGCCGCCACGCCGCGGAGTGTCGCACGCGCGACAGCCCAGGGTTCCAGGCGCTCCCAGGCGTCGACCTCGACGGGCGAGGAATAGCGATCCGTCAGGAGGGCTTCGACAGTGGAGCTCCAAGGGCGCGCGTGCGCGGCAGACATCTGGGCACTTTACGGCGTTCGGCGCCTTCTCGTGCCGAGTTGATCAGACATCCCATTCCCAACAGTGAGGATGGGGAACAACGTGAGCAGGGCTGTCCGCCACCTGAGTACGGGGCGGGGAATTTCAAAGAGCGCCATCAGCACTGACGGGCGGCGGTTGCCCATGACGACGCGGTACAGCACGAGAAGAATGAGCGAGCCGACGATGGCGGCGATCCAGGTGGAGAGGTCGAAGAAGCCGTCGATGGAGTCGACGCCGAAGATGACCTTGCCGAGCCAGCCGCCGAGCAGACCGCCCGCGATACCGATGAGCATCGTGATGATGATGCCGCCCGGTCCTTGCCCGGCATGAGCGCCTTGACGAGGAGGCCCGCGAGCAACCCGATGATGATCCAAGCAATGATGCCCATAGCGCCTCTCCTACCTGGTGGTATAAAAACGGTGTCAAGGACCGTCTTTACCGTGCCGGTGCTTTCAAGCGTTGATCACGCAGTCTCTTGTGCGGTGGATGGACGGGGGTGCCGATCAGTGATGGACGGCTCCGCATCCGGGCCGAGCTGGTCGCTGCCCGCGAAGACAGCTGCCGGGGAGTCATCGCCGACCTCGCAGCGCAGGATGTCGGTCCGCAGAGGCCGACGTTGCGCTGAGACGTGCAGATCGCGCCTGTACCTCGTTCGCGTTGAAACTCCGACGCCTGGAAGACCAATGGGCTGCGCCGGGAACAACCGGTCGGGCCGGCACGGTTGCATCGACCGAGGAACCGGCGCCGCACGGGCGGAGAACACGGAGACCACAGGGCCGGCCGCCCCACCAGGGTCCGGACTCCAAGATCGCGGCGCGCCCGCCGCGCACTCGGACCAAGACGTATTTCTGCAGGAGGACTGTTTCATGACTGACCGGCCGTTGACGCTCATGGCAGTGCACGCTCACCCCGACGACGAGGCCACCGGAACCGGAGGGGTCCTCGCGCGGTACGCGGCGGAAGGCATCCGCACCGTTCTCGTGACATGTACCGACGGCGGTTGCGGTGACGGAACGGGGGGCGTCAAGCCGGGCGATCCCGGGCACGATCCGGCGGCCGTCGCCTTGATACGCCGCCAAGAACTCAAGGCGAGCTGTGACGTCCTGAAGGTCAGCGATCTGGAGATGCTGGACTATGCCGACTCCGGGATGACGGGCTGGCCGAGCAACGACGCCCCCGGATCCTTCTGGCAGACCCCCGTGGAAGAAGGCTCTGTCCGACTTGCGGAACTCATGCGGCACTACCGACCCGATGTGGTCGTCACCTACGACGAGAACGGCTTCTACGGCCACCCCGACCACATCCAGGCCAACCGCATCACGATGGCGGCGCTTGAGATGACCGCGCTGACACCGAAGGTGTACTGGACGACGATGCCCCGCTCGATGATGCAGCGGTTCGGGGAGACCTTGCGCGAGTTTCATGAGGACATGCCGGAGCCGGATCCTGCCGAGGCCACCGCGATGGCCGAGATCGGCCTCCCCGACGATGAGATCACCACGTGGGTGGACACCACCGCATTCAGCGGTCAGAAGTTCGATGCGCTGGCCGCGCACGCCAGTCAGGGCGAGAACATCTTCTTCCTCAAGATGGGCAAGGAGAGGTTCGGCGAGTTGATGGGCATGGAGACCTTCGTACGTGTCAAGGACGCCACCGGCGCGGCCGTACCCGAGAACGATCTCTTCGCCGGACTGCGCTGATCCCTTCGTCCGACCGGGGCACGGGAAGCTCATCGGCCGCACGGCGCGATCGAGCGGGTCACGCACGCCTCCGGAACTTTCGGACGATCCAGGTGGTGAGAAGGGCCTGCCTGTGCGAAGCAGTTAGGAGCCAGTCCAAGCTCGATGGCAAGCGGTCCGGATTCCATGTCGGGAGGGAGGAGCAGGTGACGATGGTGCTGCGCCTCGCGACAGGAGCCTTGAGAGCCTGATGGCCATTACTTTCTCGCTGTTGCATGCAGTCGCTGTCGCCAGCGGGCGCCAGTTGGCGAATGGTCGCCGACATCGGTCGGGATTGAATACAGCTTCTAATACGTCATGTTGGGCGGGAGAATTGGTGGGTGCTGTCCTGGGTCCGGGGTCTGACTCATGAGAGGTTTGACTGGGGTGTCTTTCTCACACAGCGTCGGCCGTTGGCCGGGGGTGGTGCGTTGTCGGTGCCGGGCTGGCGGGGTGTGTCTCGATAGGGGCTTGCCGATCAATCAGGCGTCATCACAATTCTGACCGCCCGACGCGGCCCGGTGCCGGCAACGCGATGAGCCATCGGACCGGAAGGCGAACGGGCATGCCCAGACAGAACACGTCCAGTACGTCCCCTGCCCCGCGTGCCCGCCGACGCCGTCCCACGGGGGAGGTGGTTCTGGGGGTGGACACACACCGAGACACTCATGTGGCTGCCGTCCTCTCCCCGCTCGGGGCAGTGTTCGGCACCGAGGAGTTCCCGGCCACCGCGGCGCCGCGTGGTCGACCCGGCCCTGAAGGCTCCCACCAGATCCTTGATCGTCGCATCGGGCTGAGCCGTATTCCTCGTCGCGCAGGGACTCGGTGGTCAAGACGACGGTCAGCTCGTTGAACGGGGGCGCTTCGGTAGGGCGCTCATGGGTCGCGTAGATGACGGCGGTGCCGGAGCCAGCATCGTCAGCTTCGCGAAGAGCCCGTCGTACCCCGGATGAGCTGCTCGGGCCGTGACCCCTTCCACCCCTTGCGCTCCATGCGGGTGATGACCTCGCGGGCGAGCTGGTGCACGACAAGAACGGCAAGCGGTTCGGCGACAAGGGCACCAGCGTCTTCGCCGCCACCAACCGCTACCCGGACGCCTACGCGCTCAAGACCACCGACCGCGGCGCGCTGATCCTCTTCGCATTCGTCTGCCCCATGTAACGACCGCGCCGACGAAGGCCGCTGCCCTCCCACCTGGTCGGCTTCAACTGCGCCGCACCGACGCCTCCGGACCACCAGTGCACTCCGTCCCGCCCACCAACGCATAGCGCGCCTGCCCACCACCGCGCTTCCTGACGGGCACCGCTCAAGTTCGAAGACCCACCATAGATCTGATCAATGTCAGCACCGAGGGATGCGGAAACCCGTCACGAGCCGATAAGAGCGCGACACGGGACCAGCCCTCCGCCTCCGACCATCGCGACGGGTTCGCTGTGTGCCGGCAGGCCACACGTTTGTCCGCTGGAACCCTTGCCGAGCGAGAATAGATCTGATCTACTTCCCGCCACCTTGGACAGGATGCGAAACATCCTCGCATCCCTGGATGCATCGGCGTGAGCAGGAGGGAGGCTGCGATCCCGCGACTTGAGGACGGCTGTGGGGGCGGATGGGCCGCTGATCCCGGCAACCCGCTACGGACGAAGCTCGGGGCGCACATTTCGCGCTCGCCGATATCGCTACAACCCGGACAGCAGACGA
Organism: Streptomyces sp. NPDC037301; assembly: GCF_055602785.1. Lineage (NCBI taxonomy): Bacteria > Bacillati > Actinomycetota > Actinomycetes > Kitasatosporales > Streptomycetaceae > Streptomyces > Streptomyces sp. NPDC037301. Next base: position 112,699 of record NZ_JBVJWD010000019.1, read on the forward strand.
GCACTTTACTGAGCGGCGACCTACGGAGCAGCAGCCTCCAGGCCCGTCTGACCTGCACCTAATCGCACATGACGGCCCATCAGAACGAGCGTCAAATGAGCGTCACGAGCGTCGTTTCAGCGGCAAGATATCGCCGGTAACGCCCACAACGCACATAATACCCACCCGAGAAAACGCAGGTCAGACGGCCTTCGCGGCCGGTTCAAGGATCGCCACGCACTCCACGTGGTGCGTCATCGGAAAGACGTCACGTGAATCGACATTCAGAGAACCTGCAGGTCAGACGCGGTGTGACCGCTCCCGAGGAGCTGCCTGCACATGCCCGGAGCGTGCGGAATCACCGGTCGGTGCTCGCCCCTGGGCGCCGGCCACCGTCGAAGCGTGCCCGCACTGCGGGGTCGTCGAGCAGTCGGCACGGGTGACCGTCGGTGCGTACAGATGTGGCCTCGTGACACAGTGGCTCGCCGCAGGTACGGGACATGGGGCTGCGTCCGGTGGAAAACACCCGCACGAAGATGCCCTCCTCACCCACCACCCGTCGTCGTTCGCGACGCCGTCTGCCACGGCATCGACCTGCAGCCTCCGGCCACACTCACGGCGGCCGGCTCCGGCTTACGGACCCGTTCGCCGAGCCGACCAACCTCGACGGTCGCCGGCCTGGAGCATTTCAGCGGTACCCAGTTGTGCGTGAGCCGGAACGCGGTGCCCGGGCCCACCGGCACGCGTGGGCATGCCTTCCGACACCGCTGTTGCATGACTCGCCTCGAAAGAGCTGAAGAACGAGGGGAGCGCCCCCAGGGGGTCGACAACCCGGCGTCTCTGCTCCGGGAGCTCATCGAGCTGGGCTGATGACGCGGCGCACCGACACTGCGATCGACCTGCCCGACGCCCACCGCCTGGCCTTCGGCATCAAACGCGCGGCAGCGTCCCCGCCGACCGACGGCTCCGCGGAGACGTACCACGGGGCGTGGCGAGTCCCTTGCGCCACAGGGCGATCCTCCCGCCAGGAGGCGGGCTTTCGGTCATCCGGTTGGCCGCGTCGTAGGTGTACGTCACGGTGCGACCATCGAAGCCGGACTCGGATATGAGACGTCCGGCCGGATCGTACTCGTAGTGCCACTCCAGGCCCTGGGGATTGATGACACCTGTCATACGCAAGTTGGCATGCTACGGGTGTGCCACGTGACGTCGCCTCTTTCGTCGACGAGTTGGCGGCCGGGAGCGGTTCGGGGACACGCCCGACGCACTGCCCGCGCCGCCGGAGCCGGGGCTCCGATTGACGGCACGGCCGGGGCGGTGTGACGATGCGCCGATGTCGGACCTGCACGCCCGGATGGCCGCCCGGGTCGGTGACCTCACGGCCGTCGTGGTCGCGCGCTGCGCGGCGGAGGCGCCGTTCTACGGGGCGCTGCCCCGCGCCACCCTCCAGGGCGAGGTGGCGCGGTCCATCGCGGCGGTGCACGCACTGTTGCTCAGGGCACTGCGCGACGGCGGCGGGGGCCCGATGGGGCCGGGCGATCTGACCCGGCTCATCGAGTGGTCGGCGCGCCGGGCCGAGGAGCACGTCCCCCTGGAGGCGGTGATCGCCGCGTACCTGATCGGCGCCGAGGTGTGGTGGCAGACGCTGACCGAGGTCGCGGAGCCCGGTGAGCTGGCCGGGGCGGGCGGCAAGCTGCTCGCCTGCCTGCACGCCGCGCTGCCCGCGGTCGTCCTCGCCCACCAGAACGCCCAGGAGGACCTCCACAGCGAGGACAAGCGCGTTCGGCGGGCCCTGCTCGGCGCGCTGCTGGCAGGACGGCCGTACGAGGAGCTGGCGGGCGTGGCGCGGGTGGCCGTGGTGGGTGAGTACGAGGTGGTTGCCTTCGCGTTCGAGTCCGACCCGCCGAGCAGATTGGTGCAGTCCTCGCTCGACGCTTTCACCGGGATCCCTGTGCTGATGGACCACGTCGCTCGGATCGCCTTGTTGCCGGGCAGGTCCGACGTGCCGGGCCTGGTGGCCCGGCTGGAGAAGGACGTGGGGCAGCCCGTGCGCGCCGCCGCCGCCCGCTCCACCGTACCGGCGGCCATCTCCTCGGCGGCGCAGGAGGCCGGCCGCGTGCTGGATCTCGTCCGGCGCCTGGGACGCCCGCCCGGGTGCTACCGCCTCGACGACGTGCTGCTGGAGCACCAGCTCGCGCGCCCCGGGGACGGCCTGGTGCGGCTGGCGGCCAAACTCGACCCCTTGGAGGAGCATCCGTACCTGCTTGAGACGCTGCGCGTGTTCGTGGAGCGGGGGCTCAACCGCCGCCAGACGGCGTTGGAGCTGTGCGTCCACCGCAACACCCTGGACTACCGGTTGCAGCGAGTGAGCGCGCTGACGGGCCTCGACCTCGCGGTTCCCGCGCAGGCGCGGCTGATCCAGGCGGCGCTCGTCGCCAGGGACCTGGCCGGGCCCGCGGATCACCGCGGGGTCACCGGATGGCAGGGATCCGCAGGAGCAGCGGAAAGCGGATGAACCACGGCCGGCGTCGGCGAGCGCTCGGCCTGTCATCTGTCAGAGCCAGGCGCCGAGTTCCTCGTGCCGGGGTGCGAGGACCGGGCCGGCGCCGGGGTGGTCGAAGACCATGACGGGCCGGTCCGCGTTCCAGCCGGACCAGCCCGGCTGTCCGGTAGTGGCGAAGGCGACCCAGGCCCGGTGCATGGCGTCGGCCAGTGGCTGGGGCGCGCCGGGCCCGGTCAGGTCCTCGGCGGCGCGCAGGTTGTCGAAAACGAAGCCGAGTTCCAGCGCATGGCACGCGCCGAGTCCCATCACAGGCGAGCGCCAGCAGAATTCGTAGACGAAGGTGCGGGCGGGCCGGGAGTCGGCGAGGCGGTTGAGCGGCCCCCGCAGCAGCAGGTCGGTGGCCATCTCTCCCAGGATCTCACCGGGTTTGGCGTGCGGCCGGGTGGCTCGGTACAGGCGTGCCACGCGTTGCGGGACACGGATCTTCAGCAGTGCCAGCCGAAGAGTGAGCCGGCTGATCCGGTCCACGGTTCCGCCGGGTACGAACCACAGCCGGTACTCCTCCCGGTTGCAGCCCAGCAGCAGGTCGGCCTCGGGAAGGGGCGGGGCGGCGGGCACCACGTCGCCGTCGACCACGATGTGGAAGCCGGGACCGCCGCCGATGGGGTCGGACCGGTCGACGACGGCGGCCTGCGCGTCCAGCAGCAGGTCTCGGTCCACCGCCGCGAACGCCTCGGCGGTGGCCGGGATCCGCAGTCTCTTCGCCATCGACCGTACGGTCTTCGCGCCCTCTCGACGCGACATCGTGTGCGGCGGGCCGCTCTGCAGGATCGCCCGGTGGAACAGCCCGGCCGCGCCGGGGCTGGTCATGAGGGCCGCGACGCTGATCGCGCCGGCGGACTCCCCGCACACGGTGACGTTCGCCGGATCTCCGCCGAAGGCGGAGATGTTGTCGCGGACCCAGATCAGGGCTGCGATCTGGTCGAGGAGGCCCCGGTTGACGGGGGCGTCGGGGAAGACCCCGAACCCCTCGACGCCGAGCCGGTAGTTGACGGAGACGAGGACCACCCCGTCGCGCGCGAAGGCGCCCCCGTCGTAGAGCGGCAGGTTCGCCGAGCCGTTGCGCAGGGAACCCCCGTGGATCCAGACCATGACAGGCAGCCGGCCCTCGCCGACGGATGGGGTCCAGACGTTGAGGTTGAGACAGTCGTCCCCGGCGATGCTCGGATCGGGTATCAGCCGGTCGAGGGGCGGGCGGTAGGGGCGTTTGGGGGCGGTCGGCCCGTACTCCAGAGCGTCTCGTACCCCTTCCCAGGACTCGACCGGGGCAGGAGCGCGGAAGCGGTGGGCGCCGAAGGGCGGGGCGGCGTAGGGGATGCCGAGGAAGGTGGCGATCCCGTTGTGGAGACGGCCTCGGACCTTGCCCTGCCCGGTGGTCGCGATGAGGTCCATGGCGGTCCTTCCATGTGCGAACGGGGGCCGGCCGCCCCCTGGTCGCGGGAGCGTCAGGGGCGGGCGGCGTGGATCGGGACGGCCGCCGGTCACGGCGGAAGGGATCTCCGGGAGCGGGTCACTGGTTTGCGAGGCCGTTGCGGCGGACGTCGGACCAGGTGCCGCTGTCGGTGCAGATCCCGCAGCCGGCCCCGAAGAACTGTGCCCTCGCCGTCTGGTCACCCATCAGGTGCGCCTTGAACCAGGCGGTGGTGGGCGCGGCGAACGGGCCGGGGTCGCCTACGACCGTGAGGTGATCGGCGCCGCGCAGTTCCCCGTAGATGGCCGGTATGTGGTCGGCGTCGTTGTAGAAGGTCTTGACCAGGAAGGGGAAGACGATGCTGTCCTTCTGCCCGGCCAGGAGGAGCGCGGGTACGTGTACGTCGTCGATGTCGGCGAGCGGCCCGGGCTGGATGGGCAGGATGGTGTCGATGCGCGGGTCCGAGCCGACGACGATGGCGGCGGCGCCGCCCTGCGAGTGACCGGACGCGCCGATGTGCTCCAGGTCGACACGGTCGTGGAAGGGGCTGCCGTGGTCGGCGTTGCGACGGGTGAGCAGGTCGATCCCGGCGCGCATGGAGATGCCGAGGTTGGACTGCGGGGTGTTGGCGGCGGCGACGATGAAGCCCTGACTGGCCCAGTGGAGCAACAGGTCGCGGTAGACGACCGGGAAGGCGAAGGTGCCGTTTCCCCACACGATCACGGGGTGGCGGCGGTCGCTGGTCGCGATGTCACGCGGGTAGTACAGGGTGGTCACCGCCCCGACCTCCACCGCGGTGGCGTAGGGGCCGGGAGCGCCGTAGTCGGCCGCGGCCGCCTCGGCACTGGCACCGGCGGGGGAACCGGTGGACGCCGCTGCCGCTCCCGCGCCGGCAGAAGCCGTCAGCAGGAGCAGGAGCGAGGTCAGGGGGACGAGCAGTTTTCTCCAGAGCACAGCGGACTCCCGATGTCGTCACGGTGAACTGGATGTTTCATCCGGCTCACGCCTTGTCTGATCGCACATCCTGAAGCACGGTTCGAGACCCGTCTCTGCGCAATCGCGGCAAGCAGCGACGCCGGAGTTTGTGCAACATTCCGAGAGGCCTGAGCGCGGTGAGGGTGCCATGCTCGGTTCCGCCGCTACGACAGAGAGCCCGCCGCCCGGTCCCGAGAGGAGAACGCCGGGAACGGAGAAAGCCCCGCGCACCGTCCGCCCCGCATGACCTGCACGGTCAATCAGGTGATGCTCCATCAGAACGAGCGTCACATGAGCCACGGTGCTGCGCACCGAATATCGTCCGGCGGAGCGCGAGCCGCTGGGGCCAATCCGCCAGGCCCGCGGGGTCGGGCTGCCCGCACAGGCACAGGCGACGAGGCCCCCGTCCAGGCAGGTCCTCTTGAGAGGGACTCGGGAGGCCCGGACGGGGGCCGGGCAGCGGGAAGCGGTGCGGGTGGCTGTGAACGACCTTTCTTGGCTCAGAGGAATCGTCGAGGACGGAGTCCATGCCGCTCGCGGCACGATCGGTCGCTGAGCCCTGCCCCGCCGATCTCTTCCGCTGACACCATCTGCCCAGGGGAAAGACGGCATGGGCGGCAGACGACCATGCGGGCCAGAGGGCTACTCGTCTGACGCTCCATCGGGACCAGCGTCAGGACGGTTTCCCATACGCCCTGCGGAGTAGGGGCACCGCGTCCACCGCCTCGCACGACGTTCACGAAGCCGCAGGCCAATCCCTCTCCCTGGTCCCCCGACACGTTCCACGTCGTGCACACGCGGAAACAGGTCAACGACCATCCAGCAGCCTGAAGAACCAGAGGAAACAGCAGGTCAGACGCCCTTGCGGCAAGCTCCAGAATCGCCACGCACTCCACGTGCGAGGTCATCGGTATGACGTCGGTCTGAGCCGGTTACGGAAAAGCGCAGGTCACAGCAACCTCATCGGTTCTCGCCCCGGCTTGCTGGCGTCCAGAGCGCCAAACGAGCGTCACGGCCGACAGCCTGCGCTTGCTGCTTGGGGACCGCCCCGCAGTGCGCGGGCCATTGTGTGTTCAAGCTGGTCGACGAGGAGGCCGAGAAGACGGACCGGACTCCACCGGCGCCATCCGTCGATGTGCCCAAATGTGTAGGCCGCCCACACCGTCTGGTGAGTGCGACTCCCAAGGCTCTCGGCAGCAACCGGACCGTGGTCTAGACCAGTGACAGGCCCGAGGTCATTCCCCTCTGGTCGGAGGGCTAGCCATAAGGACGCTCATCCCCAGTGTTCCTCCTGGTAGCGCAGGAGGTCATCGCCGTGGAGTTGCTTGGTGGCGTTGCCGATCCGGACCCAGAAGTCGGTGGCGCCGTTGCCGCCCTTGGCGGGCTTGGCGAACACCGGCCTACCTGCCGCGGCGACGCTGATCTGACAGACGACGTTGCCGGAAATTTCGGGGAAGCGTACGCGGACGGTGGTCGCTGTCGGGGTCGACAGGCTGCTGTCGAGGAGTTGGCGTACGAAGAGCTCGTACCCGTCGACGCTGGCCTGCGACTCCAGAGTGGTGAGGTCGTTCTCGATGCCGAGGACAGTCCCGTCGTCGGCGACGCCGATGTACAGGTTTCCGCCCTCGCCGTTCAGAAAGCCGCAGACGGCCTTGACGATGTTGTGCCGTAGGGACTTGTCGGCCTGCCGGGTGTGCACGTTCCAGCGGGCGCTGGCCTTGAACTCGGTGCCCTGGGACTCGCCGGCGGCGATCATGTCGGCCGGGGTGGTTGGGACGTACGCAGGGCGTTCCCCCGTGAGGGTTTCGAACGCTTCCCGCACGACCTTGGCGATTAGCTGGCGCCGCCGTTCCAGGAAGGTGAAATAGTCGAGCTGTTCCCAGCCCACCGGGAGCGCGTGCCATCGTACCTGCCGCTCGAGCACCTCCGGGTCCATCGCGTCCGTGATTCTCGGCCAGTAGTCATGTGGTGCGTCGGTGTTGGACAGCTCGCCTGCTGGCCACGTCACGTAGGCCATGTTGGCGATGGCATTGACTTGGCGCCGGTCGGTGATACCCAGTCTGGCGAGCGTCTTGCGGTGGAACAGGTTGTCCCGGTCGACAGCCTTGGCGGGTTTGACTGAGGGGTCCAGCAGATCACGGATTCGTTGGTCGCCGAGGAGCATTTCGGCGTCGAGGATGTTGAGCGCCGCCTGGAAGGCGAACAGCACCGGTGAACGCGACGAGGATGTGTCCAACCGGTTCGGCAGGGAGATGTCCCAGTAGTCGCCGGTGAAGTTCGCTGCGATGATCCGGTCGAGTTCCGCGGTGAAGGCTCGGCCGTCACCTGGCGGCAGACTGCCGATCCGTCCCAGGTCGAACTCCATCTGTGACTCCGGCGAGTTGGAGTACCGGCCGGTGGTGTGCGCCATGAAGAACCACCGTCCGATCACGGGACGGAGTTCATCGGCCGTCAGCCCGAAGTCGTGGCGTCCGATCAGCCAGATCGTGTAGCTGTACAGCAGGGCGTTGTCGGAGGTGATCATCTTGCGGCTGCGGAAGCCGGCCGCCGTGACGCACTGGAAGAACTCGTGCCAGCTGGTCAGGTCCAGGACCTTCGTGTGCGCTTGGGCGAGCCGGTCGAACTGCTCCTGTCGTCGAGCGGCGGTGACCTTGCCGGTTTCGAGGTCCTTTCCTCGTAGGACGCTATATACGTGCTGCAGCCGGGCGCGCCGGAAGGCGAAAGCGACGGCAGTCAAGGAGCGACACAAACGCAACCACGCCCGCGGCTACGACAAGAACCTGGCTAAGAAGGCACGCCGCACTCGGTCCCGAAACCCCGGGGATGGACAGGAGCCACTGTTCGGACCGTGAGACGGTGATGCTGTTCGACTGCCGGCAGTGCTCTACCGCCCGTCGCCGTCGCACTCTCATGGGGCAGGGCGGAATCGTGGTCAACGCACTGCAGACGCGAGGCGAATCCCTTCTCCCTCTCCGCACACCGGGTGCCCCGGGAAACGCCGATGTAGAGATCCGAGACAAGGCCGGCATCCCCTACCCGAACGCCATTCACATACCCGCCCGCGACGGGAAACGCGCACGGACCGCCGACGGCTTCCAAATAGCCGAGGCCGACCGCGGTTGGTTCGGTCAGCTCCTGGCCCGTACCGGAGCTGCCAACCTGACCGCGCTGGCCGGCGGAGGACCCCAAACCGCGCAGTACCTCACCACGCGTCAGGGACGACAGCACTACGACGTGCCCACCTTCGCCGCCACATCAAGCGTTGACGACGCAGACATCCAAGTCGGCGGCACGAAATTCGTCGGCACGGACCATGTCTTCCGTATGGGGTCCGTACGCATCGAGGCATTCTCCGGTCTCCTCCGGCCACGACGCTCTGACCCGCTTCACGGTCGGTCATCACGAAGCCGCCACCCGCGACTGGAACACGCAAGTCGACGGCTGGATCCGCGAGTTGATCGATCACCGCGCGTCGTACGGCACGCACGACACATACGTACACGGTGATCCGTACGGCGGCACCCACCATGAACACCGTCATGACCATCACGACAGCCACCACCGCTCGGGCCCGGGCATCGGCACGGCGGTCGCAGCCGGTGCGGCGGGTCTCGCCGTCGGTGTCGTCGGCGGCATGGTCGCGGCCGAAGTCGTCGACGAGATCGGGGACTTCTTCGAGACCGACGAGGACGAGGGGGACGACGAGGGCTGAGCACACCACCGGGTGTTCAGCGGCTGCCCGCATGGGTCACGCGCCGACGGCGCGCAGAAAGTGGTCGGCGTCCTCGGCCTCGGCCAGGCGTCCCACTTCCAGCCAGGAGCCGTCGCTGAAGCACAGTCGGAACGTGGCGAAGCCGCGTGGCTGACCGGTCTCGCCGTCGACGTGTACCTGGTGGGACGGGAATTCCGCGACGGTCCGGAAGTCGTCCGCCTTCGTGGGCGACAGCCGACGGCGCGGAGACGCGGCCACGCAGACCCGGTCGTGGGCCAGCATGACGAGACGCTTCGGATTGGGTGAGTGCCCGTACCAGCGCAGGAGCAGTCGGCCGGCGGTCAGGTCCCAGTTCCCGTCGAAGATGCCGTTGGTCGGATCCATGGCCGGGTCGTGGCCCCGCGCCGACCCGCGCGCAACGGAAGCCGTCCCCGCCGCGGCCGGCTGCTGTCCCCGCGACCGCCTCGACGACCGCGGTCGGACGAGGCGGTCGCTGAGCTTGTCGATCAGGATCACCGGGACGACCACGAAGAAGAACACCACGGCTCCGGCATACAGCAGCCAGTGGTGTCCCGGCTTGAGCCGCCCCTTGCCTGCGGCTCGGTGAGTCTCCTCGGGCGGCTTGGGTATGGGCTTGTGGACCTCGCACCAGACCAGAGCCACGGGATCCTCCCCCAGGATCTCGCGTGCCCGTCGCCGCACCTTGCGCTTCGCCATCCCGGGAATCATCAAGCTCGTCGGCCGGGCCGAACTTCTGCGTCTCCTCGCTGGTTTCTGCGTTGCTGCAGACACCGGTGCGGCATCGGGGATGGCCTCCTCGGGGACCGGCCCAGCCTTCGACGACGTATGAAGTTCTCATGGCCCTGGGGGACCGCATCAAGGAGTCCGCACCGACGATGCAGACTCGCTCGTGGCGAAGAGAAAGCCCGCTGGGTCCCGCACCAAAACGCGCAGGAGGCAGCCGCTGCGACGCGCGCGCCGATCGCGGTCTTGCCGACGACCTCGTCGTGCGGTACCGCGGCCCGCACCTCCGGGTCAGCCCAGCCGTCCGGGAGCGGATTGCCGGGAAGCCGGGCCGTGCCGGGCCGTGCCGACGCTCACGAGCAGGCCGAGGCAGAGCGCGCTGCACAGTTCGAGGAGGGCCCCGACGGCGGACAGCGGACGGGTGGCGACGCGCGGATGGGGACGGGGTTCGGCGAGACGGGCAATCGGCCGTCAGCGGCAGGAAGACGAAGACTCCCACGGGGCAGTTCGCCCAGCCTTCCTTGAAGCCGTCAGGGTGTCCGGGAGCCACAGCGGGCGCCGGCCCGTCCTCTCCGGGCGGGCCGGCTCGTCACTCGTCACGCTTGAGCACCTTGGTCTCGCTCTTGAAGATCCGGGCCGCCTTGCCCGCCGAACGCGTCAGCTCGGGCAGCTTCTTGATCCCGAGGACCACGACGACGACGAGGAGGATCAGGGCAAGTTCACTCAAGCCGAACATCAGGTCTGCTCTCTGCCGGGTCGGACGGCGGCCGACCGGCGTACCGGTGACACATCGTCCTCTACATTGCTGTAGAAGTCTCTCCTGGAGCGTGATCATTCAACAAGCCCGCCTTCCGGCCCGGTTGGCCGGGAGCAGTGTGCTGCACGGAGGAACAGAGCAGGATGACCGACGGCATCCCCACGACCCGACTGTCCCTGGCGCGGCGCTGCCGCGCCCTCACGGAGGCGCGCTGGTTCGCCGTCACCGTGTTCACCCTGATCCTCGCCAACGCGGCACTGCTCGGGATCGAGACGTACACCGGGGTCGTCGACGACTGGCAGCGCTGGCTACGCCTGGCCGAGCACACCTGCGTGGCAGCCTTCACCGTCGAGATCCTGCTGCGCCTGGCTGCCCACGCGGACCGTCCGAAAGACTTCTTCCGCGACCCGTGGAACCTCTTCGACCTCGCAGTCGTCCTCAGCGCGTTCCTCCCTGTCGTACGCGAGAACACCACCGTGCTACGGCTGTTGCGCCTGGCCCGCGTCCTGCGCACCGCCCGCTTTCTGCCCCAGTTGCGGATCGTCCTGGTGGCGGTCGGACGCAGTCTGCCCGGCACACTCAGCTTCCTGCTCGTCGGAGCACTGCTGCTGTATGTCTACGCGATGGTGGGCTGGGTCTTCTTCGCCCGCCATGACCCGGAGCACTACGGCTCCATCGGCCGCGCCGTGCTCACTCTCTTCCTCCTGATGACTCTGGACGGCATCGGCGACGCAGTTCGCGCGGGCCTGGAGATCTCACGCTGGAGCATCGTCTACTACGCCTCGTACGTCCTGCTCGCCTCGTTCGTCCTCGTGAACGTCCTGATCGGTGTGGTCATCACCTCGCTCGACGAGGCCCGCGACATGGAAAGAGCGGAGGAATCACCCTCCGTGGCCGCAGGGCCGGTGGACGGCGGCTCACTTCACGAGCGCATCGCCTCGGCCCGCCGCGCCCTGGACGACCTGGATGAGGAACTCGCACGTACGGCCTCGCCCCCTCACCGCACAACTCCTGGCGAAGCCCCGGCAGCCGACGCAGCCCTGCCGCAAGCAGGAACGCTATCGGCGGCACAAGCGCCGTGACCCACGCGCCGACCGCGGATGGCCCGCGGTCGGCCAGGTGCCGCTGTGCGGTCCGGGGTCGCCGCAGCCACCTTCCTCGCACGACCGAGGTATCCGCTTTGCGAGCAACAGGAGCAGCGCGCGATGCCCCCGGAGCCCGGCCGACAGCACGGCGTGCAGCCGGTCCCGCACTCCGGCCTCTCGGTTTCGGCCCCGGCTCCGGCTCCGGCTCCGGCAACAACGGATCGATCAGCAGCCACAGTTCGTCCGAACGATCCACGGACGCGCCCCCACTGACTCGGCCGCTACCGATCACCGACGGGAATCCGTACGACGACCCGAGCACCTGGGTGGTTGGCCTCGATGTGGGCGCTGCCGTGATGGGCGGTGACGATGTCGCGGACGATGGCCAGCCCCAGGCCGCTGCCGCCCGTGTCCCGTGCGCGCGCGTGGTCGAGTCGGGTGAAGCGCTCGAAGACGCGTTGCCGGTCGGCGGCAGGGATGCCGGGCCCGTCGTCGGTTACGACCAGGTTTGCGGTGCCGTCCAGGACGTAGAGGCGGATGTCGATGCGGGTGGCGGCATGGCGAAGCGCGTTGTCCAGCAGGTTCCGTACCACGCGGGCGAGGGCATCCCTGTCACCGTGGACTCGTGCGGCGCTGACGGCGCGCTGGTCGATGACGAGTGAAGTACGCTGACGGGCCTCACCCACCTCGGCGAAGACGATCTCGTCCAGGTCGACGGGGCGTTTGCGCAGGCGTGGGCGGGCGTCGAGGCGGGCCAGCTGTACAAGATCGTCGACGAGCCGGGAAAGCCGTTCGGTCTCTTCGAGCAGGGCTGGGGCGAGTGATCGCCAGTCGGCGGCTTCGGGATGGCTGACTGCGACCTCCAGGCGTGTGTGCAAGGTACTCAGAGGGCTGCGCAGTTCGTGGGCGGCGTCGGCGACGAAACCTCGCTGCCGCCGGGTCGAGGCCTCCAGGCGGCCAAGCAGGTCGTTGAAGGTCTTCGCGAGCCGGCCCAGAGCATCCTCGGCGGGGGGCACGTCGAGTCGGCGCCCCAGGTCCGAGGCAGTGATCTCGGCGGTCTGGGTGCGCAGGGAATCCACAGGGCGCAGCGCGCGCCCGGTGAGCAGCCATACGATGCCGGTGAGCAGGGCCACGACCGATGGCACGGTGATGGCGAGGCCGAACGTCAGCTTGGCCTGGCCACGGTCGATGTCCTCGGTGGACATGGCGACGTACACGGTCATCGGGTCGTGGTGGGTACCGGCCGGGACGGCCACAGCACGCCAGGCACCGCTTTCGCCCACTGGGACGTCGTGGACGGTGCGGGCGTGTGGGGTACCGGATGCGTTCGGCGGGAAGTCGAACAACCGGGGTTTGTTGCGCAGATTCGCCGAGCTGGCTCGCACTGTTCCCTTGGCGTCGACCACTTGGACAGCGGATTCGCCGTGGAAGGTGTTGTGCAGTTCGGTGCCGCGCGGTTCGGCCTCAAGGGTTGCCGCAACCACTTGGGCGTCCTGCAGTGCGGTCTGGTCGAGCTCGCTGACGAGACTTGATTGAAGCCACAGAACGAGCAGCACAGCGGCGCCGGCCAGTCCGAACGCGATCATGAGGGCAGCCGCAATGGTCAGCCGCAGCCGCAGTGACCGGCGGGACCACCAAGCCCGGATGTCGACGTGCATCCGCTGTCCTCCTCAGCTCCGCAGCCGGTAGCCCGCTCCGCGGACGGTCTCGATGGTCTGGCGGTCGAACGGGGTGTCGATCTTGCGCCGCAGGTAGCCGACGTAAACCTCGACAATGTTGGTGTCGCCGTCGAAGTTCTCGTCCCACACGTGCGTGAGGATCTCTGTCTTGCTGACCACTTGGCCGGCACGCCGGAGCAGGAATTCCAGGAGGGTGAACTCCCTTGCAGTCAGGTCGATCTCATGGCTCCCGCGACGGCACCGCCGGCGAGCGGGGTCCAGGGTGAGGTCGTTGACCGCGAGCACCGCGGGCCGGGGTGGTGCGCCTCGGCGCAGAAGCGCCCGCAGATGGGCCACAAGTACCACGTACGAGAACGGCTTGCTCAGGTAGTCGTCGGCGCCGAGGTCCAGGGCGTCCGCCTCGTCGTACTCTCCGTCCTTCGCCGTGAGCATCAGCACAGGGGTCCACACATTTGCTGCCCGCATCCGCTTGAGGACCTCGTACCCGGACAGGCCGGGCAGCATGATGTCCAGCACGATGACATCGTGCGGCTCGTGGAGGACCCGCCAGAGCCCGTCCACACCGTCATATGCGGTGTCGGCGACGAAGCCCTCCGAAGCGAGTCCGTCGGCGATCGCCGCGGCAAGTCCACGCTCGTCCTCGATGATCAGCATCCGCATGGCAGCCTCTCCATCCACCCTAGTGCCGCACCGTACGGACTGTCCCCTGAGAAGCCGCTGAGAGCATGGCGGGTTCTCAGGGTCCTCTCAGTGCCCGCAGCACACGCTGGAGGCCACAAGCAGGTGAGGTGAGGAACAATGACAGACAGTCGAGACAGGCGCCCGGCCCGGGAGGTCCGGCGAGGCGAGCGTGATGCACGCGGGATCGACACGGCGCGAGAGCAGGCACGGCGTGGTGACGAGCGGGAGCGCAGGGACAGGATGCCGGATGACGACAGGCGGTCCGCGAATGACCGGGAGAGGGAGATCGAGGACGCGCGTGAGCGCCTGATCCGCACTTCCCGTGTCGCCGACCACCCGGTCGGCTGGTAAGAGCCAGAGCCACCGACTGCTCCTTGGTAACCAGTCGCACGGCGGCCGGTCGGGTTCTCCGGCCGACCGCCGTGCGCAGTCAGCGGGGGCGGACGGCGATCGCCGCAACGCGGCTCCTGCCCGGGGCGATGTCGGCGATCAGCCAGCCCGGCGAGCATTGGACGGGGACGGGCCCTGTTCCGACGCCGTCGACGGAGAACCCGCGTGTCAGACCTGTTGGACGAGCCACAGTCGCACCGCGATCGTCGGATCGAGGCTTGTCGGTGCGGGCACCGCGGTCATCTCTCCATCACCGCATTCACGAGGTCCACAGCGAGGTCCCGGGTGTGGTGGACCGGGAGGCGGTTGTCGGTGTACCAGTCATCGCCGGCCTCCGGGTGCGGTCCGGTGACCCCCACGCGGCCGGCACCGAACCGGGTCACGACCGCGGCGGGGGCGCCATTGGCGTAGGTGGCCAGGACAGTCGCGTCCGCGTCTCCATCGAGCGCGAAGTACGGTCCGTCCTGGAAGAAGACAGTGCGGGCCCGTCCGCGCCACATCACCCCGACCAGCGTGTTGCCGGTGTCGTGGACTGTGCATCCCGGTGAGCGGATGTACTGGTCGGTGTCGCCGGGCAGCAGGGCGAATCCGGGGGTGGCCCCCGCCAGATAGGCGCCCAGGCAGAAGCCCAGGTAGCGTCCGCCGCCATGGACGAAGCCGCGGATCGCGTCACGTTGCCGCCTCAGCTTCCGGTAGGCGGGCCGGAGCGACATGCCACCCGGCTGGGCGTACACAAGGGCCCTGGACAGCGACTCGGCCGACAGCTTCAGGGCCTCGCGCGGGCCGGCGAAGCGGACATCCAGTTCCCACGGGCCGGCGGCGAGCAGGTCCGCGACCGCCTCCGGGCAACCGGGCAGCGATGCCGGTCCCCGGTAGACGAGCGCGAGCGGGCGGGGTCCGGGCGTCTCGGCCTGAATCATGTCTTCCTCCTCACCGCCGCGTTGTGGTCATGCGTCGCGCACCGCAGTCGACCGCGACCGGTCCCCCCGAACCGGTCGGGGACGGCTCGTCACTCCTTCGGCGGGGAGCCCTCGCCAACTCGTCCCCAGCGGCAGGTGTTCCCCCTTCATGACCAGGGACAACGCCCCGAGCCCGACACGTTCGCCCACCACCGCGTCGTACAGCACGATGGCCCGGGTGCCGATATCCGCACCGGACCGAACAGTCACCGTCGACATCTTCATGACACGATCTTCGAACAAATGTGTCTGCAGTGAGACGTTCCTGTCGACCGCGGCGTCGTCGCCCACCTCCACCAGGTCGAACTCGGTGAGGAAGGTGGTGCCGATCCAGGTACGTCGGCCGATGTGGGCACCGAACATTCGGAGTACCACCGGCAGGAACGGAGTCCCTACCAGCACACCCACCCCCGCCGGGACCGCGGCCGCCTCGAAAAGGCCGGTGACGAACTCCGTACGCCGTACGAACAAACTCCACAGCGGCTCGACACGCGGCCGGTACCTGCCGATGACGACGAGCTTGGCCACCACGCAGTAGGCGATGGCCGCGAACGCCGCGCCGATGGCCAGGAAGGGCGACACCAGCACCGGGACCAGCGGGCCGCCACCACGGGCGAGGCCGGACAGTGCCAGCAGGTACAGGTAGGCACTGGTCGCCAGAACCGAGGCGGGCATGGTGACGCGGAAGAACTCGATACCCAGACGAACGAGCACCGCCCTGCGGGTCGGCCGGTACGTCAGCTCCTCCGGGTACGAACCGCTGCTCTGGCGCACCGGCAGCCGCAACGCGGGGGAGCCGAGCCACGTGGTGCCGTCGGGCACACCGTCGGGTGGCGGGACCGTACCCACGCCGACCAGGGAGCTCGCACCCAGCTCCGTGCCGGCCGCCACCAGCGCCGCATTACCGACGAACGCCCGGCTGCCCACCGTGGTGGGTCCCATGGCCACCTGGCCGGCCGCGAAGACGGCGGCACCGATGCTCGCATTGTCCGCGACGAAGCTTCTTTCCTTGAGGTTCAGCAGGCCCGGCTCGACGTACGCGACGGTGGAGACCTCGGCACCCTGGCCCACGCGCGCGCCGAGCAGCCGCAGCCACGGCACGGTGTAGAGGGTGGCGTAGAGAGAGTTGGTGAAAGTGAGGCTGTACTCCATCAGCTTGTCCACGACCCACTTGCGCACGCCGAGCGAGGAGCGCGCCGAGTGGATGCCCACGGGCACCTCAGGCAGGACCACGCGCTTGCCGACGGCGACCACCAAGCACACCGTACCCACGAAGACCGGGCCGGACAGCGCGGTGGCAGCCAGCCCCGAGCCCGCACCCCAGCGCAGCCATGCGAACCAGAACAACGCGATGCCGGGCAGGACCGTCAGCAGCGGAGCCAGCTCCAGGAACACCAGGCCGAGCAGCGCCGCGAACAGATGTCGCGGCCGCCAGTGATCTGCAACGCCACGTGTGCGAAGCATTGTCTCGACAACCGGGGCGAGGGCCTCGACCCGGCGCGCCGGTGATCCGGTCCAGCGCGCTCCGGCAGCCATCGACGCGTCCTGGCCGATCACGGACTGCTCACCGAGCGCGGACCCCGGCCCCATGCACGCACCGGGTTCAAGCACCGCGTTGGCACCGACGAAGGCCCGCTCGCCCACCGTGATCGGAGCGACGGTGACCCATCCGTCCGCGACCTTCCAGGGGCGAAGTGAAACGCCGTAGCCGACCGCCGCGTCGCTGCCGATCCTCAGTAGAGCCGGCAGACCGATCATGCCGGTAGCGATCGTGGTGCGGGCTCCTACACGTGCACCGAGCAGCCGAAGGTAGGGAGCCATCATGGGAGAGCCGCTGAGTACCCGCAACGGGCTGATCTCCAGCAGCAGGTTCAGCGCCCACAGGCGCAGATAGGTCAGCCCCCACAGTGGGTAGCGGCCGGGTGCGATGCCGTTCTCCAGCAGGCGCGCCAGAGCGAGAGGAACGATCCAGCGCACCGCCAGGTAGCCGGCCAGGACGGCGATCGCCGGCTGCACGACCTCCCCGCCCGAGACCTGGCCGTGGCGTGCGGTGTACGAGACGGCCACAGGCAGCGTCAGCAGAAGGAGCACAAGGTAGAAGGCCCCCGCCTGGGCCAGTCCGGCGAGCGCGATCCGGCAGCGGCTGTGACGGATGAACGGGCGGGGCGGACTGGTGGCCATGGTGGCCGCCGAGGCGCGCATCCGCTCTGCGAACTTCTGCACTGTCGGGTGCTCGTACAGGTCGCGCAGAGTCGGGCCGGTTCCGCCGTCGCGGCCGCGCAAAAGCGATACGGCCTGTGCGGCGAGCAACGAGTGGCCGCCGAGGTCGGTGAAGAAGTTCGCCTCGGCCGACACCTCGTCGGGAGCGAGGCCGAGCACCTGTGCCCAGGCGTCCCGCACCCGCGTCTCCAGCTCACCACGGACGGGCACCATGCGGCCGATCCCCATGAGTCGGCGGCCGGTCGGAGCGGGTAGCAGCCGGCGGTCGACCTTGCCGCTCGGCATGGCGGGAAGGCGGTCGAGGATGTCCAGGAACGACGGCACCATGTAGGCGGGCAGAGTACGTTGCAGGCGCTCGTGGAGGCGGGCGGCGAGGTCGCCGTCGGAGGCTGCGTCCGGACCGGGAGATTCTGTGGCACGTACGACGTAGGCGGCGAGCACCGTGGCGCTCCCGGTCTCGATGTGCCCGGCCGGGTCCAGGTCGTGCCGGGTCTGCGGAGACCTGCCCGTGTCCGGCGCCGCGACGAGCGCGGTGACCGCTTGAGCTACGCCGGGGTCCTCCAGCAGCACGTTGTCGATCTCGTCGAGTGCCACCCTGTATCCCCGGATCTTCACCTCGGCGTCGGCCCGGCCCAGGTACTCGATCTCCCCGTCGACGGTCATCCGGCCGAGGTCACCGGTGCGGTAGAGCCGGCCGCCCCGGGGAGCCAAGGGGTGCTCGATGAAACGGTCGGCGGTCAGGTCCGGCCGGCCCACGTAACCGCGGGCCAGGCCGGGACCGCCCAGGCATATCTCGCCGGCCGAACCGTGGGGCACGGGCCGCCGCTGTTCGTCCAGAAGCACCACCGAGTACGTCGGCAGAGGCCGCCCGATGGTGACGGGCCGGTTTGCACGCAGTTCCTGCCAGGTCGCCGTGACCGTGGCCTCTGTCGGTCCGTACGTGTTGAGGATGCGGCGTCCAGGCCTGCTCCACCGCTCGACGAGCCTCTGCGGGCACGCCTCGCCGCCCACGACGACACTGCGAACCCGCGGCAGGTCGCGCGGGATCGTCGCCAGCAGCGTCGGCACGCAGTACAGCACCGTGACGCGACGCGTCTCCAGGAAGTCGGCGAGCTCGTCACCGAGCCGCGCGGGACCGCTCGGCCCGGCGACGAGCGTGGCGCCTGCCGCCCAGGTCGGCCAGATCTCCTCGATGGAGAAGTCGAACGAGATGGTCATGCCCTGGAACACCCGGTCATCGGGGCGTACGGCGTACACGGGAGTCACGACACCGAGGAAGTTACAAATGCTTGATTGGGCGATCTCCACGCCCTTGGGCCTGCCGCTGGAGCCCGAGGTGTACATGATGTACGCGGTGGGATCGCCTTCGTACCGGCCCGCGGCGGACGTGTCGGCAGGCGGCCGTGTCCTGGGAAGACGAGCGAGTTCACCGGCCCAGGCGTCGGTCCGGATCACCCGGCACGCTCCCGGCTGCTCCGTCTCCGCACGCCCGGTGCACGGCATCAGAACGCCCGTGGTCAGCAGGACGCCGGCCCCTGCGTCGCCCAGGATGTACGCGATGCGTTCGGGTGGGGACGCGGGGTCGAGCGGCACGAACGTCGCCCCGGCCTTGCACACGCCCAGAAGCGAGACGTACATGCCCACAGAACGCGGTAGCAGGACAGCCACGCGAGTACCCGTACCGACGCCCACATGGCGCAGGTAGTGAGCCACCTGGTTGGCGCGTGCGTCGAGATCGGCGTACGTCAGACGCTGCTCATCGCATTCCAGGGCGACGGCGCACGGTGTGCGGTCACAGGCGCCTTGAAAGAAGTGGTGCAGCCGACGGGCCGTGCTCGTAGCGCTCGGGTCGGCGAAGTCTCCAGCCGGAACGACAGGCGGGTCCACGGTGTGGGAGGTCATGGGGAACCTCCTCCTCAACTCGGGTGAAGGACACCCGGTGGTCCGGGAGGACGGTTCCAGCCTGTACGGCGCCCGCTGAGAGGAGGCTGAGACAGAACATCACCTGATCGGTCTGTGCGCCTGCCGTGAGAGCGGCTCCCCACCGATTCGCCCTCCTGTCGGCCCGCTGCCTCGACATGGAAGCCCGCCAGGGCCTGAGACCGCCCGGCCCGCACCGGCGGGACCAGGCACGCCGGAGAGACTGAACGGCATCTTGTCCGGCCGCGGCGGCGACTACGGTGCCGCGATCCGCGCACACTCCGCACCCCGGCCCCCTTGCGGAGCCCGGTTGAACGGCGGCGTGCTCCGGACCCCGCCTGCCGCACCACGACGAGGCTGCTGAGGACGACGTGCCGCGTACTCGCCGCTGTCCGAACGGGCAACACTGCCTGCCCCGAGTACTGCTCCGTCGGCCAGGGACTCGGGATTCGCCTCTCGACATGCTGACACGTCGGGTCCGAGGTGATCGCCAGGAGGGCGGACGGATGAAGGCGGCTCCGGAGAAGGACCCCGCCTCGCCCCGGACCGTTCCCCCCGCCACGATGCCGGAACGTGTGTCGCCGGAACGTGCCCCGGCCGACCGCCCTGCCCCGGGTCGGGCGTTCCCGGGCTCGCGCGACCTGCAGCGCCTGCAGCGAGCGGCGGGCAACAGCGCGGTCGCCCGCCTGGTGGCCCAGCGCTACACGGCCCCCGTGAAACCCTCCCCCGCCCAGGCTCCCGGTTTCCGCAAGGTGAAGGCGGATGTGGCGGCGAAGCGGACGAGGATCGCGGTCCATGCACCCGCCGCGGCCGAGTCGAAGTCGGCGCAGGACGCGGCGGTGGCTCCGCCGGACGACAGGGAGGCGCAGGGCAAGGCGGCGAACGCGGAGAAGATGAACGCGGCGAAGCCCGGCGAGTTCAACAAGCAGGCGTTCATCGACGCGGTGAACAAGGCGATCGACGCGCAGGCCCCGAAGAACCTCGACGACGCCGACAAGTTCTCCAAGTCCGGCAAGGCCGACAAGATCAAGTCAGAGGTCGACGGCAAGGTCTCGGACGGCAAGGAGTCCTCCGCCAAGGACATCGACACCGCGACGAAGGCCCCGCCGGACACGTCCGCCGCCAAGGACAAACCCGTCACGCCGCTCACCCCGGACCAACCCCCGGCCAATCCGGGCGCCCCCTCCGCCACGGACGCGATCCCGGAGAAGCAGCCGGCTGCGGTCACGGACTTCTCCCAAGGCCCGGCCGAAAACGACCAGGCCATGGCCGACGCCGAGGTCACCGAGGAGCAGCTCGCCAAGGGCAACGAGCCGGAGTTCGATCAGGCCCTGTCCGCGAAGAAAACCGCCGAGACGGACTCGGCGAAGGCCCCCGCCAAGGGCAAGGCGGCCGAAACCCAGCAACTCACCACGGCGAAGGCCGGAGCGGCGGCCTCCGGCGCCCAGGCCATGAACGCCCTGACCGCGACCCGTACCTCGGCCGGGAAACAGGTCGACGGCGGGAAGGGCGACACCAAGTCGAAGGACGAGAAGAAACGCGCCGAGGTCACGGCGAAGCTGCAGAAGGTCTACGACGGCACGAAGAAGGACGTCGAGGACACCTTGTCCGGCCTGGACAAGAAGGTCGACACCGCGTTCACGACGGGTGAGAAAGCGGCCCGGGACGCGTTCACCGCGGACCACAAGCGCCGGATGAAGGCCTACAAGGACAAGCGGTACTCGGGCTGGACGGGCAAGGCCCGCTGGGTCAAGGACAAGTTCGCCGGCCTGCCCAAGGAGGCCAACAACCTCTACCAGGAGGCCCGCAAGCTCTACGTCGCAAAGATGCAGACGGTCATCTCGTCCGTCGCCGACATCATCGGCGCGGAACTCGGCAAGGCGAAGGCCCGCATCGCCAAGGGCCGCGCCGAGCTCAAGGCGGAGGTGGACCGACTTCCCGCCGACCTGCGCCAGTTCGGCGAGGACGCGGCCAAGGACTTCGCGGGGAAGTTCGACGACCTGGAAGCCACCGTCAACGAGAAGTCCGAACAACTCGTCCAGGACCTCGCGACGAAGTACACGGCAGCCCTGAACAAGATCGACGAGGAGATCAAGAAGCTCCAGGAAGCCAACAAGGGCCTGATCGACAAGGCGAAGGACGCCATCGTCGGCGCGATCAAGACGATCAACGAACTGAAGAACCTCCTCCTCGGCATCCTCGCCAAGGCCGCCTCCGCCATCATGAAGATCATCAAGGACCCGATCGGCTTCCTGGGCAACCTGGTCAAGGCAGTCGGTGCGGGCCTCAACCTCTTCATCACCAACGTCGCCGACCACCTCAAGACCGGCGTCGTGTCCTGGCTGCTGGGCACCGCGGTCAAGGCAGGCCTCGAACTCCCCCAGAAGTTCGACCTCAAGGGCATCATCCAGCTCATCGCCTCCCTCCTCGGCCTGACCTGGGCCAACATCCGCGCCCGCATCACCCGCAAGGGCATCCCCGACCAGGCCATGACCGCCGTCGAACAATCCGTCCCGGTCGCCCAGACCCTCGCCCGCGAAGGCCCCGCGGGCGCCGCCAAGGAAATCACCGAGGAGGCCGGCGACCTCAAGGCCACCATCCTCGAAAAACTCACCAGCTACCTGATCCCCACCGTCATCATCGCGGGCATCACCTGGATCATCTCCCTCCTCAACCCCGCCTCCGCCTTCGTCCGCGCCGTCAAAGGCATCATCGACATCGTCACGTTCATCGTGAACCAGGGCGCCCAGATCGTTGAATTCGTCAACGCCGTCCTCGACGCCGTCATCGCCATCGCCAACGGCGGCACCGCAGGCGTCCCCAAAATGGTCGAGGCCGCACTCGCCGCCAGCGTCCCCCTCCTCATCGGCTTCCTCGCCTCACTCCTCGGCATCGGCTCCCTCGCCAACAAGGTCAAATCCGTCTTCCACGCCGTCGCCAAACCCGTCAACCGCGCCATCGACAAAATCGTCGACTTCATCGCCAAGAAAGGCAAAGCCCTCTGGGCGAAACTCAAGGGCAAGGACAAGCCGAAGAAGAAGGACCGCGACAAAGACCGGACCGACGCGCCGAGTGATCTGCGCCTGGCCGCCCGGCAGGCCGCTGAGCGCGGGTGGGATGCGGCTGCGCAACGGAGCAGGAACGAGGTCGTGCGGGGGAACGACCTCGAATCGGCACTGCAGGGCGCGGCGAAGGCTCGGGGCGGGGTCCGAATCAAGCTCGATGTCGTCGAGAGCAGCACCACCTGGCGGGTGAAGGCCCTCGCCGAGAAGGCCGGTAAGCGGTCCACCGCCGAGGAGGGGCGGGGCTGGATCGCCCGGGGGGAGCAGAACGAGCGCTGGTACGCGGCCCGCGATCTGTCCGCTTTCAACCGTTCACTGGTGGACGATGCCTTCGCCGAACTGCGCGGGGACACGGGCGGCTCCGACGACGCGGGGGATCTGCACGCGAGTTACGAGCAGAAGATCAAGGCGGGGCGGCGGATCGAACGGACCCAGCAGGATCGTCTGGACGGCCGGATCAGGGGTCTTCGCTTCTCGATTTCGACCGAGTCGTTCTCCGGGGCGGAGAAGGACAAGGAAATCCGCACGACGATGAACGTCAGTCCCAATGAGACGGCGAAGACGGGAAACGTGCCGCTGAGCGGAGAGGTGTTCCCCTACAGGATCGGGGAGGCGGCGGGGCCGGTCGAGCTCGCCAAGGCCCGGCAGCCGATCGAGAACCTGAGCCGCATTCGTATTCCCATGCTCGGGAGAGAGGCGATGACGGGATACGTCGTCAATATGGCGGCGCAGCCGGGAGAGGTGGAGTCGGACATCGCCTCGCGCTATATGGACGAGGCGTGGGCGGGCTCCGAGGAGAAGGACCTGGCGACGGCGAGCACGGCTGTGGTGATCGGCGTCAACACGTACAAACGGCTGGACCCGCAGGAGAACAAGGAGGGCAAGAACACAATCCGGGCTGCCATGGCCGGGATTGACCAGCCGAACCGCCTCCGTATGGCTGCCATGGGCTTTACGTGGACGCCGAGTTGGGAACACATCAGCAAGGGCCGCGTCCCGCTGGCCGAGGTCCGGCAGGCGTATCAGAAGCTGTCCGACGCGGAGAAGAGGCAGGCCATCGCGGCGAACGAGTCGAACTGGCGCGACGGGAAGAAGCTGCCGTACGGGATCTTCCGCGAGGCGGTGCTCGCCTCGTCGCACACGGAGAAGGCCGTGAACGTCCTGTCCGAGGTCAACCAGCAGGTGCACGTGGTGAGTCAGGACGCCGATGGCGGTGTGCGCACGCCGAGCGGACGCGGAGTCTTGGCGGAGTACAGCCAGATCCTCAACGCGATGCGGAACGATCCGGTGCTCACGATCGGCGGGTACACGTTCGCCGGCTTCGACTGGGGCAAGCTGGCCGGTTCGCGAACGGCTCAGCTGACGACGCTCGCAAATGCGGTGGACCGGGCGATCCGGGCGGCCATCGCCGAGGTGCATCCGCAGATGCTGTATCCGACCGAACCGAACGCGTTGATCAAGGCATGGGACAACAGGACCGGCGACGGCATATTCCAGAATCCGCAGATCCGGGCGGGGCTCGACTCCTCCCAGGGCTCCTTCTACGGAATCGGGGCAGCCGAAGGCCGCACTGCCAGGAACCAGATGACGGGTGCTTACGGCAGGGAGAACTTCTCGATGGCCTACACGCCGAGTGCAAGCACCGTGACGAGTCCGCTCCCCGGTGACCCGACGCGCGGTCTCACGGTCACGCCGGAGGACGTGCATGAACTGGCGGCCGGGGAACGGTTCCCGGGGCATGAGCCGGAGGATCTGCGCCGCAGCCATCAGGCGTACGCGCTGGTCATGCAGTCACAGACGACCGCGAGCGCGATGAACCTGGCCCGGGAGTTCCGCAAGGAGAACCCGCAGGGCGTGCGGTCGGGCGACCAGACTCGTTTGCAGAACGCGATATTCATGCACGTCGAGGAAATGGTCAAACTGATGACCGAAAAGCCGTCATTGACCATGGAGAGCGACGAGGTGAAGAGGCATCTGGACGCGCTCGAAACGAGCGCGAAGGAGCTTTCGGAGCAGCGCAGCATGGCCAACAAGGAGAAGCCGCAGGCGGCCATCGAACTGTCCCTCCGTATCACCAGGGAGATCATCGAGGCCCTGACGGCCGAGGACCTCAGGGACACCTGGAACAAGCTGCACACCCTTCTCGACCAGATCATGAAGGACCCGAGGCCGAGCCAAGGAGGCCCGCAGTGACCGGGGACGCCGTGAGCCGGGCGGGCGAGAAGGCGTCGCGCGCGGACTACGCCTCCATGGCCCGTCTGGCGCGAGCGATGTACGAGGCGGGGCTCGGTCCCCGCGAGGTGATCCGCGAGTGCTACGGAACGGAATTCCCCGAAGAGTTCTTCCTCTTCGCCGAGACGGGCCCGTACACGCTGGACCTGACGATGGACTTCACCAACCAGCCCTGGCAGCTGGCCATTCCGCTGTCCCAGGGCGGCCCTCCACCGGAACCGGACACCCTGGACCGGATCGAGCGCAGGGTCTTCGTCCGCGACCCCTGCCTCGTCCCTCTCGCGCTGCCCCTGGACCTCGACGCGGTCCACGGAGGCCGGGTCATCTGCTACCACCTGGACGAACTACGCGCGGGCCGCCCCACCACGTTCGGCATCCGCGTGGCCGTGGGCCCCGACGACGAGGCCGAGCGCTGCGCCGCATCCCTCCTGGACGTCATCCACCAGCACCACGCCGACATCCTCCGCCTCCTCGCCCACCGGAACCACCTGCCGTCGAACCGCGGAACGGGCGCGGTGGACTCGGCGGACGTCGAGGAGGCCCGGGACATCTTGACCCAGATCGAGGACCTGCAACACCAAGTCGTGGCCCGGACACAGAAGTAGAGAACCGAAGTCTGGACACACAACCGGGCTCACCTCGGTCCACGGAGCTCGAGCCTGCAAGTTCGCCCCTTTTTTTTGCGTGGACATGGGCAGAGTCGAAGTGAAGCACGGAGGCAGGCCCGCCGGGCAGCTGAGCAAGCAGTCCGGCCACCTGGCGCCGGACTGTCACTCGGCCCGGGCGAGCGGGTCGTTCACGGGAAACCGTGCTCGCGCTCGTGCGATCAGGGCAGCGGGGTCAGGGCTCGCCTGCAGCGCGTTCAGGACCAGGAGCCACCACTGGTCGAGCCGGGACCCGAGTTCCTGCTCCCTCGCCACCTCGTCGGTGAGGCTGTAGAGACCGAAGAGCGCGCACACGAGTGTCGTGGCGGTGCCCGACGGCTCGATCCCCTCGGCGAGTTCGCCCCTGGACCGGGCCTCGGCGAGAAGCCTCGTGACGGCCGCGGTCCAGGCGGCAAACGGTGCGGGCACGGGCGCGTCGATGCCCCGGCGCTCGGCCCACAGGCGGGCGCCGGCGCGGGCTACGACGTCCTCGCGCAGCACTCTGGCGATTTCAAAGCTCAGAGCGACGAGCTTCTCAAGCGGCGGGACGCCCGGGGCCGTGTAGTGCTGGGCCAATTGCGGCCATGCGGCGAACTGTTCACTGACGACGGCGAGGGCGAGCTTTTCCTTGCTGGAGTAGTGAAAGTAGATGGCTCCACTGGTCTTCCCCGAGCGGCCACTTATGTCGTTGATGCTGGTGCCTGCGTATCCCTGTTCGACAAAGAGTTGCGCTGCGGCTTCCAGTAGGGATCTCCGGGTCGCTCTCGCCCTGTCTTGCACGTATGTTCCACCTTCGTTCATTCATGCAATGAGTTTGATACAGGGGGTAGTGCGCCCGCGCATTGGCGGCACTGCGCCGCCGACCGCGGAGCTTTTATTATTCTTCGACCGTGCGTGCATGTGGGTGACATCGGTGAAATTTGCGACCTCATCCCGATGGCTCCGCGAACGGGACCGCGCTTAGCGGCCGTTACGACACGCCTTGCATCAACGGACCTACTTCGCAACGCAGTTGACCGAACTCGCGGCACTCCACAGTTACCCACCGGCCGTCCCGTCCCTCGCGTCTAACCTGCGACCGACCTGCCGTCAAACACTCGAAGGAGTGATTGCGTCCCTCTTCGGACAAAATTAACGTAGTGACCACGATGTTTTCGGGCTCGACCCATGAGACGGACGATGTCCGGAGCGGTGGGCCCCACGCAGGCGGATCGACCACCTTCGCGCGCGGTCAAGAAAGACCGTTCGGCATCCCAGGCTGAACCGTCGAGCGCACCTCTCCCGCAGTCCGACATCTCACGAACCCGGCGACAGAACGGAGTCGGCGAACTCTCCAAGAACGGCGGAGAAATGACAGCTCATCGCATCCTTGACTGGTCCCCGGCCGCTATCGTCTTCGATTGCGACGGAACTCTGATGGACACCGAACGCCACTGGCAGGACGCACGCAACAGAGTCTTCAGAGAGTTCGGTCTCAAGCCCCCGGCCGGATTCGCCGAGCGAGCCAAGGGGGTGCATTACACCGAGTGCGGGAGCCTCATGGCCGAGGCGACCGGAAAGCCTGACCTCACCGGCGAGATGACCCATTCGCTTCTCCAACACTTCACGGCGTTGGTCGCCGCAGACCCCGTCACCATGCCGGGCGCGGCAGCGCTGGTCCGTCTGGCCGCCCGCCATCTGCCACTCGCGGTTGCCAGCAACTGCCCCCTGGACATGGTGGAGTCCAGCCTGGACCGGGCCGGACTGCTGAGCCACTTCGGCCATATCGTCGTCGCGGGCGGCACATTGCGGCCCAAGCCCCATCCGGACGTCTATGCCGCCGCGGCAGATCTCTGCGGCGTGCAGCCGCAGGACGCGCTGGCGGTGGAGGACTCCGTCACCGGTATCGACTCGGCGCGAAGCGCCGGGCTGCGCGTGCTGGGGGCCGGTCCCCGCCCTGCCGGTCGGGGTGCGGACCGGGTCGATTTATGGGTCAGCACCCTGGGTGACCCGAAGCTGGTGGCCTGGGCCAACACCCGGATCGCCATGGCAGGACCACCCCACGATTGAGGTGCCGGGCGCCTCATTCGAGATCCGCGCGCACGCTCGCCACCCACCGGTATCAGTCCGCACGTACGTGGATGCACCGGTGCGGACAGGGGTCGGCCCGGCGCTCACGCCGGGACCCCGGTAGCCCCGCGCCGCCGGCGCACCGGCGATCCGGACGTACGTGTACGGCTGCTGAGGCTCCGTCATACCGATGAGCTCACCGCCGCCATGCATGCCGGACGGGCGGATGTCGTCCCGCCCACGAGGAGGGAGTTGCACCGAGGCGACGTGCGGACCTTTTTGTCCGGCCCGCAGGCACGAAGTCCTCACGGCAGTGATTTCGGGTGGTGCGAGCGGATCGAAGCCATCCGTCTCGCTCGACCTGAAAGTGCATGAGCCGTAGCCACTGTCCCCGACGCCGAACGCGTCCGGCGTCGGCGCGGTTGCCGCCGTGGCAGCATGATCCGAAGACACACACGACGACAGCGCAGGTGAAGAGTGGTGGCGATGACCTCGGACAGCCGTACCTCGCAGCGAGCAGTACTCGTAGTCCGGCCGACCGCCCTCGAGCCCATGCCACGGCTGGCCCGCGCCATTGGTCTGGGCGCGGGTGACCTGTGGGTCAAACGCGATGACCTCACCGGCCTGGGCGGCGGCGGAAACAAGGTACGCAAACTCGAGTGGACCTGCGGTGCAGCGCTCGCCGCCGGCGCCACGGCCCTCGTGACCTCCGGTGCGCCACAAAGCAATCACGCGCGCCTGACCGCCGCTGCCGGCGCCCGGCTGGGGCTCGACGTCGTCCTCGTGCTGTCCGGCGCGCCCGGATCGTCGACATCCGGCAACCTCGCACTCGACAGTCTCTTCGGTGCCACGGTCGTGTGGGCGGGTGATGCCGACGGCGAGGCGCTCGGCTCCACCGCCGAGCAGGTGGCGGAGCAACTGCGGCGGCACGGCGCTGTCCCGGCGTTGATCCCCTTCGGTGGTTCCAGCGTGCTCGGCGCACGCGGTTACGCCGAGTGCGGACGTGAACTCCTCGTCCAGGCACCCGACCTGGCGACCGTCGTTGTCGCGGTGGGCTCCGGTGGAACGATGGCCGGCCTCCTCGAACCGCTCGGTTCCACGCGCGTGCTCGGCGTCCATTGCGGTGCCGTCACCGATCCTGCCCGGACCGTGTCCGAGCTGGCCTCCGGCCTGTCCGGCACACACTGCAAACCGGAGACGTTGAGGCTGCGGCTCGATCAGGTCGGCGACGGATACGGCACATTGACCGCAGCGGCCTTGGCCGCCCTCACCCTGACCGCCCGCACCGAAGGCATCGTGCTCGACCCGATCTACACCGGACGCGCGATGGCCGGCTTGATCGCGGCGGTCGAGGACGGCGACGTGGTACCTGGGCAGCGCACGGTCTTCCTGCATTCGGGCGGTATGCCCGGTCTCTTCGGTCACGCGGCAACGCTCGCGAAACTGGAGGAGGCACTGACGCCCTCGGCTCCGTAGGCGGCAGGTCACGCTCGCGTTGCCACAGGCCGCGACGGCATCGGGAACCGGCTGCCAGCCCTCGACAAGGCGAGCCTTCTTGCACACCGGTCACGCTGCGCTCCACCAGCCGAGCCCCGTCTGCACACCAAGGAGGCGAGCGCCCAGCGGGCTCCTCCGACGCGGGCCGCGGCCCGGCATCGCACGGCTCGGCCGAGTGCTGCCGCCTGACCACCGGCGGCCGGCTCGGGCCACCGGCTCCGCCCTGGTCTCACTATTCAGCCAAATTTGACATTAGCTTGCCTTATGAAAGATAAAGAAGGTCCTTTGGGCTGAAGCTCACGCAGCGTGACATTCGAGGCGTGGCAGCCGACGAACGTCTACGTGAATGAGTAATGCCGTGTCCCACGCCGCCGTAGCCCCCGACCAGCCGACCGATCCCGCCGGGGACTGGGAGGCATGGCGCGCCGAGCGGCGGCGCTCCGTCACCTCGGCCGCCGGGAATCTCGCCCTCGTCGAGACCCGCTGGACCCCGGCCGGTGAGCGCCCCGACCTCGATGCGGCCCGTTCCGGACAGCCCGATTCTGTGACTGTCACCACAGTGGAGCGCACCGACTTCGTCACCGGCGAGCCCGAGTACGGTCTCCGCTTCTGGGACGCGCAGTCCCCCGCGATCCAGAAATTCGATCGCACCGATGTCTTCCCGTACGACCCGGCCTGGGTGCTGGAGGCCTCGTACACCCCGGTGCCGGGTGCCAGGCGGGTCGGATTCGAGCACATCCGGGACAACGGCGGCACCCGTGACCTCGTCGTGCCGGGTGACATCGAGCTCACCGTGGACGGCCGGGAGTACACGCTGAGCGCCTTCGACGACGACGGCACCCTGCTGCTCGTCTTCGGCGACCTCACCAACGGCGACATCACCTACGGTGCCGGACGCTTCCTCTTCGTCACCCACACCGGCGAAGGCCGCGTCCTGCTCGACTTCAACCGTGCCTTCGTGCCGCCCTGCGGATTCTCCGACCAGTACAACTGTCCGATGCCGCCGCGGCAGAACCGTTTCCACCTGCCCGTAGAGGCCGGAGAGAAGCGGCCCGTCTTCCGCGACGGCTTCCCCGCGCAGCACTGATCAACCCCGCACTCCCCCGCCTCGCAGCACGAAAGCGCGTACTCCTCATGAGCATCAAGAAGACTTCCCTGTACGGCGGAGCCACCGCCGCCGCCCTCGCCCTGACCCTCACGGCCTGCGGCGGGGGCTCCAACGCGGGCGGCGCCACCGGTGGGGCGCACGACAAGAACGCCACAATCAACATCGGTTCGCTCTACGAGCCGCAGAATCTGGACAACACCGCAGGCGGTGGCCAGGGCGTCACCGAGGCACTCAACGGCAATGTGTACGAAGGGCTGTTCAAGCTCACCGACGACGGCAAGGTCGAGAATCTGCTCGCCCAGGACTACAAGGTCAGCGGCGACGGACTCACGTACACCTTCACCCTGCGCGACGGTGTGACGTTCCACAGTGGCAAGAAGCTCACCGGCCAGGATGTCAAGTACAGCCTGGAGAAGGTGATAGCCAAGGACTCGCAGTCCGCGCGCAAGAGCAATCTCGAGGTCATCAAGTCCATCGAGACACCGGACGCGCGCACGGTGAAGGTCCAGCTGTCGAAGAAGTCGATCTCCTTCGTCTACAACCTCTCCTACGTGTGGATCATCAATTCCGACGCGAAGGGCCTCAAGACGACCGAGGACGGCACCGGTCCGTACACACTGGACAAGTGGACCCGCGGCTCCGCTCTCAGCCTCGACCGCTTCGCCGGCTACTGGGGTGACGCGGCCGGCAACAAGCAGGTCGTCTTCCACTACTACAAGGACGCCACGGCGCTGAACAACGCGCTGCTGACCAACGCAGTGGATGTCGTCACGAGCGAGCAGTCGCCCGACGCCCTCGACCAGTTCAAGAGCAACCAGAACTACAAGGTCAACGACGGCAACTCGACGACCAAGCTGCTGCTCGCCTTCAACGACAAGGCCAAGCCCTTCACGGACGTCAAGGTCCGCCAGGCCGTCTCCGCCGCCATCGACGACAAGAAGCTGCTGGAGTCGGTCTGGGGCGGCTACGGCAAGCCCATCGGCTCCATGGTGCCGCCCACCGACCCGTGGTACGAGGATCTCACCGAGGTCAACGCGTACGACACCGCGCGCGCCAAGAAGCTGCTTGCCGAGGCCGGATACGAGAACGGCTTCAGTTTCACCCTCGACACCCCGAACTACGACCCGCACCCGACCGCCGCGACCTTCATCAAGTCGCAGCTCGCCAAGGTCGGCATCACCGTCAAGATCAACACGATCACGCCGGACGAGTGGTACACGAAGGTCTACAAGAACCACGACTTCACGGCCACGCTCCAGGAACACGTCAATGACCGCGACCTGGTCTGGTACGGCAACCCCGACTTCTACTGGGGTTACGACAACAAGCAGGTCACCCAGTGGGTCGAGGAGGCCGAGCAGGCGTCCAGCACCTCCGAGCAGACCGAGCTCCTGAAGAAGGTGAACCGCAAGACCGCCGAGGACGCGGCCGGCGACTGGCTGTACCTGTACCCGCAGATCGTCGTGGCCAACAGCAAGCTGTCCGGCTACCCGGTCAATGGCCTCAACTCCCAGTTCTTCGCCTACGACATCAAGAAGGGCTGATGGGCCGGTATCTCCTGCGCCGTCTCGGCTTCCTGCTGGTGTCGCTGGCGCTCGCGAGCGTGGTCCTGTTCG
Source organism: Streptomyces sp. NPDC037301 (assembly GCF_055602785.1). Taxonomy (NCBI): domain Bacteria; kingdom Bacillati; phylum Actinomycetota; class Actinomycetes; order Kitasatosporales; family Streptomycetaceae; genus Streptomyces; species Streptomyces sp. NPDC037301. Next base: position 143,982 of record NZ_JBVJWD010000019.1, read on the forward strand.
CGCTGCTGCGGATGCTGCCGGGCGACCCCGCCAACGCACTCACCTCAGTGGGCGCCAGCCCCGAGCAGATTGCGGCGGCGCGGCACTCCATCGGCTCCGACAAGCCGCTGCCCGAGCAGTTCATCCACTGGATCGGGCAGTTGGCGAGCGGTGACCTCGGTACGTCGTTCGTCAGCTCGCTGCCGGTCGGGCCCGAGATCGCCTCTCGGCTGAACGTCACCATCCCGCTCACAGTGGCCGCGTTCGTCCTGGCGGTGCTCATCGCCGTTCCAATCGGCTTCGTGGCCGCGCATCGGCGCCGGACCTGGTACGGCGCGCTGCTCAACGGAGTGTCCCAACTGGGCATCGCCGTCCCCGTGTTCTGGCTCGGCATGATCCTCATAGCCGTCTTCGCCCTGAACGCCGGCTGGCTTCCCGCGGGCGGCTTCCCGCAGGACGGCTGGTCACAGCCGGTCGAGGCGATCCGCTCACTGGCCCTGCCCGTCATCACCATCGCACTCGTGATGAGCGCCTCACTGATCCGCTACGTCAGGTCGGCCGCACTCGACGTACTGAGCAGCGACTACCTGCGCACCGCGCGAGCCATGGGCTCGTCGTTCGGACAGGCCATGTGGCGGCACGGGCTGCGCAACGCCTCCGTACCGGTGATCTCGATCCTCGGTATCGAGCTGGCGTCCACGCTGCTGGGCGCAGTGGTCGTGGAGTCCGTCTATGCGCTACCGGGCCTCGGCTCCCTGCTCGCGACCGGCATCGCGCAGCACGACTATCCGGTGATCCAGGGCGTGCTGTTCGTCTCCACACTCACGGTACTGATCATCGGCTTCGCGGCCGACTTCGCACAGCGGGTCATCGATCCGCGGCTGCGCGGCAGGCTCTCGGGAGGTGCCCGATGAAGCAGTCGACGAAGCGCTCGTACACGTTGACCGTCGGATGCGTCCTGGCCGGCCTGATCGCCGTGCTTGCGCTGGTCTCGCTCTTCTGGCTCCCGTACGCCGCCGACGACACGTCCGGCGGACGGCTCACAGGCCCCGGTGCGGGCCACCTCCTCGGCACCGACAAGCTCGGCCGCGATCTGTTCACCCAGCTGATGACCGGCTCCCGCATCGCCTTCGAAGCGGGCCTGGGATCGGTCCTCATCGCGGCCGCCCTCGGTGGCACGCTGGGTGTGCTGGCCGCGTTCGCGCAGGGCTGGCTCGACGACACGCTCTCCGCGTTCCTCGACATCCTGATCGCCTTCCCGACGCTGCTGCTGGCCATGCTCATCGTCGCCGCCCGCTCGGCCACACTGGGGTCCGCCGTGCTGGCGATCGGCCTCGCGCAGAGCGCGGTCGTGGCACGGCTGGTGCGGATCCTGGTCAAGCGGGTCCTGGCACAGGACTACATCACGGCCGCGCGCACCTCGGGCACGTCGTGGCCGCGGATCGTGGCCGGGCACGTACTGCCCAACATCTGGCCGACGCTCGTGGTGAACCTGGCCCTCCAGTTCGGGCTCGCGGTGCTGGCCGAGGCCGGCCTGTCCTACCTGGGTCTGGGAGCACCGCCGCCCAACGCCTCGTGGGGCCGCATGCTCCAGGAGGCGCAGGCCACCTTCACCACGGCCCCGGCAGGCGCCCTGGCTCCCGGCATCCTTCTCGTCCTGCTCGTCATCGGCGTGAACCTCATCGCCGACGGACTGCGCGACACCCTCGACCCTGCGGCCCGGCGGAGGCGCGCGTGAACATCCTCGACGTACGCGACCTCACGATCCGTACGACCGACGGGCGCGTCCTCGTCGACCGCCTCTCGCTGACCATGGCCCCCGGCGAACGCCTGGGCCTCATCGGAGAGTCGGGCTCCGGGAAGTCGCTGACCACCCTCGCCGTGCTCGGCCTGCTGCCCGACGGCATGACGGCCACCGGCAGCGCCGAGCTCGACGGCACCCAGATCGTGGGCGCGAGCGAGAAACAGCTCACGGGTGTGCGCGGCCAGGACGCCGCCATCGTCTTCCAGGAGCCACTCACCGCGCTCGACCCGCTGATGCGCGTCGGCAGGCAGATCGCCGAACCGCTGAGCAGAAGGCGAGGGCTGAAGGGCGCCGAGCTGAAGCGGGCTGTCGTAGCAGCGCTGGAGCAAGTACGGCTGCCCGAGCCCGACCGCATCGCCCGCGCCTTTCCGCACGAGATCTCCGGCGGACAGCGCCAGCGCGTCGCACTCGCCATGGCACTGGCCTGCGACCCGAAGCTGCTCATCGCGGACGAGCCGACAACCGCCCTCGACGTCACCGTGCAGTCCGACATGCTCGACCTGCTCGACACCCTTGTACGGGAGCGGGACATGGCTGTCCTCTTCGTCAGCCACGACCTCGCGGTCGTCGCGAGGGTCACCGATCGCGTTCTGGTCATGAAGGACGGCCGCGCCGTCGAGGAGGGCGACGTCCGCGAGATCGTGCGCACCCCGCGTGAGGAGTACACCAAGGCGCTGGTGGCAAGCGCGCGGCAGCTGGAATCAGCTCTGGACCTGAGGAGCGCGCGATGACGCCCGTACTGGAGCTGAACGGAGCCTCCTTCAGCTACCGAGGACACGCCGCGCCCGTCGTCGAGGACATCTCCCTCACCGTGGAGACCGGGCAGAGCCTCGCTCTCGTCGGCGAATCGGGCGCGGGCAAGACGACTCTGCTGCGGCTGCTGCTCGGGCTCGCCCGGGCAACCACCGGCACCGTCCGGTTCGACGGCGAGGAGCTGAAACCGCGCAACAGCGAGCAGATGCGGCGTTTCAGGCGCAGTGTGCAGTGCGTCTTCCAGGACCCGTACTCGTCGCTGGACCCGCGTCAGCGCATCGGCAGCATCGTGTCCGAACCACTGCGCTCCCTCGGCATTGACAGCCGGAGCACGGCCGGGCCCAAGGTGGCCGACGCCCTGGAGCGGGTCGGACTCCCGGCCGATGCCGCTGAGCGCTATCCGCACGAGTTCTCCGGCGGCCAGCGCCAGCGCATCGCGATCGCCCGCGCGACCGTGTGCGACCCGCGAGTGCTGCTCGCCGACGAGCCCGTCAGTGCACTCGACGTCACCACTCGCGTCAAGGTCGTCGACCTGCTCAACGAGTTGAAGCAGGAACAGGGCCTGACTCTCGTCATGGTCTCCCACGACTTGTCGGTGGTCGCCTCGCTGTGCGAACGCACCGCCGTCCTGGAGAGCGGCCACATCGTCGAACAGGGCGAGACCGCACAGGTGCTGGGCGCTCCCGCGCACCCGTACACGCGTCGCCTCGTCGAAAGCGTGCCGCGACTGCCCGCTTGACCGGTGGATGCGTGCCTCCGGCGACTCGATCACTTCCATGTCCGGGACCGTATCGAGCAGGCGGCGGTCGGCGGTCGGCGAGCTCGCAACGGGCCGGGCGGAACCCACGCAGTCGACGGAAGTCGTCTGCCATGAACGGTCGCACGGGAAATGCGGTGCGACACGAAGGCCTCCGTACGGTGCGTTCCTGGAAAACTCCACCGCATCGGAGGCTTTCGCCATGTTCAGGGCCCATCGGTGTCAACGACGCCCGTGATCAATACACCCAGGTCACGCCGCGACTGCTACCCGGTCCCAGACCCAGTACAGACTGACGATCACGATGGGCGCGGTCATCGCGGGCAGGGCCCAGCGGTGCGCGGGAGTCCGGCGAAGGAGGGCCAGCAGCGGGAACACTGCGGCGATGATGCCCAACTGCACCGTCTCGATGCCGACGTTGAAGCTCAGCAGCGACAGCAGCAGCTCCCAGGACCAGCTCTCGTCGATGCCGAGCGCGCCCGCGAAGCCCAGACCGTGGACGAGGCCGAACAGGAAGACGGCCGGCAGCCGCCAGCGTCCGGTCCCCTCCCGGTCGCGCAGGACGACGCCCGCGAGTGCCACGACGGCGATGGAGGCCGCGATGACCGGCTCCACGACCGATCCCGGCACGTTCACCACACCGGTGGCCGCCAGCAGGAACGTGACGCTGTGCGCGGCCGTGAAGGCGGTCGCCGTGAGGACGATGTCGCGCAGGCCGCGGGCGCCGATGAGCAGCGACAGCAGGAAGAGGATGTGGTCCAGGCCGAACAGCAGGTGTTCGGTGCCGAGCAGGAAGAACTCCACGATCTGGTGCGACTCGTGGTGCCCGCCGGTCTCCAGGGCCGGTTCGGCGGCCGTCAGTACCTGGGAGCCCCGCTGCCCGTCGACGTCGTAGTGGACAATCGTCTCCGTGCTGTGGACGAAGCTCTCCGAGTCGGGGAACAGGGCGCTGGAGACGGTGTACGTGCCGTCGGCGCCGCCCGCGCAGTCGTAGGCCAGGGTGAGGACGGCGAACGGCCGGGTGCCGCGGGTGCGGACGTCCGCGTCGCCGACGCGGCGGGGTGCGCAGGAGGTGCCGTCGCGGGTGACGGCGAAGCGTCCGGTGACGTATTCCGTCACCGCTTCGGCATGGGTGTCGAGCTGGTGCAGCTGCTCCGTGCGGTCCTTCGCCTCATATGCCTCGGCGTACAGCCAGGCCGACTTCATGAGCAGGTCGTATTCGAGGTCGAGGGTCGCCTCGGCATGGGCTCCGGTGCCCTCCACCTCGACGTACGCGGTCGAGGTCGCGTCGTGCGCGGCGGCGGGGGCCGGGTGGGCAAGGCCGACGGCGAGCACGGCCACCAGGGCCGCGACGGTGGTGAGGAGCGCTGCGGGCAGCCGGCGCGGCCGGAGCCGGGCCGGCCAGGAGGAGGGCAGGGGTGCCGGCAGGAGCAAGGGGGCGGGACACATGGAGGTCTCGGTTCTCGTTGTCGAGGGCCGGGCAGTGGTGGGCCCGCCGTCCCGGACCGCTCGGGTCCGGGACGGCGGGCGTGGGTGCCGGACAGGTGCTACCGGCGGGTCAACCGGTCACCGCCGGTCGGCGGACGACGTGAACCACGGGTAGGCGGGCACGTCCGGTCCCCAGGTTCCGGGCCGGCCGTGGGCGTCCTTGGTCACGAAGGCGCTCGGCGCGGAGGCGCTCACGCCGCCGCCGGTGGAGCGCGCCGTGACGAACCACGCGTGGGTCGTGCCGGGCTTGAGTCCCTTCCAGGTCACCGAGGCGACCTCACCGGAGCCGGCCTTGGTCTTCCCGATGACGCTCACGGGGTTGTAGAGCGCCAGCGAGTCGGTCTTGAAGGTCGTCTTGCGGGTGCTGAGGTCGATCGGGAGGACCATGTTGTCCTCGGTGCCGTCGTAACGGTGGTTCGTGTCGTACTCGGTGGCGCCGAACTCGTCGAGCAGCGGGGAGTAGGTGTCCACGGTCAGCTCGGACCGGTCGACGTCAAACTGGAGCATGCGGAAGAAGCTCGCGCCGAACTGCAGCTGGTCGTCGGGCTGGTAGTCGCCGATCTCGGTGAGCCCGAGCCGGTCCGCGGACACCGTGTAGAACTGGTAGTCCGCGAGCAGCTCGACGACGTCGTGACCGACCTCGCCGACCCTCGGCTTCACGTTGGTGCCGACGCCGTGCTCATGACCTGCGAGGATCAGGAACACGTTGGGGTTGTCCTGGACCACCGTCTTGTACAGCATCGAGCCGTCCGGCGCGGAGAACTTGGCGCCGCGTCCGTCGGGGTTGCTGCTCGGGGCGAGGTAGTCGTGCGAGAGCAGGATGCCGTTGCGGTCGGGGTAGCGTTTGAAGACGGAGTCGGCCCATTCGGCTTCCTCGCGCGTCACCCCGTAGGACAGGCCGACCACCACGAAGTCGAGGCCGCCGGCGGAGAACAGGTCGTAGTGGTTCTGGTTGTCGCCCTGGCGCCAGGGGCCTCCGTACTCGGCGTGCTCCCAGCCCTTCGAGAGCGCCTGGTAGCGCTCGGGCCCGTAGTACTGGTTGTAGATCGCGTCCGGACCGTTCTCGGTGCCGGACTGGTTGTCGTGGTTGCCCGCGATCACACCGTTCGGCACACCCGCGTCGTCCAGGATCTTCTGCTGCTTCGAGGACAACTCCAGCTCGCCGGTGACCTGGCGCCGGGTGGCTTCGTCGGCGGGCTTGCGGATGTTGTTCTCGATGATGTCGCCGGTGTGGGCGACGTACGCGATCTTGCGCTTGTCCTTGTTGTCCGCGATCCAGCGCGAGACGTCTCCGTACGCCTTCTCCCAGACCGCGCGCTCCTCGGGCGTCTCCTGCTCCACCGCGCCCTCGGAGAGGTACTGCGTGTCGGTGTAGTGGACGATCGAGAAGTCGTACGAGTCGGGGTCGGCGAACCCGTTCGGGTCACCGGCGTCGATGTCGTCGGCGAACGGGTCCTCGCCGGTCACCAAGACGTGGGCCTGCTGCCGGTCGACGTACTTCCGGTCGACGACGGCGGTCAGGACGGTGTCGCCGTCGGCGGCGCCGCGGGCGCTGGTCAGGACATCCCACTGCTTCGTCCCGGTGTTCCACACGCGCAGCGCGGCGAGCCGCTCGGGGTCGATGACGCCCTCCCAGCGCAGCACCGGCGCGTCGACATGGCCCTTCACCCGGACGTCGAACCGCTGGTACGTGACGTCCTCGGCGGCCGGCGCGTCGAGCGTCCTGCCGTCGGCGGGTGCGAGGCCGTCGGCCTTCACCTTCTTCTCGCCCTTGACCTTGAGCGTCGTGGGAACGGACGTGGCCGTTCCCACGTACACCTGGTCGGGGGTGAGGATCTCGGCCTCGGAGAAGGTGGCGCTCACCTTGCCGCCGTCGGGCTCGGCCACCTTCGCCGACAGTTCGACATTGCTGCCCGCGTCGGTCGTGCCGGACTTCGGAGTGAGGTCGGCGGGGGTGTCCGGGATGCCGGCGGAGGTGAACTTCACCTCGCGGGTGCCGCTGTTGCCGACGCCGTCGGTGCCGGACACCGACAGCGTGTGCTCGCCGGCGGACAGGTCGGGGCCCACAAAGGCGCCGAGCTGGATCGGTTTGCCGTCGAGCTTCACGTCCGGGCCGTCCACCACGCCGGAGAGGTCCCCCAGCCGGACGTCGAGGACGACCGACGCGGTGATCCTCTGGCCGGTGGCGGGGGTGCTGGCGGAGACCTGGGGCGCCGAGTTGTCGGTGACCAGGACGCGGGTCGCGGTCCTGCCGGTTTTCGAGGTCGCGGCCAGGGTGTGCTTTCCGTCGTCGATCTTCGTGGTGTCGAGATCGGCACGGAGGCCCTGGGCCGGACCCTCGACGAAGAACTCGAGGTCGATCTCGGTCAGCGGATTGACGTTGTCGCCGCAGTTGCCGTCGCCGAAGCTGTACGAACCCTTGACCATCCGGCCGGTGGCGGTGCCGTTCGCCGGAGTGAGGGTGATGTCGGAGACGGCGAAGTCGTCGCGGTTGTCACCGCACGAGGTCGGAAACGTACCGGCGACGAAGTCGACCGTGTTCCAGCCGGGGACCAGCCACTCGTTCGGGAACGTCAGGCCGACGTGCTGACTGACGAAGTCGCTGTCGAGCACGTGCTTCTGACCGTTCACCAGGACGTGGTTCCGGTACCGGGCCTCGATCGAGTTGCTGCCCACGGTGAAGCCGAGGGTCGCGTTGCCGGATCCGAGAGTGTCGGAGACTCGCACGGCCGGGGCGTCGATCGTGTAGTGCAGTTCCACTTCGCGCAGGCGGGCGTCGCTGTTGCCGCAGGTGCCGTCGCCCAGGGCGTACGAATCCGCGATGTCCTGGCCCGTGACGGTCGCGCCGTCGAGAGCGAGGGCGAGCCGCGCGATATCGAAGTCGTCGCGGTTGTTGCCGCAGCTCTCCTTGTACGGACTGGTGACGACGGTGATGGTGTTGTCACCGGGCACCAGGTGGCGCGCCGGGATCGCTATGTCGACCCGCTGACTCACCCAGGTGCCGCCCAGGTCGATGCGCTTGCCGTTGACGAGCAGGTAGTTGTCGTTCCGGTCGTCGATCGAGTTCGACCCGACGTCGAAGGAGAAGGTCGCCGCGCCGTTGCCGAGGTGCGGATCGGTGACGGGCGTGTCACCGTCCACGGTCAGCGACTCGACGTCGCCCTCGGCGCCCGCCGGGAAGTTCGCGAACACCGGCTGCCGGCCCTTCACCAGCGTGCCGTCCTTGGGCAGCAGCCGGGGGGCGCCCGCCGGGGCGTTGTTCACCGTCACGGTGTTCTTGACGGTCTTGCCCGAGACGGTCCTCGCGGTGAGGGCGTGCTCGCCGTTGGCGAACTTCGTGGTGTCCAGGTCGACTTGGAGGCCGGTGGTGCCCTGCGGGTCGCCCAGTACGAAGAAGCTGAGCGTGGCCTTCGTCAGCAGCGAGGTGTTGGAACCGCAACTGCCGTCGCCGAAGGAGTACGTGTACTCGTTCTCCTCGCCGTCCGCGACCTCGCCGAGCAGGTCCAGGCTGATGTCGGACAGCACGAAGTCGTCGTAATTGGTGCCGCACGAGCTGTCGACTGTGCCGGCCAGGATCTCGATCTTGTTCTCGCCCTTGACCAGGTGCTGGTTCGGGATCTCGATCGTGCCCCGCTCGTTGACGAGGTCGCCGATGTCGGCCCGGTACTCGCCGTTGACCAGCACGTGGTTGTGGTAGCGGGCCTCCGTCGAGTTCGACCCGACGTCGAAGCTGAGCCGGGACACCCCGACCGTCCGCTCGGCGTCGATCGCCTGCCCGTCGACCGCGAGCCCCGTCACGGAGTCACCGGCCAGCGTCGGCGTGGCCGCGGCCTTCTCCGTGCCCTCCAGATACGCCCCGTCGCCAGGGGTGAGGACCGGCAGACTCGTGCCGGCCACCGACCCGCTCTGCCCTGCTGTGCGCTGCTTCGAACCGGTATCGGCGTATGCCGTCGTCAGGTTGCCGCTCACGAGGAGCAGCGCGGTGAGAGCCACCCCCGCGAGTCGTCGTCCGCCCGATCTGCCACCCGGCCGTGTTCGCCGCTCTGCTGGCCGCATCAGCAGCCGTCCTTCCTGATCGTTGCAAGGTAAAGGGCACGCCGTGAAGATGTGCGGCATGCCCATGGCGAATCCTGGGTAGCGCAGGTGAACGGAGTTGAATCACCTGTGAACCATCAGCGGAAGGATCCCCGTCCACGGCCACGGCCGGAACAGCCGCACTGCAGCCGGGACGACTTCGGCCCGCTGAATCTCCAGCCCCGCCCCGGGCGGCTCACCGCGTGCGCAATCGATGTCCGGGGTCCGCGGAGACGTCCCGCGCGGGAGTGATGCCATCGACAGACTGCGGCAGGAGACGGACCGTGACGCCTTCATCGCCGCGCCCGGTGACATCACCACCGACGACGGCGCCCGGCAGGCCACCGAGGCGGCTCCGGACGTCGCCATCCTTGTCAACAATCTGGGCATCTTCGGAGCGGCCCCTGCCCTGGAGATCAGCGACGAGGCGTGGCGCCAGTACTTCGACGTGAATGCCCTGTCCGCCGTCAGGTTGATCCGCACCTGCCTCCCGGCCATGAAGGACCGCTCCTGGGGGCGAATCCTGAACATCGCAAGCGATTCGGCGGTGGTCACCCCGGTGGAGATGGTCCACTACGGCGTGTCGAAAACCGCTCCGCTCGCCGTCACGCGGGGCTTCGCCAAGGACGCCGCCGGCACCGGAGTCACCGTCAACTCGATTATCGCCGGGCCGACTCACACCGGCGGCGTCGAGGATTTCGTGTACGAACTCGTCGACCCCCGTCTTCCATGGCCGTATATCTCAGCTCGGTCCTCGCATCCGCCACGACCGGCGGCGCCGTGCGCGCGGACGGTGGATACGTCGACTCCATGCTCCTCTGACAGGTCACGAACGCCAGGAGACCCACAGCAACCATGTCCTTGACGTCGGTGCGTCGACGTACGTCGAATCGCCGCGGCGTCGCCGAGCGGGTGGCGGTGGCCCGAGCGCCGTCCTTGCGATGCCTGGCAGTTGACGGCCGGAGGAACCGGGGGTTGCTGCATCGAGCCCCGCCGGGCGGTCTGCCACACCAGTCGCCGAAGGACCGGCATGGGCAGCGGTGCTGCTGCCTGTGCCGGTCCTGGCTTGCGGTGCGGGTGCTGAGTCTGTGGCTCAGTAGGCGGAGTTGA